>JAFSGD010000064.1 GCA_017434845.1 Clostridia bacterium
AGCGGTTACTGCTTCTGCGAGAGTCATGGTAGCGATAACGGTACCTACGTCACCTTCTGCGATTGCAACGCCGAGGTCTGCAACTGCAACTTCGGTCCAGTTGATGCCGTCTTCGCTGATTGCGATCTTAACGTCCTTTGCGGGATAGCCGACCATGCTGTTGTATTCGCCGTAGAGACCGAGCTTAACGGTATCGATAGCGGTTGCTTCTGCATATTTCCATACGAAGTCGATTGCGGGATTCTTAGCTGCGTCGGTGCAAACGAGGTTCTGCATGAGATATACGTCTGCATTGGAGAATGCGTCTGCGCCTTCGCCCCACTTACCGTCTGCAAGACCTGCTTCGGTTGCAGCAAAATCTCTGTGAGTCTTAACCTCGTCGTTGATAACGATGTTGAGGCCGTCTTTGTATTCGGGAGCCATTTCGGGAGCGAACGCGGTCTTGCCATCGATAGCGATGTTGGTAACGATAGCGTCGATAGCGGTTGCCTGTTCGGCCGCGATGAGGTTTTCGCCGTAGATATATACAACGTCGCCTGCCTTGAGCTGAAGGATAACTTCGTGGTAAGCGGAGTCGTTGTGTGCACCCAATATGAAGCCGTACTGAGGAATTTCGGTAGGACCGAAATCGCAGTCAGCCTTGCTGTTAGTGCCTTCGAGAACTTCTGCTACTTTATATACGCCTGCTTCTGCATCCCATTCGAGAACTGCGAAGTTGAACCATTCATACTGCTTGTCGAGGATGGATTCGAGAGTTGCGCCCATGGTCCAAGGAACGAGAACGGTTTCGCCTGCAGCATATTTGAAGTTAACGGTAGGATTGATAACGATAGGAGCGGGAGTTTCATCAGCTACCCAGTAATCGTCGCCTGCAGGAGCGTTTACGGTTACATAGGTGTCGGAAAGAGCGCCGGAAGCGCCAAGCATTGCGGAATAGTCGCCGTATAAGTAAAGCTTATCGCCAACAACAAGAGCCTTTATAGCTTCTGCGTCTGCCGCATTGCCTGCGGGCTCGGTAGAAGCATAGCCGGTGTTGATCATGAATACGAGCTTGCCTTCGCCGAGAGTCCATGTTTCGTATACGGCAGAGTCGGGAGCATCAATTTCTTTGATAACGAAAGTTCCTGCTTCATCGTCCCATTCGGCAAGAACCTTGATCCACCAAGTGAAATAGTTGCCGCCGATCATTTCGCCTACAGTGCGTGCATCGGAAGATGCCGCAACAAGAACTTCGCCTGCAGATGCCGCGGTAGCAGGATACGATTCGCTCTGGTAATCTTTGTTGGTCCAGTCATAGTGGTTTACACGGTCAAAGCCAATGACAGGAATGGTGGGCTCTTCTTCGCCGTCGGAGAGAGTGAAGTCAACGGTGCCGATAGGAGTGTTCCAAGAACCGTCATAGGTGGTGATCATGAATGCGATCTCATCGCCTTCGGTAACAGCGATGGTTTCGGAGGAAACTACGGGATCATCGTCATACCAGTGGTTGTCGCCGTATTTGGATGCGGTGATGTTATTGATAACGTAGCTCCAGCCGGATTCGGTATTGATGGTGAGAGTAAGTTCACCGGTGAAGGTGGAAACATACTTATAATATACGCCCTGAGGATATTTTTCGGTAACGTTTGCGGTGTAATCACCGAGTTCGGTGATAACGATGGGATCATCCATAGTGTCGCCGATGGTGGGAGCACCGATAACGGCAACAATGTCAACTGCTTCTTCGCTGTCGTTATTGAAAACGATTTCGTTCTTGCCTGCAGCGAGAGGAGCCTCGAGGGTTCTGTTCATGAAGTTGGGCCAGTAGGTTTCGCCGTTAACGGTAACGGTAACTGCCCAGTTATCTGCGATAGTGAGAACGAGCTCTTTATCGCATTCGATAGTAGCTTCTACGCCGCCAACGGGAACGTTTACGGCGTTGTCGCCTTCAACGAGGTTGATTGCAGGAGGAGCTTCGTAGCCGAGTTCAACTTCGGTGAATCCCATGAATTCCCAAACAACCTTTTCTTCGAAGGGGCTTGCGGGGAAGTTTACGGTAACCTTAACGAGCTTAGCGTTAACGGGCTTATCGAGCTTGATGGTTGCGATCGAGGTTGCCTTGGTTGCTTCTTCGATAACGAGGCCGTGATCTGCAACAGCAGCTTCTTCCCAAACGATACCGTTGGAGCTGGTGGAGATCTTAACGTCGGCTGCGGGATAGCCAACCATGCTCATATATTCGCCGTAGAGACCGAGCTTAATGAGGTTAACCTTGGTAGCTTCGCCATAGTTGAATATAAAGTCGATTTCGGGGTTCTTGCTTGCATCGGTGCAAGCGAGGTTCTGCATGAGATATACGTCTGCATCGGAGAAAGCTTCTGCGCCTTCGCCCCATTTACCGTCTGCAAGACCTGCTTCGGTTGCAGCGAAATCTCTGTGAGTTTTAACGTCTTCGCCGTAAACGAGGTTGAGGCCTTCTTTATACTCGGGAGCGAGAGAAGCGAGCTCAACTTCGGTGAAGCCCATGAATTCCCAAATAACCTTTTCTTCGAAGGGGCTTTCGGGATAGCTTACAACAACCTTGAAGTACTTAGCGGTTGCGGATTCGGTAAGGGTCATGGTGGAGATAACGGTGCCCTTGTCGCCTTCGGCGATTTCATAGCCAAGGCTGAGGTATTCAACGTATTCCCATTCAACGCCGTCGTTACTCGAATAGAGGAACACGCCGTTTGCGGGATATCCGACCATGCTGTTATATTCGCCATAGAGACCGAGCTTAACGGTATCGATAGTGGTTGCTTCGGCATAACCGAAGATGAAGTTGATTTCGGGGTTCTGCCACATATCGGTGCAAACGAGGTTCTGCATGAGATATACGTCTGCATCGGAGAAAGCTTCTGCGCTTTCGCCCCATTTACCGTCTGCAAGACCTGCTTCGGTTGCAGCGAAATCTCTGTGAGTTTTAACGTCGTCGCCGATTTCGATAGTGAGACCTTCTTTGTATGCGGGAGCATCGGCAGCAGCTTCGGCGCCGTATGCTTCGATTTCATCGAGGAAGAAGAAATTGCCGCCGTAAAGAACGAACTTGATGTACTGTGCGTTAACAGCAGCATCAGCGGTGATGGTATCTTTGGTAAGGGTTACGTTGTTGCCCCAACCGTCTTTTGCTGCGGTTTCAGCCTTGTCTGCAGTGCCGACAAAGTCAACCCAGGTTTCGCCGTCCATGGAAACCTTTGCGGTTACGGAGTTGGGAGCTGCAACGCCCATGCTGGGCTCGGTAAGAGAATAAACCGAGATGCCGGAAACGGCATAAACCTTATCGAGAGTAAGGTCTATTTCAAGAGTTGAATCCCAGCCGCCGTTGGAGAATGCGGTATAGGCAATATCATAAAAATTGAGAGTGCCCTTAACGCCGTCGGTAAGAGAAGCGTCGGGATTTTCGCTGGTTGCGGTCCAGTCGTTTGCCCAATAGTTGGTGTGAGAAGGAACGTAGGACGCACCGAGTGTTATGATGTCATCTTCTGCAAACGCGATCATAGAGAAAAGCGCGGTGCAGCAAGAGAGAACCATAAGCACTGAAAGAAGAGACGCTACGATTCTTTTGAAATTCTTCATTTTTGACTCCTTAAAAAATTTTTTTGATGGGAAATGCTGTGCGGTGGTTTCTATTGTGGATCACCACTCCTTTCCTCGTTGACACCGGGCAATTACAATGAAAAATAAAATTGTTTCGTTTCATTTTCCGGCTTTTGATCCGCCGTTTTGAAAAAGCATTAAGCGTTTTTGCGCCTTTACAACCAACAAAAAGCTCCTTTTTCAACGAGCTTTTTACCGATCGGGCTTTTCGGGCACGATTCGAATCTGATTATTGGCTTTATTATACACAAAACACCCTTGATTGTCAATCCGAATTTTAAACTTTCTTGCATTGTGTTCGAATACAGCAAAGTCTTTTTGTGCAATTACAACAAAAAGGCGCAAAGGGCAAAAAAACCGAAGCAAGCAGCCTCGGTTTCTTTGATAGATCAGTTTTATTTCTTTTCCTCGTGGTATTCCTTTTCGGTATTAACGCTCCAGACGTTTGATTTATCCTTTTCACCCGAAAGAATATTCTTTACCGCCTCGAACGAGGTGCACATGGAATGGTCGAGGTTATTATAGCGGTGCTGACCGTTTCTGCCGATGCAATAAAGGTTTTCTATACCGCTTAGATACTCGACAAGCGTGTCGATTTCGGAATAGGTATCGAAATAAGCGGGATAAGCCTTTTTAACCTTCTCCTCGTGATAATCGATAACGATATTCTCCGATTCGATAAGGCCTATTTTAACCATTTCCTTAACGGCGATATCGGCAAATTCCTTTTCGGTCATGCTCCAATAATCATCGCCCTCGGTAACAAAATATTCAAGACCTACCCAAACGGTGTTTTCGATATCCTTAACCATATAAGGCGACCAGTTGTTATATATCTGGAATCTGCCCATGGTTACGCTTCTGTCGTGAACGTAAACCCAGTTATCGGGTATTATGTTCGAAATAGTCTTGCGCTTGGTTTTGTTTTTAAGTGCAAGGCGGGGAACGAGAACGCCCAAGGTTATATAATCACGGTAAGGAAGCCCCTTTGCGATAGCGAGCTCGCGTTCGGGAACGTCGTTCATTCCGACGACAAGGTCTTTAACCGGCATGGAAGAAAGAAGGATATCGGCATCGAGCACAACCTCTCTGTCCCCGTTTTCATATGTAACACCGGTTATGATATTGTTTTCGTTTTTATGTATCTTGGTTACCCTGCTGTTTTTAAGAATCGTTCCGCCGTTTTTCACGAATTCGTCGGCGGCGATCTCCCAAAGCTGACCGGGGCCGAGCTTGGGATATTTGAATTCCTCGATAAGCGAGGTTTCTACCTTGCGGTTCTTTTTGCCCGGAAGAAGCTTGCCGAGCATATCCTTGATTATTGCAACTATTGAAAGGCCCTTAACCCGCTGAGCGCCCCACGAAGCATCGATCTCACTGGGATGTCTGCCCCAAAGGTTCGCGGTATAATGCTCAAAGAACATCGAATAAAGCTTTTTGCCGAAGCGGTTTATATAAAAATCCTCAAGCGATTTTTCCTCGCGCTTGTGAACCGCCGAGGCGAGATAGCTGAAAACGACCTGAATATCGTTAAGCAAGCCCATGTTCATAAAGGTTTCCCATTTAAGTGAAATGGGATAATCGAAAAACTTTTGGTTGAAGAAAATTCGCGAAACCCTGCCTCTTGTAAGCATAACGCGGTCTTCGGCTTCGGGATCGGGCCCGCCGTTTGAAAGAGTTGAAGCGCGTTCGAGCTTTATGTCATCATAAGAGGGCGCGCCCTGCATGGGAAGCAGCTTTTCCCACCATTCGTTAACCTCGGGCATTTTCGAAAAGAAGCGATGTCCGCCCATATCCATTCGGTTGCCCTTATAGTTAACGGTTTTCGAGATTCCGCCGAGGTCGTTGCTCTCTTCAAGAACGGTAACCTCAAATTCGTTCGATTTTGTTACAAGCTCATAGGCGGCAGTCAAGCCCGCGGGGCCCGCGCCGATTATTACAACTTTTTTACCCATCGGGCTATTCCCCCTTATAAACGAATATTTTTCTGCCGATATAGTTCCATATCAACGCAACGCCTGCGGCAACACAGCTTACGAACATGAACATAACGACGTTTTCCTGCTTGACAGAAAGCAAATTACAGCCAAGCTGGGTTACGCCGAGGTTGACAAGCAAGCCAACGATCGAAACGGCAAGATAGATAAGAAACGGCTTAACGCCCTTGCCGCGTTTTTTCTGATCTTCTGTGGTGAACACAAAAAATATCGAAATAAGATAATTAACTATAAGCCCGACAATAAAGCCCGCCGTTGTTGCAATAGCCACACGAAGCTCGGTTTCGAACCCGAACACCGAAAAACGGCCCATATCCTCGGGAAGAACAAGCGAATTGAGCAGAGTTTTGGTTAAAAGGTCGAAAACAAACGCGCTGCCGCCCGCAACAAGATAGCGCAAAAGCTCTTTTATAAGCGATTTCTTTTTATTTTCCATATTATCATTCCGTTTCGGATTATTTATCTAATAATACACCATTGCATTTTCTTTGTCAACCGCGTTGTTTTTATATAAATATTACAATTATATTAATAATACCCCAAGTAACGAAAAAAGGTTGCCGTAGGGAGACGCTTCATAAAGAAGTGTTCTCCCTATTTCCTTTTTATATAAAAAATGACATTTTCAGTTTGAAAGTGTCATAGTGGGTTACATACTTTGAAAAAGGTAAATACTGACCGAAAATAACATTTCTTTTTCGGTGTGTAAAAGTGATATTGCAAACTAAAAGTTTGCAGTGATATTTTTGCCTTGCAGCAAAAGTGATATAAAAGCCTACGGCTTTTGTGATATTATATTCGCCACAAAAACTCGGCGTAGCCGAATATCACACGGCATAGCCGTATATCACTGCGAAGCAATATCACTCGCCGATAGGCGAATATAACTGAGGCGCACTTCGTAAGGAAGTGCGCCTCTATTCGGCAACCTTTTATTATTTGATTATTCAGCGGCTTCGGAGCTTTCTGCAACGGAGCTTTCTGCAACGGAGCTTTCAACAACCTCGCTGCTTTCTGCAACCTCGCTGCTTTCTGCAACGGAGCTTTCTGCAACGGAAGAAGCGGAAGAGGTTTCGCTAACGGCGGAAGAAGAGGTGGAAGAAACGGAAGAAGAGGTATCATCGGAGTTTCCTGCCGCGCCGATAACGTAAAGAGCTACAACGAAAATAACGAGAAGAACAGCGAGCACAAGAGTGATCTTTTGATAGGTCTTATCTTTATTGGCGATCTTGTTCTTTGCGAGGTAGGATTCGGAAGCACCCGAGCCGGCGATGGAGTTGCCGAGACCGTGGCGTTTGCTCTGCTGAAGACTGATAAAAACAACGAGAGCTATTGCAAGGACAAGAAGGATCGCACCGATAATGTATTCGATTACAGACATGATTAATATTCCTTTCAATTATATACTTAAATAGCGGTTCAAACCGCGAATTATCGCCTTTCGGCGGCTAAACTACATATTACCACAGAGATTCGGTAAATGCAATACTAATTTTAAATTTAAAAATTTGTTCACAATTTAACGCATTTCACGTGTGGTTGCGTTGAGGTCGTTTTCGTTTTTTTTCGCTTTGGCGGCTTTTTCCTTTTTGCGCTTTTTGGGCTCTTTTTCGGTATTCTTGCCGTTTTTGCCCTTAACCCTTTTAACCGAGCGCACTATTGCCATGATCACCGAGAATAAGATCCAAGCCGCAACGAGACCTACTATAACGTAAAGAACGGTTTTCATAACTCCGCCGAACAAAAAGTTCTTCGCGTTATCGAGCGTTGCCTTAACGCCGTCGGATTCGATGCCCTCTCTTGCAACGGCATCGACACGCGCGATCTCTCTGCCGTTATAGCTGTAAATTATGGTTCCGACCTTTTGTCCCGCGCTTACGGGCGCATCGATCGTATCATAATCCTTGCCGTTGAATTCTTTTTTATAAACGCTGGTCTCATCATAAACGAGCGTTGCCTCGGGAATTGCATCGGGAATATCCAAAACAAGCTTTTCTACATTTTCGGCAGGAACGACCATAACGTGATCCGCCGAGCTGCCGAGATTAACGCGAAGCTCGCCGACGATCTTGTCGGTGGTTGCAACGGTTAGATATTTAAAGGAATTGCGCACCCAATCGATAAGCTTGTTCATATCGGCATAGGCATTGCCCTCGCCGAAGGAATAGGTTATTTTGTCCTCTTCCTTTTCAACTATCATTCCGCTTGCGCACATAACCGCGAATATATAGGTTCTGCCTTCCTTTTGGCTGGCGGTTATAAGGCTGTAATTACCGCTTCGGTCGAGCTGGCCCGCAATAAGACCGATTGCGTTTTTATTAAGGAAGCCGTTTACAAAATAATTGCTTTTAAGATAATTTTTGTTTCTTACGGTTGATTTCAAATTAAAAACGAAGGATTCAACGTTTGAAAGGTTAACGAGATCGTTATAGCGATAAAACGCCGTGGTGAGCAAAACGACCTCGCGGGGAGTTGTATACTGATCGGGATCTTCAAGACCGGTGGGGTTTGCGAAATTTGTGTTTTCCAAGCCGAGCGTTACAGCCTTTTTGTTCATTCGCTCGACAAAGGTGTTTATATCTCCGCCGAGATAGGTTTGACCGAAAAAGCTTGCAAGCGCGGCAACGGCATCGTTTGCACAGGCAACAAGCGTTGCCGAAAGGAGATCCTTAACCGTATAAACGCTTTCCTTTTTAAGACCCATAACGGGGATTCTTACGTCGTATATATCGCCCGCGCTTTTTATTGCCTCTTCGGTAACCGTCACCTCGGTCGAATCCATGCTCAATCCGCGCTCGGCAAGAATATCGCAAACGACCATGCACGCCATAAGCTTTGAAGCAACCACGGGATCGACCTTTTCATCTATGCGATCGGTCCAAAGAAACTGGTTATCCTCGATACAATATGCGACCGCAACGTTGCCCGAGGTTATGCCGGGGTTATCGGGAACGGTGTTTTCCGATGCATCAGAGCCCTCAGCTGACACCGAAAAGGCAGAAAACAGAGAAAACAGCATCGAAAGAGCAAGCGCTAACGCAACAAAGCGCGTTTTTTTCATATTATTACTCCTTTGTTAAACGATTTAATGCGGAAAGCTTATCAAGCTCTACCTGAGCCTTAAGCTCTTCAAGCGAGGAAAAGCGTTTCTCGCCGCGGATAAAGCTTTTAAAGCGAATCTCGGCGATTTCACCGTAGCAATCGCCCGAATAATCGAAAAGATAGGTTTCGCTTATCGGCAAAGCGCCGTTTTGAACGGTTGGCTTTATGCCGAAATTCGTAACGCCGCGATAAAGCACGCCCTTAAGCTCGGCAAGCGTTGCATAAACGCCGAAGCGCAAAGGCGCAAGACGGCTTGGATAATTTTGGTTAAGGGTCGGGAACCCGAGCGTTCTGCCGAGCGATGCGCCGTGAACGATCTCTGACGAAAACGAAAACTCGCGCCCGAGCAATGCGTTTGCCTCTTCTACCCTGCCCTCGGCAATAAGCGCTCTTATATCGGTTGAGCTTATCGGTTTGCCGCCGATATCAAGCGAGGGGCAGGCATAAACCGCAACACCGTTCGGCGAAAGCAGGCTTTTTATAAGCGTTGCATCGCCCGCACGGTCGGCACCGAAGCGAAAATCATAGCCGCAAACAACGCATTTTGCGCCGAGCTCTTCGAAAAGAACCCCCCTTGCGAAGCGTTCGGCAGACATTTCGCGAACCGCGCTGAACGGCGCCGAAACAACGGCATCAACACCGAGAGAAGCAAGCAAGCGCTCTTTCTTATCCTCTTGGGCAAGAAGCAAGACGCCGTTTTTGGGGCTGTCTTCTGCCGAAAACGTGAAAACAACGGCGGGGACCCCACGGCTTTTTGCCTCGGCAACAAGCTTTTTTATAAGCGAACGGTGTCCGAGATGAACGCCGTCGAAGCTTCCGACGGCAACGGCACATCCGTTTTCAAGGCTTGCTTCGGGTGATAAAATTTTTATGTCGGCAAATGTTTCGTTAACTTTCATAATATTATTATAATACCCGTTTCTTACCGCTTTGTCAACAATCTGTAAACACAATTTATTCGCTTTGTATTTCGGTTTTTTGTACGACCCGTATATTTTTCCGAATTCTACCGATAATAACCACAAATTAAAAAGGACGGGTGTATTATGGATCAACAAACACGCTTTGATTCGGTTATTATCGCAGGCGGATTCGGAAAAAGGCTTTCGCCCTTGACCGACGCTTTACCCAAGCCAATGCTTCCCATTGCAGGCGAAAGTCTTTTCACGCGCAACCTGAAGCTGTTGAGAAAGCACGGATTCGAAAGAACGGCGGTTACGACCATGTATCTTGCCGAAAAGCTCGAAAACGCCGATTGCGGTGAGGGCGTAACCGAATTTTTCCGCGAGGAGAAGCCGCTTGGAAGCGCAGGTGCGCTCGGCGCAATAAAAAGCCGATTTGACGACGTTATTTTGGTTATTTCGGGCGATGCGGTTTTTGACTATGACCTTTCGGAAGCAAGAAAAAAGTTTTTGGAAAGCAAATGCGATGCCGCAATTTTGCTTTGCCGCACCGAAGACACGGGCGAATACGGGTCGGTTTGTGTTGAAAACGGAAAGATCTGCGGCTTTTGTGAAAAGCCCTCCTGCCGCGACACGCTTTCCGATCTTGTTAATACGGGCATTTATTTTCTTTCCAAGAGTGCGTTCGAGCTTATTCCCGAAGACCGCCGATTCGATTTCTCGCGCGATCTGTTTCCTATGCTTTTGCGCTCGGGTAAATGTATAGCGGGGCTTGAGCTTCAAGGACATTGGTTCGATATAGGCACGTTCGGCGATTACCACCGCTGTAATCTTTGGGTAAACGACGGAAAAAGCTGTATCGGCAGGCACACGTCTATTCACCCAAACGCAAAGATAGAGCATTGCGTTATCATGGACAACGTTACTGTCGGCAACAGCGTTTTGCGGGGATGCATCGTAGGCGAAAACGCCATTATCGGAAACGATTGTATTATTCCGCCCGGCTGTGTTATCGGCCCCGGTGCAGAGCTTCGCGACGGAACACCGCTTGCGCCCTCAACCGTTGTTGAAACGGGCTGTGCGCTTGCGGGCGAATCGCATTACGATTATTTCCCCAAGCCGCGCGCCGATTTTAAAATGGACGATGATTATATTATTGCCGACACCGACGACGAGGGATTTTTCGTGCGGTTGGGCAAAATGCTGGGAAGCGGCAACCGTCTGTTTGCCTTTGCCGAGGGAAGCGGAATGACACTTCCCCGCGCCTGCGAGCTCGCCTGCGGTGCGGCGGAATCGGGAAGCAACTGCACGGTCATTTCAGGCGGAAACGCCTCGGCGGCGGCGTTTGCGGCATCGGAATACGGCAACAAAACGGCGTTTATTTCGGAAGAAGACGGCAAAACGGCAATAAGGCTTTATTCTGAATTCGGAATGCCCTATTCGCGTGAGGAGCTTCGCGCGCTTGCCGAGAAAACGCCCTCAAACGCCGACCGCGCGGGCAGTGTTTATCTGCTTCCGCACGGCGCGCTGGTAAAGCGTTATCTTTCGCATCTTAACAGCTTTACCTCGCCGCCCAAGCGATTTAATGCCGCAGGCGGCGCGCAAAACCGATTTTTGCGGGAATGCGCCGAAGAGCTGGGGCTTTCGGAGGATATCGGCGGTGCGGTTTACGTTATTTCGCCCGACGGCGAAAGAGCAAAGGCAATTATGCCCGACGGACGCGAGATATCTTATTGGCAGTTGCTTGCGATATGCTGTATCGAAGGCAAGCGAAGCGGAATTCTGCTTCCCCGCGACACGCCCGACACGCTTGAGCGCATTTTGAAGAGGCATTCGGTCGATATCGGATTTTACGGCGACAGCGAATCGGAGGAACGAACCCTTGCCGCATCGGACCGACTCCCGCGCGACGGTGTTTTGCTTGCGCTTACCGCCGCAAGTCTTGCCGAAAAAAACGGCGTTTCGATCGCAGAGCTTGCCGACCGATTGCCGCCGTTTTCGGTTACAACTCGCTCGGTTTATGCAGACAGCGGAAAAATGATCTCGGTCATTTCGCGTCTCAGAAGAGATAACCGAAACGGCAGAAGCGCGGGATTCGATTTCGGCGAGGGCAGAGTCAGCGTTTATCCGAGCGCAGCGGGGCGCTTCAGAATTATTGCCGAGGCGGTAAACGCCGAAACGGCAGAGGAAATATCGCTTAAAGCAGCCGAAATGCTTGAAAAAAACGAGTTTTAAAAAGCTCATCAACGGTTTCAAGCTATAAAAAAGGGGCTTTCGACAAAGCCCCTTTTTTGGTTTTTATTTATTTGTTGGTTTTTAATTATTCGGAAGCTATGCCGCCGCGATCATACCCGCAAGAACCACAAGGTCGATGGAATCGAGGTTGCCGTCTTCGTTGGTGTCGCCTGCAAGGAACTGATATTCGCTGTAGCCGCTTTCGGCGATAATGCCCGCAAGAATAACGAGATCGACGCTATCGACAAAGGTGTCGGCATTAAGGTCGCCGAGTATATATCCGCCGCTTACCCAATGGATCTCGGCTTCGCAATATTCTGTCCACAAGGTCGACCAACCCGAAGGCTGTTCTGCCATCATGCAGAAGATATCGGTTAAAGCATCGCAGTTACCGAAGGCTCTTGCGCCAACGGTGGTTACGGTTGCGGGAATGGTTACAGCCGAGCCGAGCTTACTGCATCCGTTGAACGCCCAGCGATCAATGGTGGTTAAGCTCGCAGGGAAGCTTATTGAGGTGAGCGCGGTATCGAGCGCAAACGCCGCAAAGCCGATCTTCTGCAAGCCGTTTCCGAGATCAACGGAATTCAGCGACGCGCACTTTGCAAACGCATAGTTTTCGAGCGACAAAACGCTGTCGGGGATAACGACCTTGGTTATGCTTGCGTTATCGAAGAACGCTCTTTCGCCAACCGAGGTAACGGCGATGCCGCTGTATTGCGAGGGAATAACGATTTCGTTACTTGCATAGGTGCCTATGCCCGAAACCTCATAGGTTCCGTCTGCCTTAAGGGTATATTCAAAATCGTTAAGGCGAACCGCCGCGGGATTGAGATCGCCGTCGTTTGCACGGTACCATGTGTTATAAGGCATGTTGGCATAGGGCGCATCGGTGGTTGCATAAAGCTTGGGATAATAAATGCAGGGCTCTTCGGTGCCGTTGTTGGTAGAGCAGGAAATGAAATAAGGAATATTGGAAAGACCTGCCGCGCCGATTGCCGAGAAGGGAACCGAGAACTCGATGTTGGTTTGGCTCTCGCCGAGGGTCAGCGCCGCATTGATGGTTGAAGCATCAACGTTCTTTACGTTAACGCCCACACCGTTTGTTTCGGCACTGTAATAAACGTCGAAATAATGAGTGTAGGTAGTGGAAGTAGAGGTGGTGTTGAACCAGATGCGGAAGTTGGTTGCGCTTCCGTTACCGCTGCCTGCAACAGGAGTTCCGTAAACGACAGCCGCAACGTAGATGCGGAGATCGTCGGTGCGGATCTGATATTTTGCCGAAAGGCTCTTATCTGCAAATTCCTTCTGCCAATGAGCAGTATTGCCGTCGATAACCTGCCAAGCGTTAGAATTCCAACCGTTATCGTCATGAACGCCGTCAATGGTGATCATTTCGCGAACAGGCTCCTCACCGGGAACGTATTTGCGGTATTTTGCGGTGCAGATATATGCATCGTCATACCAATTCGTGGTGGGAGTGAGTGTGGGCGCAACAAGCGATTCGAGGTTAAGGTTCTTAAACTGGAAGCGATCGCCTACAGCCCAATCGTCCTTTACCGAATTTATCATATTCGAACAAGAATCGCTGGTGTAATTAATAGTTCCGCCGGTTGCGGTATAATCGTTACCGTAGTTAAGGCTGTATACAAAGCCGCCGTCGGGAACAGCCGCAACGTCGTTGGCTGAACCGTCGAGCGAATTGTTTATCTCGACAATTTCATAAACGCCCGGAAGCTCTGCAACGGGAGCAAAAGCATAGTTGATCTTCCAGGTTTGATGAACGTTGAATTCCTCATCCAAAACGATCGCGCCCGAGCCCTCGGAATACTGAGTATTAAAATGGGTGAGCCACATATCGCTCCAGCCGTCCGAAGGAGCAAGCGTTACAGCCGAGCCCTGAAAGACCGCCATGGGAAGAACGAACAATACGGCAAGAAATACCGCAAGCAGTTTTTTCATTTTTCGTTACCTCATACATTTTTCTATTATTGTTGATTATATCAAATTTGCTTTGCAATGTCAACAACGTTTTGTGCAATTCTGTAATCAACCGTTAATAGTTATTTAAATACCGATAAAAAACATCCGCCCTTCGAGTTAAAGTGCGGATGTTTTCCGGTTATTCTTCGGTTGTTTCTTTAGTTATCCAGCCGGTAAGCGCGCGAACCTTTTTTGCAAGCAGGTTTGCGGCGCGGGTGTGGGCTTTAACGTTCGGGTGGCCGTTAGCACCGGTTTCGAGCTCGTTTCCGAACATTGTATCAACGAAAAGGAAATGAACCTTATCGTCTATCTCGGAATAGTCGCGTATGAATCCTCGAAGCGTTTCGGCATAATATTGGCTCATCAAGCCATACATCCATATAATTATACATTCGGGGTAGCGCGAGCGCACCTTTTCTATAAGCGCTCTTGCGGCATCCTTGAATTCCTCTTCGCCCGCAGGTCCGCCCGAATCATTGGTGCCGATGTTTATAACAACAACGTCTGCCTGCCAGCCGTCGTTGCATTCGCCTCCCTTTCGGGTCAAATAGCTGCAATACTGACCCGCCTTTACGTCCTCGCGGTTGCCCTCGCAGTTGCAAACGATACCCTTGCCCGAATTGCAGATGAATCTGCCGTCGGCACCGAGCATTTCCGCGGTTAAATAGGCATAGGAATAGGTTCCGTCCTGCTGGAAGGTTTGATAGGTGGGGTCGTTAACTCCGCCGAGCGCACCGTAGCCCGCGGTTATCGAATCGCCGATAAACTCGATTCTTCTGCGGCTTACGAAGGGAGGATTGCGAAGAGACGCATCCTTGCCGAGCAAAGCAACGGTATCGAACAGCAAAGGCACGTCGCTTTCGGTAACCTTTAAAACCTCGGCGCGGTGGCGCTTGTTTGAAAGTCCCTCGATTATAAGCTTTTCTTGGCCGTTAACCACGGCAAAGCGCTGGCGGCGGCCGCCGTCGATAATAATTTTTACGTAAGCGGGCTGTTCATAGGAATATTCACCGAGCGAAAGAATAAAGCCGGTTCCGATGAAATTAAAGGCAAAGCCGCTGTTGGTCCAATCGAACGCGAGCATTCCGTTAACAACGGTGTGTCTGCCGCGAATTTTTATCATTTCGTTATCTGCAAGCTTTATTGCAGGGTTTGCTATTGCAACGTTTCTTTCCATTTTTTTATTCTCCCGAGAACTTATTCAACCTTATTATTACCGCTGTTTTATTAACGCAAGGTTAACGTTTGTTTAACATTTTGAAAACCTCACTTGATAAAAGAGGAATAGCCGAAAGACCGACAGAGATTGCCCATTCTGAAAGCGATAGCGGAACAACTCCGAAAAGCTCTGCCGCGGCGGGAATCAGAATTACCGAAGCCTGCATCGCAAAGCAGAAGATGAAGGCGATGAACACAAAAGGGTTTTTCTTTTTACCTCGAGAGAAAACGCTTTTTTCGCTTCGCAGATCGAACGAATGAAAAAGCTGTGAAACGGCAAGCACGAGAAAGCACATTGTTCTGCCGGTTAAAAATCCGTTAAGTGCACAGCCGACCGAAAAGGCGGTTATCGCCAGCGTTCCGATAAGCACGCCCTCGAAGATTATGCGTGCAACCCTGCCTGCCGAAAACAGGGGCGAATCGGGGCGCACGGGCGGTTTTTCCATTATGCTTTCGGGTGCTTTTTCCAAGCCGAGAGCGATTGCAGGCAAAGAATCGGTGGTTAGATTGACCCAAAGAAGCTGTATTGCCGAAAGCGGCGACGGAAGCGAGGCTATAACGGCAAAAAACACCGTGAACAGCTCGCCGATGTTGCAGGAAAGCAGAAAATGAACGGCACGGCGAATGTTTTCGTAGATTCCCCTGCCCTCTCTAACCGCTGAAACAACAGTTGAAAAATTATCGTCGGTTAAGATCATATCCGCCGATTCCTTTGCAACCTCGGTTCCGCTTATTCCCATGGCACAGCCGATATCGGCTTTTTTTAGCGCCGGCGCATCGTTTACCCCATCGCCCGTCATTGCAACCACATAGCCCTTTTTCTTGAACGCCGAAACGATGCGAAGCTTAAATGAAGGAGTTACCCTTGCAAACACGTTGCATTTTTCAATAGCTCTTATAAACTCACGATCATTCAAGCCCGAAAGCTCTTTTTCGGTGAACACCTTGCCGTTTTTATCGGCTATGCCGATTTTCTTGGCGATTGCAAGCGCAGTTTCGGGGTGATCGCCGGTTATCATAACGGGTCTTATTCCCGCTTTCTTGCAGGTTTTAACCGCGCTTTCTGCCTCGGGGCGAGGCGGATCGGTTATTCCGCAAAGCCCGATAAGCTCAAAGCGTGAGGAAAGCAGGTCCTTCGGAAGAGACGCGGTCTCGTATTTCGCAAAGCACATCACACGGAGCGCCTCCGAAGTCATGCATTTGGTCTCGCGACGAATCACATCCTCAAAGCCCGCCTTGCAATAACCCGAAACGACGTCGGGCGCGCCCTTTATGTAAACGGTATAGCCCTTTTCGCTTTTATGCGCCGTTACCATATATTTTTTCACCGAATCGAAGGGGATTTCGGCAACGCGGGGATAAGCGCCTCTTGCCGATTCGCAATCGCCGACGTAGGCGCTGAGCGCAAGCTCGGTAGGCGATGAATCGTTATTGCAAAGCGCAAACGCCTTTTTCAAGGTGCGCTCGTCGCCGAAAACCGAGGTTACCGTCATTTTGTTGCAGGTGAGCGTTCCGGTTTTGTCCGAGCAGATTATCTGCGCACAACCAAGCGTTTCAACTGCGGGCAGACGGCGCACAACGGCTCTTCGGCGCGCCATCGTTTGAACCCCCGCCGAAAGCACGACCGTTACTATTGCGGGCAGTCCTTCGGGAATTGCGGCAACCGAAAGCGAAACCGAGGTCATGAACATTTCGCCGAAATTCATTCCTTTTATAAGAGAAAACACAAAAATTACCGCGCAGATTCCGATGGTTATATTTCCGAGAAGCACGCTTAGCTTGGCTAGGCGCTTTTGCAGCGGCGTTTTTTCGTTTTCGCCGCTTATCATGCCCGCGATCTCGCCGACACAGCTTTGCATTCCGACCTTAACAGCAAGCGCCTTTCCCCTGCCCGCAAGCACCGCTGACGAGGAAAACACCGAATTTGCCGCATCCGATATGGGACAGTCCTTTGCCAAAACGGCGTTGTGAGATTTATTCACCGCCGCCGATTCGCCCGTGAGCGCCGATTCATCCAAAAGAAGCTCGTTAGATTCGATCAATCGCGCATCGCAGGGGACTATATCGCCCTTTTCAAGCAGAAAAATATCGCCGACAACTATTTCGGCACTTGGTATCTTGCGAATTTTTCCGCCGCGAAGCACCGCTGTTTCGGGCGACGACAGCTTCTTTAGCGCCTCGAGCGCCTTTTCGGCACGGCTTTCCTGAAAAACCGCTATGACGGCGTTGATCAGAACGATAAGAAGAATGATTATCGGGTCGGCAAAGCCCTCGCCCGAAAAGAAGGAGGTTGCAAAGGATATTGCCGCCGCAATAAGCAAAACTATTGTCATGCGGTCGAAAAGCGCATCGAAAAAACGGCGGGGCAAGCTCTTTTTCTTTCCTGCCGAAAGCTCGTTTCGCCCGTTTTCCAGCAGACGCTTGGCCGCTTCTTCGGCAGAAAGACCGTTTTTATCGGCTTTCAGCTCGAAAAAAAGCTTGTTCAGATCTTCATTATACCACATATCAACCTATCCTTTCGATCTCTTTTCGGCATTTCAACAGCAAAAACATATTGGGCAAAAGCATAAGCGCATTTAAAATATCGGCGATATCCCAAACCGCCCCGCCCGAAAGAAACGCGCCCGCCGCCGACGCCAGCGAAAACGCGATTCGGTAAAGCAGAGGCGCGAGCCTGCTTTTCGGCAACGCGAACGAAATACAGCATTCGGCATAATAGCACCAGCTTATCACCGAGGCAAAGGCAAACACCGCGAAAAGTGCACCGAAGCACCAAACGCCAAGACTTCCGAACTGCGAGGAAAGCATGGATACCGCATCAACGCTGTTAAGGCAAAGCAGGCACAGCGCTGTCAGCGTTGAAACGATAAAGGTGTCGAAAAATATTTCGAATATTCCCCATTCCGCCTGAACCGAGGGATTTTCCTCTGCCGAGGTGGCGTGGGCAAGCGGCGACGAGCCCATGCCCGCTTCGTTTGAAAAAAGGCTTCGTGCAAATCCCTCTCGCAGAGTTTTGGATATTGCGGCGGCAGAAAAGCCCGCAAAAGCCGATTTCAGCCCGAACGCCGAGGTTATTATCCGAGAAAGCGCATCGGGGATTCTTTCCGCGTTTGAAAGCAATATCGCCAAGCACGCAATAATATAAACCGCCGAGGCTATGGGAACGATAACGCTGTTTATGCCCGCAATGCGCTTTCTTCCCCCGAAGACCGCAAGCGCAACGACCAAAACGCAAACCGCGGCGGACACGGCCCTCGAAACGCCTGCTGAGCCGAGAAACGAGGCGATCGCACCCGTTTGGGTAACGTTTCCCGTTCCGAACGAGGCGGCAACGCAGAGCACGCAAAAGAACAAAGCAAGCTTCTTATGCCCAAGCCCGTTAAGCCGAAACGGCGCACCGCCGAGAAAGCTTCCGTTTCGTTGCTCGCGATCGGCAAGCGCGATCTTGATCTCGGCATATTTCAAGCCCATTCCGAAAAACGAGCATACCCACATCCAAAAAACGCTTCCCGCGCCGCCCACGGCGATGCCGTATCCGACGCCGACGATGCTGCCGACGCCGACAGTTCCGCCGAGCGCCGTTGCAACCGCCGAAAACGGACTTATTCCATTCCCGCGCTTTGAAAGCGAACCCAACGTGTCGGAAACGGTCTTTTTTATTGCCTTCGGCATAAAAAATCGGCTTTTAAGGGTAAAATATATTCCGATAACCGATATCGCCGCAAGCAAAGGCGCGCTCCATATTAAATTTTTGATGGCTGAAAGAATATTTTTCTCCTCCCCGTCGAAATATTGACAATTTTTTCGTTATATGTTATAAAATGATAGAAAACAGTTCTTTCGGAAAGGCAGGGTAACGAATCTTGGCTGAATCCTATTTCAAAAAATCGTTCAAGGGCTATGACCCCCAACAGGTAGATGATTTTATCGTCGGCCTGAGCGACAGATACGAAAGCAACCAAAAGGCGCTCGGCGAACAGCTTCGCGACGCGGAAAACGAATGCGAAAAGCTCAGATGCGAGCTGGCAAGGCTTCGCACCGAGGAAGAAGCAAACGCAAGGGCACACGAGGCGGCGCTTGCCGAAAAGCAAAAAGAATATGATGCGCTTTGCGCAGAAATAGGCGAAAAAATGGTTGTTGCCGACAAGCGTGCGGCCGAAATAACCAAAACCGCCGAAAAGGAAGCGGCGCTTATTTTGACCCGTGCCAAGACCGATGCCGAAAACGAGGCAAAGGCAATTCGCGCACGCGCTGAGGACGAGGCAAACCGCCTTGTTGAAGAAACGCGCCGTAAATGCGATGAGATCTCTGCCGCGGCAGAGGAATTCCGCATAAGGCAAAACGAAATGAACCGTTCGATAAGCGAAACCGAAAAACAGTTCGGCAACGCACTTAATAAACTACGCGAGGGTATCGGAAATTGAATAACATTAGCATTAACGAGGCGGCAAAAAAATATTTTGCCGACGAAGCCATAAAGGCTCAGGCGATAAGCGATCTCGCCGAAATAATCGCTGTTCCCTCTGTTGCGGGCGATGCCGAGGGAATATATCCCTACGGCAAAAACTGTGCGCTCGCGCTCGACAAGGCAAAGGAGCTTTGTGAAAAATACGGTTTCACCACCGTTAACCACGATTATCACTGCATGAGTGTTTTGTTCGGCGACAGCGAACGCGAGATAGGCATTGTCTGCCACCTCGACGTTGTTCCCGCCGGAGACGGCTGGAGCGTTGAGCCCTATGCCCTCACCCGCCAAAACGGCTTGCTTCTCGGAAGAGGAACTCACGACGATAAGGGCCCGTTTATACAGGCGCTTTATACTCTTAGATTCTTTAAGGAAAACGGCATTAAGCTTCCCTTTACGATAAGGCTTATTCTCGGAAGCGACGAAGAGGTCGGAAGCAGCGACCTTGAATATTTCGTTAAGGTGTGCAAGCCCCCGATGTTTTCCTTCACTCCCGATTCGGAATTTCCCGTTTGCATCGGCGAAAAGACCATCGTTTCGCTTGCGGTTGAGTACGACAACGTTCCCGATTGCATCGTCGAGCTGAACGGCGGAACCGTTCCCAACGCAGTTGCGGGCTACGCTTATGCCGTTGTCAAGACCGATAAGAAACTTGCTTCAACCAAAAGCATAAGCGTTTCTTCGGTTGAAAACGGAATAAAAATCGAAGCGGTCGGCAAAGCCGCCCACGCCGCAATGCCCGAGTCGGGCGTTAACGCCATTGCGCTTCTGTGCGGCTATCTTTTGGAAAACGGCGTTGTCGAAAGCAAAGGCGCGTTTGACTTGATCGCTGCTTCAACTGCAGAATATCTCGGAAAAACGCTTGGAATAAACGCTTCGAACGAGGATTTCGGATATTTAACCTGCGTCGGCGGCGTTATTTCGCTTGCAAACGGCAAGCTGATTCAATCTTATAATATCCGCAGTCTGCCCGAAACCCCCGTTGAGCAGATAAAGGCTTCGGTCGAAAATGCCGTAAGCGCATTCGGCGGCAAGGTCGTTGCCTTCGGCGATTCGCAGGGTTATTTCGTTTCTGCCGACGACGAAAAGATAAAGGCGCTCACCGAGGCTTGCGAGAGCGTGCTCGGAATCGAATGCAAGCCCTATACAATGGGCGGCGGAACCTATGCACGCTGGCTTCCCAACACGGTTGCGTTCGGCTCGGGAATCGAATCGGAGCGCGGATATCTCGGCTCGGAGCGCGGAAACGCTCATCAGCGCGATGAATACATTTCGGAAAAAGAGCTTTTCACGGGAATGGAGATCTACTCTCGCGCAATAGGAAATCTTTCGAAAATCGTTTGATTGCTTTTAATATCGAAAACAACCTCTTTTGCAATATTCATTTTCAAAACGGCTTCGGCTTTTAAAAGGCAGAAGCCGTTTTCTTTTTTCGAATCGAACTCAGTGTTCAAAGAAAGCACCTCGCAATCAAGCTCTGCCAAAAGCGCATCGAGCTCTTCAAGCGCAAGCCTTTCGGCAACCGATTCTTCTATTGTCTGCTCGGTTAGGATATATTCGCTGTAAACCACCTTATATTGCTTTAACGGAAGCTCGATAAATCCAAAAAGCTTTATGCTTTTTTCGGTTGCAAGCGAATCGAAATATTCAAAGCTCGGCGATTCGGAAAAGAACAGGGGGATCTCCCATGCCAAAAGCTTGAGCTTTCGTTTGGTTTCGGTGTTGCCCGTATAGTGCTTTGAAATCCTATTCAGCGGTATTTCAATCGAAAACCGCTCTTTAACAGCCGCATAGACCGCTCCGCGCGCATGTGTTGGGCGGAAGGTTCCGTAGTTGCCGATAACGAAGGAGTTTATCAACAGCTCGCCCTCATAAACGACGTCTCCCTCGGAAACCTCGGGCGTTCCGTCGGCGGCATCGATATCGAGAATTATTCCGTCGCGCGAGGCAACAACGTTGTAAAACCCCGTTGCGTCGTCGAGCTCGGGTGTGTGCGTTCGCTCGAGGACTATAACCGAAATATGCGTTCCGTTAACGTTTATCGCCGCCGAGGAAAGATCACGGCAGGTAAGCAACAGCTTGTTTGAATCGCGCTCGACGTTTATGCCGGGAATATAGCTTCCGACTTCGATTCCGCATTCGGAAAGAGCCTGCTCGATCTCGTGCGTTGAAACCGCGCTGTTGCCCGAAACGGTTATCTTCCACACAAAAAGCTGTGAATAAAGCATTAAAAACATTCCTATGAAAAGCCCCGCAATAAGCCCAAAGCGTTTTCGGTAGCGCGAGAAGAAAAACGGAAAGCCTTTTTTTGATATAAGCTCGGCTTTAACACCGAGCTCGCTTGAAAGCGAGGCTATTTCCTCGGCGGAAAACAATGAGGCTTTAAACCTTACGCTTCCCTCGGAAAGCTCGGTTCCCCAAAAGTGAATGCGTCTTTTTGCCGCCTCGGAGGACAAACGAACGAACGATGCGGCATCCGATTCGAAAACATATTCGCCGAAGCAAAAATGTATAGGCTTATATAAATTCAACGCCGCTTATCTCTCCTTCAACCGCGATCTTTCCGAAGCTTAAATGCTTTAGCATAAGCCCTTTTCCCCGAACCGCAAAGCGTGTGTTTTCCGAGCCGAGCACGATAACGCTGTCGGAATAGGTGTCAATTCGGCAATAGCCCTCTGCAAGAACGGTTTCTTTTCCTTTTATTTCTATATAGACCGGCTCCTCTGCCATGAACAGCCTTGAAAGCTTTGAAAACCTTTTCATAAATCAACTCACCGTTTCAATATACTCTTTGCGGAGTGATTTTATGAAGATCAAAAGGATTATTTATACGCTTTCGGATATCGCGGCGGCGATGCTTTTCGTTTATCTGCTTATATTTCCCGAATATGCGTCGGATTCGACCCGCGAGGCTCTTGAATTCTGTGCGGGAACGCTTATACCCTCGCTGTTTATTTATATGGTTCTTTCGAAAATCGTTATAACCCACCCTTTCACCGACAAGCTGATGAGTATTGCGGGATGCGAAGCGGTCGCCTTAATTACGGGAGCGCTGTGCGGCGCGCCCGTCGGAGCAAAAAACGCGCTTTCGCTTTACGAAAGCGGAAGGATCTCGAAAAGGCACGCGGAATACCTGTTGTCGTTTACCAACAATACAAGCGTTTCGTTTCTTTTGGGCTTTGTCGGGCTTGGGATTTCGGGCGATATGCGGGTCGGAATCAGACTTTTGTTTTTTCAACTTATAGGCTCGCTGTGCGCGGCGATAATTATGAAGCTTGTTATTTTCGGAAAAGAAAGCCTGCCGAAATGCCGTTTCGCCACAAGCGAAAGGGTTGGGCTTCGCGAATCGCTTGCCGACAGCGTGCAAACCATGCTTGTGATTTGCGCCTGCGCCGTATTTTTCATAGTTGCTTCGGGCGCAGTGGCAAGCGCGATTTCGCTTTCGCCCTGCGCAGAAGCTCTGCTTCGATCGGCACTTGAATTTTCTTCGGGCTGCGCCGCAGCGGCAAAATGCGGTGATCAAAGCTTTGTGATAACCGCGTTTGCAATAGGAGGCGGGGGCCTTTCGATCGCGTTGCAGGTTAAAAGCGTTACCGCAGGCAAACTCTCTTTTCGCCCGTATCTTGCGGGAAAAGCGGTTACCTGCGCGGTAACAACGGCTTTATCTGTTATTTTCGGTTGACAAACGCGCTTTTTTGGGTTAAGATATAAAAAACGGAGGCGGAATCATGAAAAAAAGAAACGACGATATTGAGCGCATTTGCGCCTATTGCGAAAATGCGGTTGTAATTAAAGATTCCAACCTTTGCATCTGCCGCATAAACGGTGCGGTGGGCGCGAACGATACCTGCAAAAAGTTCACGCTCGATCTGTTGAAGCTTGATCCGAGAACCCGCGTTCTTCCCGATGAAGACACTGTGTTCTTCGAGTTTTAACCAACGGTTGATTGACAAAGCAGGTTATTCGTGGTAAGCTTTAAGCACTTAACAACAAGGAGGTGATCGATATGAAAAAATCGAATATTGCGGTTAATTATCGCATATCCGATGTTCTGTCGGTCGCCGAGGCACAATTATTGTAGATTAAGCTTCGGCAGCAGACAACGCAGGCGCACCGGATAGGTGCGCCTATTCTTTTTTAACAAAAAAGGCGGTGTAAATGACGATCTGCATTCCCGAAAAGATCAAGGAATTCAGGGCAAGAAACGGCTTGAGTCAAAGCCGCTTCGGCGAGCTGTTGGGCGTTACTCCGCAGGCTGTGTGCAAATGGGAAAACCGAATATGCTTTCCCGATATTGTGCTCTTGCCCGAGCTTGCGAGGCTTTTGAATTGCAAAATCGACGATTTTTTTGATTGAAACGGCTGAAAAAGAAGGCTTTCGAGGTGTTTTTTAACCTTAAAAGCCTTTTTTCTTCTTGACGAACGGGTAAAATAGTATTATAATTTTATTAACAAAAAAGCATAATAAAATATACTTTTATAAAAAGGAGTTTGCAGAATGAATTGTCCTAATTGTAACAGTCAACTTCCCGAAGGCAGCCGTTTTTGCCAGGAATGCGGCTCGGCAGTTCCTCAGCCCGAGCCTGTAAATAACGAACTTGATTTTGATACCATTGTTCTCTCCGAAGAAGAGCAGCAGGCGTTCAGCGCACCCCAGCAGCCCGCTTACGAGGCTCCGCAACAGCCCGCTTACGAGGCTCCGCAACAGCCCGCTTATGAAGCACCCCGGCAGACTGCTTATGAAGCACCCCGGCAGACTGCTTTCGATGCTTCTCAGCAGAATCATCAATTCGCTTACATTCCTCAGCAAACGCCCTACGATATGTCTCAGCAATATTCCTACAGCCAGCCTTCTTACAGCGCACCTCAAAAATCCGAAATAACCGAAGAAGATCTTCCCGAGCAATTCAAGCCGCTCGGTGCATGGAAATATTTTTTATTGCAGATTCTGTTTGCTATTCCGATCGTCGGCTTTGTCTTCCTTATAATATTCAGCTTTAAGAAATCCAACATCAACCGCCGCAACTTTGCGCGTTCCTATTGGTGCTTCTGCCTTGTAGGTGCGGTTATCGGAATCCTCTTTATAATCCTTATGCTCATTCTCGGCTTCGGCATGAGCGACGTTTTAGACGAAATAATATATTATTAACCTAACGGTCGAAATTAAAAAGGCAACGTATTGAGAGACTTCTCATAAGGATATTTTCCACAAAAAGAAAGAGCCTTTCACTTTTAATTGTGAAAGGCTCTCTTTGTTTTTAATACTATTCTTCGTTATAGCATTCGAAGATCCCGTCAACGCGCTTTTTGTCTTTGTTTTTGGTAAACGCACTTACAAGAGGAACAACGATAAGCGAAACTGCCATTGCGGCAACGCCCATTTCGGGGGATTTAGCCGCAGCCGCCGAGAAGCTTGAGGTTAAGGTGATAACCAGGGTTGCACCGCCGACGGTTAGCAGACCCGAGAGCATACCTGCAATCGCACCGATCTTGGTGATCTTTTTAGAGAACAGGCCCCA
>JAFSGD010000065.1 GCA_017434845.1 Clostridia bacterium
AGTTCCTACCGTAACTCCCACACGTAATTGGTATAGCGATTATTATAAATGCACCGCAGGCTTTACCGTTTACGGCGAAGGCGGTACCGACACATCCGAGCCCGACACATCCGAGCCTGACACATCCGAGCCCGACACATCCGAGCCCGACACATCGGAACCCGAACCCGATCCCGATCCGGAACCCGAACCCAATCCCGATCCGGAACCCGATCCCGAACCCACCCCCGACGGTCTTCAGGGCGCAGGCATCCCCGGTGATGCCGACAACATCGCGTTCGGTTGCGACCTTTCCTTCTGGAACGTTAACTCCGACGGCTATTCCGAATCCGACGCCGATTATTCTCTCGTTGATTTTGAAAAAATGAAAGCCGACGGATGCGATTTCGTAATCCTCCGTTTCGGCAGCGAGGATGCCGACGGCAGATATTACGATCCTCACTTCATAACCTATTATAACATGGCACGCGAAGCGGGCATGCCGGTTGGCTTGTATTTCTATTCCTATTCGCTAACCTATGCCGATGCAGTTGCCGATGCCGAATTCGTTATAGACGTTATCGAGCAGTATGATATGTATTTCGAATACCCCGTCTATATCGATATCGAAGAATCCGATCAGCTCGCTCTCGGCGAGACCGCGCTTTCGAACGTTTGCTACGGTTGGTGCGACACAATGGTAGAAAACGGATATTTCCCCGGAATGTACGGTAACTATAACCTTTACGACGGCGTTTCCACCGAGCTTCTCAACACCTATGATTTCTGGCTCGCATGGGTAACCTCGTCAACCTCTGTCAGCGATTATAACCCCTCCACTCATAACCTCAGCGACGAATGCGCTATGTGGCAGTATTCCTTCTATGGCTACGAGTATGACGGCATCGGCCTTGATATGCTCGACGTTAACGTTGCCTATAAGGATTATCCCGCTCTTATGGAAAAATACGGCTATAACAACGTTGCCAAAGCCAATTACAATGTTATATCCACCGATAAAACCTATTATCCTATGGATAACACCCGCGATGACGGTTATGCCGACGATCTTTCCAAGCTCACCGACGGTGTAAAGGGCAGTATCTACGGCGGCGGAACCGCAAGATATTCGGGTTGGTTTGCTGAAACCGTTGATATCGTTCTCGATGTAGGAACAACATCCGATTATAATACCTTCAGCGTTTATGCCGCTGCTAATTCCGGTTGGGGTATTATCGCTCCCTCGGGCTTGACCGTTTCGGTCAGCGATACGCTTAACGGAACCTATAAGCAGGTTGCGTCCACAACAACCGTAACTGCGGTTGAAACCGACAGCACGACCGGCTGGACGACCTATCTTATTACAGTAACAGTTAAGCCTATCGAGCGTGTGGCAAAATCCACCTCAACCGTTTTCGACGGAACCTATAACAACCGCTTCGTTAAGCTCGAGATCGCTTCCGGCGGAGAAGAGGCTAACCATATTTGGCTTGATGAAGTCGAGGTTGCTTACGTCGAGCTCGAAGAAGATGACGTTATCGGGGTTTTGGTCGGCAATATCAACCTCAACACCGACAACAGCATCACTCCTCTCGATTATATGCTCTTAAAGCGCTATTCTCTCGGAACCTATCAGCTTTCAGATCTTGCAAACATCGCGGCTGATATCAATAACGACGGCAGCATAAACTCAGTTGACTATATGCTCTTAAAGCGTTATTGTCTCGGTACCTACGAAATCCAATAATTATAAAACTGCCCCGAACGGTTAACCGTTCGGGGCAGACTTTTGTTTTATAACGTCTCGCCTGCTTTTTAACAAGCTATTGAAATATTCGAAGGTTTATAATATAATAAAATCGGTCATACTCCAAAAAACAAATTCATTCATACCGCGAAAGGAAACAATCATGTTAAATATCGGTGAAAAAGCACCCGAATTTACCCTGAAGGATAAAAACGGAACCGAGGTTTCGCTTTCCGATTTCAAGGGCAAAAGGGTTGTCGTTTATTTCTATCCCAAGGATAACACCTCGGGCTGCACAAAGCAGGCATGCGCCTTTGCAGGTCTTTATTCCGAGTTCAAAAATAAAAACGTTGAGGTTATCGGAATAAGCAAGGACAGCGTTGCTTCCCATCAAAAATTTGCCGAAAAGCAAAATCTTCCCTTTATTTTGCTTTCCGACCCCGAGCTTATCGCAATTAAGGCTTATGACGTTTGGCAGGAAAAGAAAATGTGCGGCAAGGTCAGCATGGGCGTTGTAAGAACGACCTTTATCGTTGACGAGCAGGGCAACATCGAAAAGATCATGCCCAAGGTCAAGCCCGATACCAACGCTTCCGAAATACTTGCGATGCTGTGAGAAAAAAGATGAATATCGACACCAAATCACTCAAATGGATAAGAGCACCCAAGCAATATAGTATTTCTGCACAGAAGATCGAAATCATTACCGAGCCCTTCACCGATCTTTGGCAGAGAACCTATTATCATTTCCGAAACGATAATGCCCCCGTTTTGCAAGCCGAAACCGACGAGCAATATTTTTCGTTCACGGTAAAAACCGAATTCGATTCCAAGGTTCGCTTTGATCAAAGCGGAATAGTAATGTATCTTAACAGCGATAATTGGCTGAAGGCTTCGGTTGAATACGAAAACGAATCAATACAGCGCCTCGGAAGCGTTGTAACAAATAACGGTTATTCCGATTGGGCATCGGTTGATATCGATGCTTCTGTAAAAGCAATTTGGTTCCGCTTAAGCCGCAGGGAAGATGATTTCTGCATCGAATGCTCTTTCGACGGCAAGGCGTTTAAGCAAATGCGCATCTGCCATATGTTCAATGCCGAAAGAACCGTAAGCTTCGGAATCTATGCTTGCAGTCCCGAAAACTCCTCGTTCAAGGCGAAGTTCACCGATATGGAGATAACCGAATGCAAATGGTTGGCGCATAACGGCCAACAGCCCGATGAAGAGATATAAAAAAGAAAGGCGTGATGCTTGATGCCGCTTGAAATAGTAAGAAACGATATAACCAAAATGTCGGTGGATGCCATTGTAAACGCCGCAAACGAATCGCTTTTGGGCGGCGGAGGCGTCGACGGCGCAATTCACCGCGCGGCAGGCTCTGGTCTGCTTAAGGAATGCAAAACGCTCGGCGGCTGCAAGACCGGCAAGGCGAAGATAACGGGCGGCTATTCGCTTCCCGCCAAATACGTTATTCACACCGTTGGCCCGATATATCAAGACGGCAAGCACGGCGAACAAGCCCTGCTTGAATCCTGCTATCGCGAATCGCTTTCGCTTGCATCGGCAAACGGGTGCAGGTCGGTTGCGTTTCCGCTTATCTCTTCGGGCGTTTACGGCTATCCAAAGGATCAAGCCTTAAGGGTGGCGATTAACGTTATAAGCGATTTTCTGCTCGAAAACGAAATGAAGGTCTATATCGTCATTTTCGATAAGGCATCTTATAAAATAGGCGAAAAGCTTTTTGCCGATATCGCCGAATATATCGACGATAACTACGTTGAAGCACATTTTGATTTCCGCTTCGAGAGTGTGCGTATGTCCATGCCTTGCGGTCATAAAAGCAGTAACTCGGGCAGAAGCGTCTTTGAAACCCGATCGCTTTCCGAATCTGTTGAACGCGATTCTCTCGGTGAAAAGCTCAAGCAGCTTGACGAAAGCTTTTCCCAAATGCTTTTGCGCAAGATCGACGAAAAGGGAATAACCGATGCGCAATGCTATAAAAAGGCAAATATCGACCGCAAGCTGTTTTCAAAAATACGCGGAGATATTCATTATAAGCCAAGCAAGCCCACCGTTATCGCATTTGCCGTTGCTCTCGAACTTTCTCTTGCCGAAACCGAAGAGCTGCTTAAAAAGGCGGGATTTGCGTTGTCGCACAGTAACAAATTCGATATCATAATCGAATATTTCATCGTCAGGGGAAACTATAACGTTTTCGAAATCAACGAAGCGCTGTTTGCCTTCGATCAATGTCTGCTCGGAGCGTGAAAAATGAAAAAAGTTAAAATAACCGTTATGAGAAAAGCTTTATACAGCGACCTTATCGAAAGGTTTGAGAACCCGATAGAGCACGCCTGCGATTTAGAAGAAGGGCAGGTGTTCATATGCAACGGTTGGCAAAAGCCGGAGGGATTTTGCGACAGCGCATGGGAAACGCTTTCGCCGTTTGTTATGACCCTTGCTCACGGCGGCGAAAATTTCTATGATGGCTGGATGAAGGATCCCAAATCGGCAATGCTTTCCTGCAACGATGGCTTTCGCCCCGTAAGCTTTTATATCGAGGTCTGCGATTAAATTGTCGCATACCAAGCGACCATACCTCTCTTTTCTTGATGTAAAATCATGGCATCAAACGAAAGAGAGGTTTTCTGTTATGAAAAACAATATTACCGAGCTTGTATTTATCCTCGACCGAAGCGGTTCGATGTCGGGCCTTGAGCGCGATACCATCGGCGGCTTCAACGCAATGATCGAAAAGCAAAAAAAGGAAGACGGCGAATGCTTCGTTTCAACCGTTCTGTTCGATAACGAAAGCACCGTGCTTCACGATCGCGTAAGGCTTTGCGATATTCCGCAAATGACCGATAACGATTATACCGTTCGCGGCTGTACCGCGCTTGTCGATGCGCTCGGCGATGCCATACACCATATCGGCAACATCCATAAATATGCCCGCCCCGAGGACGTTCCCGAGCATACCCTGTTCGTTATAACGACCGACGGTCAGGAAAACGCAAGCCGCCGCTATTCGAGCGATCAGGTGAAGAAAATGATAAAGCGCCAAAAGGAAAAATACGGCTGGGATTTCCTATTCATCGGCGCAAACATCGATGCTGTCGAAACTGCGGCGCGCTACGGCATAGAAAAGGACCGTGCCGCAAACTATAAGGCAAGTCCCGTGGGCACGAGAACTCTATATGAAACGGTCTCGGCGGCGGTAAGCAGCGTTCGCGCAAGCCGTCCTCTGAACGCCGATTGGAGCGACGAGCTTTCCAAAGATAAATAACAAATAACCAACGCCCAAAGCTTTTAAATCATAGGCCCGCTTCCTTTTGAGCAAAACGAATAAAAACATACACATCTATTGCAATTCGATTAATCGGATGATACAATAAAGTGTAACTTATATTCGCTCAATGAAAGGATCGGGTTTGATATGAAAAGCTTTGGGCGTTGTTTGCGGTTGTCGGCGATATTGGATATTAATAAAGGAATAAACCGAAAATGAAACCATCAATTCTGATAACGGGCGCAAACGGCGGAATGGGAAAAGCCGCATCAAAAGCGCTTGCCAACAGCGGATTTCGCGTTTTTGCGCTCGATAAGCTTGCCTGCGAAGCGGAAGACAACGTCATTCCGATTCAAGCGGATATAACCGATGCGGTCAGCGTTAAAAACGCATTTGAACTTATCCGAAGCAAAACCGACAGCCTTTTTGCTATCGTTCATTTTGCGGGAATATATATGCTCGATTCGCTTGTTGAAATAACCGATTCCGATTTCGAAAGAATCTTCAAAATCAACCTCGGCGGTGTTTTTGCGGTCAACAAAGCCTTTATGCCGCTTTTGGAAAACGGCTCGCGAATAATTATAACCACAAGCGAGCTCGCCCCGCTCGATCCGCTTCCGTTCACGGGAATCTATGCCGTAACAAAAGGCGCGCTCGATAAATATGCCTATTCTTTGCGCATGGAGCTGCAATTAAAGAATATCAAGGTTTCCGTTCTTCGCGCGGGTGCCGTTTCAACGGGAATGCTCGGTGTTTCCACCGGCGCGCTCGATCGGTTTTGCGAAAGCACCAAACTTTATACCTGCAATGCCGAGCGCTTTAAAAAGATCGTCGATAGGGTAGAGGCAAGAAGCATCGCGCCCGAAAAGATCGCAAAAAAGGTAATGCGCATTTTGCGCAAACGCAACCCGCACTTTGCATACAGCATCAATCGCAACCCCTTGCTTCTGCTTTTGAACGCTCTTCCCAAGGGAATTCAGCTTTGGGTGATAAAGCAGGTTTTAAAAAGTAAAAACGTTTGAAATTAAAAGGTTAAATATGGAAAAATTAAAGCAAAACCGAGCGGCAAGCTTTGTTGCCGTTGCCGTTGTGTATCTCATCGCCGCCGTCGTCGGAATAACAACCTATAACGCACTGTCTTTTTCGTGGTGGCTGTCTCTGCTTATTGCAGATGCTGTTGCCACGGCGGCAACCTTTGCTTTCAGCCTTATTTTCAAGAACGCTTCGGTCTACGATCCCTATTGGAGCGTTCAGCCGCCCGTTATACTCGCGGCTTTCGCAATCGGCAAGGATCTAACTCTTCTCGGCGTTCTCTTGCTTGTTGCCGTGTCGTTTTGGGCAATACGCTTAACGGCGAATTGGGCTTATACGTTTGCCAACCTTTTTCATCAGGATTGGCGCTATACGATGCTGAACGAAAAAACGGGTGTGTTTTATCCCGTTATAAATTTCGTGGGCATCCATATGGTTCCGACCCTTGTGGTTTACGGCTGTATCCTGCCTGCAGTTTATGCGATCCGAGAAGGGCTTTCGGCAAATATCGCAAGCGTGCTGTTTCTTTGTCTTTCGCTCGGTGCGGCGGTCATGCAGGGCATCGCCGACATACAAATGCACAAATACCGCAAAACCCGTAACGGCGCGTTTATACGCGTTGGGCTTTGGAAGCATTCAAGGCACCCCAATTATCTCGGCGAGATACTTATGTGGTGGGGCGTGGCGCTTTCAGTGGTTTGTTCGGAAACAAGCGTTTGGTATCTTGCCGCAGGTGCGGCGGCAAACACCTTGCTGTTCCTCGTTGTCAGCATTCCCATGGCAGATAAACGACAGTCGCGCAAGAACGGTTTTTCCGATTATAAAGCTCAAACAAGAATGCTTTTGCCGTTAAAAAGGCTTAGGTAACGGTGAATATAAATGATCAGAGAAGCAACGAATAAAGACTATTTCGGCATTATGAAGCTTTATACCCAGCTTCATAACAATCCAATGCCGGAAACAACAAATGAAACAAAACGGCTGTGGCAGGAGATCATCAACGATAAAAACCACCATATAATCGTTGCCGAGCGGGATGGAAAGATCGTTTCATCGTGCGTTTGCGTCATCGTGCCCAATCTAACTCATTCCCAACAGCCGTATGCGCTTATAGAAAACGTTATAACAGATAAGGAATACAGAAAACAAGGTCTTGCAACCGCCTGCCTTGATTTTGCCAAAGATTTGGCAAAAAGCGAAAACTGCTATAAGATAATGCTTTTAACCGGCTCAAAGGAAGAATCAACGCTTAATTTCTACCGCCGAGCCGGCTATAACAGCGAAGATAAAACAGCCTTTATTCAATGGCTGTAAAAATCTACGGAGATTTAACGATGATTGTTTTAATTACAGGCGCATCCCATACGGGAAAGACCCTGCTTTCACAAAAATTGCTTGAGAAATATAAATATCCCTATCTTTCGATCGATCATCTCAAAATGGGCCTGATTCGCAGCGGTAACACAAAGCTCACCCCAATGAGCGACGATGCCGAGCTGACCGCTTATCTATGGCCGATCGTCCGCGAAATGATCAAAACCGCTGTCGAAAACGATCAGAACTTGGTTGTGGAGGGTTGCTATATTCCTTTCGGTTGGGAAAAGGATTTCGAAAGCGATTACCTCGAAAATATCAAATATTATTGCCTCGTTATGAGCGAGGATTATATCAAAACTCACTTTTCGGATATAAAGAAACACGCAAGCGCAATCGAAAACCGCATGGATGACGATTGGTGCACTATAGAAAGCGTGTTGGAGGATAACGCACATTTTCGGGCTCTCGCCAAAAAGCATAACGCAAACTGTATTCTCATTGATGATAAATACGAAGTTGATATTGATTTATAGGTGAAAATCAATGATACGAAACGTCGATGAACTGCTTGATGCAGTCGAGCATTACGGCTTTCTGCCGTTTTTCAAAAATTCAATAAAGGGCTTCTCGATCGAGGAAATGTGTCCGAGCGAGCTTTGGTTTACCGACCTTGAAGGTCCTTGGGAATGGAAAGGCCCCGCATCAAAAAGCGGGCGTTGCATCTATGGCAAGTTCTTCGGCGGCAAGGCAGGGTATATAAGCAAAAAATGGATTCCCGATTTTGTAAACTTTCGCCGCGACGGTTACGATTTCGATTCCCGTTGCGACGACGGCTTGGTGTATTATAAGGATAAGGATATATACGAAACTATCGCAGAACGCGAAATAATTCTCTCAAAGGAATTAAAAGCGATACGCAACTACGTCAAGGGCGGAAATAAGGGCTTCGATACCGTTATCACTCGGCTTCAAATGCAAAGCTATGTTTGCGTTGCGGATTTTGTTTATATGCTCGATAAGCACGGCAACCCTTACGGCTGGGGCGTGGCGCAATACACAACTCCCGAGCATTTCTTCGGATATGATTATATATCCTCCGCCTATAAAACCGCACCCGAGGAATCCAAGCAAAAGATAATATCCCATCTCAAAACTCTTCTTCCCAACGCCGACGAAGACGAGATATTAAAGCTTATTAAAATTTAAGTATTTGCTGTGTGATTTTATATAAGGATAACGAAAATGAAAACACGCAGGCTTTATATATGGAGAATGCAGTTGTAACGTTCTGCTCGTTTGTTAAGGATTTGGAAATATTGGAGTTTTGACCGATTATGACAAAGCAGGAATTTCTTGAATATTGCGCCGGAAGGTATGGCACTTCGGCGGACTATCCGTTCGATGATAGCTTTGAAACGGCGGTGCTTAGACATACGGATAACAAAAAGTGGTATGCTCTTTTAATGCGCGTGTCAAGGCGCCGTTTTTTAGATGATAGCGACGAGGTCGTCGACGTGGTCAATTTAAAGATCCCGTTAGAGCTTTTCGGCGCTTTTGATGCGTTCGAGGGTGTCTATCCTGCCTATCACATGAACAAACGCCATTGGATATCGGTAATTCTCTCCGATGTGTCCAATGATTTGCTTTGTCATCTTGTGGATTTAAGCTATGACGCAACAAGATCCAAAAAGAAAAAAACAAATCAGTCTGCGAACGCTCCGGAGCTTTCGTGATATATCAAAGATTTAGTGATAGAAAAGGAATAAATATGAAACCGATATACACAAAGCCTATAACGGGAACCTGGTTTGAATTTCGACACCACAACACCAAAGAGGGCAAATATTATAACGATACGCTCCATAACTTCACCGAGTCGCAATGGCGCGCCAAGGTGCGAGAAATGAAGGAAGCGGGGCTTGATCAGATCGCCTTGCTCGCAACCGCGCTTAAGGACAAGGCGTATTTCAAAACCGATATTTTTCCCGAAAAATGGCAGCTTGCCGTCGACGATCCGATCGAGATCGTTCTTGATGAAGCCGACAAAATCGGGCTTAAGGTTTATATGAGTACGGGCTTTTACGGAAATTACCGCGATCGGTTCGAAAAACAATAATCGATCGCAAAATCAAGTTTGCCGAAATTATCGGCAAAAGAGAATTAAAAACAAAGAAGAAAAAACAAAAAGCTATGGAAATATCAGCAAATAAACGCAAACGAAAAATATTTATAATCACAACATCTGTCGTTCTTGCTCTTGCAGTTATTATAGGAGCTTGCGCTATCTATCTCGGCAGCTATTACCGCGCGGATAACGAAGCCATAGGCGCGTTTTTGCCGCAGGGCGCAACGTGGAAAGAAGAATCCGATATGGTAGTGTTTGAGCCCGAAGGAGCAACGAAGGGCTTTATCTTCTATCCCGGCGGCAAGGTGGAATATACGTCATACGTTCCGTTGATGCAAGCGTGCGCAGAGGCAGGAATTCTGTGCGTGCTTGTGGAGATGCCCTTCAATCTTGCCGTGCTTGACGTGAATGCCGCAAACGGTATACAAAACGAATATCCCGAAATAGATGAGTGGTACATAGGCGGCCATTCGCTCGGCGGTTCTATGGCGGCATCTTATGTTGCCGATAACGCCGAGGACTATGAAGGTCTTATTCTGCTCGGCTCATATTCCACGGCAGACCTATCCGATACCGATCTTGCCGTTCTTTCCGTCTTCGGAAGCGAAGATAAGGTTATGAACCGTGATAAATATAACGAGAACAAGTCCAACCTGCCAAACGATTTCACCGAAATTATCATCGACGGCGGCTGTCATGCGTATTTTGGTATGTACGGTGCGCAGGACGGCGACGGCATTCCAACGATTACAAACGAGGAACAGATTCGCATAACTGTCGAAAATATCGTTGCGGCAATGCAGTAACGGAATTAACATTAATAGCTTGATCGGGCAAGATATCAATATAAGACCATTTATGCCTTTCCGTAAATAGCTTGCCGACTGTGCCGATGCTTACGGTTGCGTATATCGGCAAAAAACTTCGATAGATCGGATTTCAAACATTGTTGCGCAGAAAACAAAAAGGCTCAGGAAATAGTATTTCCCGAGCCTTTTTTGCCTTTACGATATTAGTTGAACGTGCACCGTCTTGTTCCCAAACAGCGGCGTAAACCTCGTTTCTACTGCATTCGCATCATTTCTAATGCGTTCTAATTATTTCGAGATCCTCTCCAGACCTCTCGTGCCCACTGTTTCCGTGTGCTCCGTGCGTCAAAGTGGGATAAACTGTGGTCAGATTTCTCCCCGAAAATCTTGCGATTTTCGGGGACCCCATACAAAATTACTCCTCACAACCGGCAATCGCTGTGCGTGAGGAGTTTTTTCATTGTACGTATGTTAACTCTGAATCGGGAGTTTGTCAAGGCCTTTGTCCTTTGTTTCAACGGAAGTATTTATAGTGAATTTCATTTATGGTTTCTATGTACACGTTAAAAGATGGATGATTGTTTTTCTCTCCGCGGCGCAGGTACATATTTTTCTTTTCCAGGTATAAATCTATCACCTCGAGCCAAAGGTTTTCTCGTTTTATATCTCTAACTTTATCAGTCAATCCTCTTGAACTCGGAGCTTCGTTCCAATACCATTGGTCAAACGCAACAAAACCTGTTTTTCTGTGAATCAGGCGCTCCCAACCATATCTGTTTTCACGAACAATAGCAAGGTCAATCTTGAACTTGGTTTTGTTGCCGTTGGTAAAGTAAATATGATTCGTAGATAATGCCGAAGTTGAATCTTGGCAATTATCTAAATCAAACTTTTTTAAAATAAAATCAAAATGTTCTTGGACATGCTCCTTGATGGCTTTACCGTCATTGAAATTAATTTCAAACACTTCAAGCACACAAAGATTGTAGTCATGATCGATGGGTTCGTTAGCGTTTTGCGTGATGAGATTTCTTGCTCCGCTTCCGACTAAATGAGCTTCAACTGTCAGCATTGAATCATTATTGATGCTTTGTACAAGTTGGTTGACAATGTCGGAGCAAAGGCTTTTCATTCGTTTCAGAAATTCCTTGTCTTCGATGTAATGATACATATCTTTCTCCTTTTTCTCCCCAACCCGTCCAAATAGCATTGCTTGCTAAATCGTTGTAGTATACTCCAAAATTTTCATTTGTCAAGATGTATTTTAATAATAACATAAAATTGTCGAAAATACAAGTGAAGTTCAACGATTGCCCTGCAGTAGACAAAGATAAGGCAACAGCGTGTTGCTTGCGATTTGTGCCGAGATATGATATAATAAATGCACAGAAATCAAAGGCGGTAATCGTATGGAAACAAAAGACATTATAAG
>JAFSGD010000066.1 GCA_017434845.1 Clostridia bacterium
AGGCTCTGAATGACCTGGCTTCCATCGAGTCCGGCATTATGTGCACCATCCACGCTTACACCGGCGACCAGATGATCCTCGACGGTCCTCAGAGAAAGGGCGACCTCAGAAGATCCAGAGCAGGCGCTGTTAACATCGTTCCCAACAGCACCGGCGCTGCAAAGGCTCTCGGTCTTGTTATCCCCGAACTCAACGGCAAGCTCATCGGCTCTGCTCAGCGTATCCCCACCCCCACCGGATCTACCACCATTCTTATCGCTGGTGTTAAGGGTGCTGATATCTCCAAGGACGGCATCAACGCTGCTATGAAGGCTGCTGCTACCGAATCCTTCGGTTACTCCGATGAAGAACTCGTTTCTTCCGACATCATCGGCATGACCTATGGTTCTCTCTTCGATGCAACCCAGACCATGGTTTCCAAGGTTGACGACGATACCTATCAGGTACAGGTTGTTTCGTGGTATGACAACGAGAACTCCTATGTTTCTCAGATGGTTCGTACCATTAAGTACTTCGCAGAGCTCAACTAATTTAAGTTCTCGAATTGAAACGGGCGCCAATCGGCGCCCGTTGTTTTTGTTTATACGTAAAAAAGCCGTAAGCTGTTGCTTGCGGCTTCTTTGTTATTATTTACCTGCCGCAGCCTTTTTAGCCTTGCTTTCGGCTTTCATGCGCAGCTCTTTGTTAAGAATACGTTTTCTTATACGAATGGATTTAGGTGTTACTTCAATAAGCTCGTCCTCGGCGATAAACTCGATAGCTTCTTCAAGCGACATTATTATCGGAGGCGTGAGAATAAGCTTTTCATCGGCACCTGCCGAACGGATAGCGGTTAGCTGCTTTTTTTTGCAGGGATTAATGGCAATATCCTCGGCTTTGGGGTTAATGCCGACAACCATGCCCTCATAGATGTTCATGCCGGGCGATACGAAGAGGTTTCCGCGCTCTTGGGAGTTATAGCAACCGTAGGAGGTCGTTTCGCCATCCTCGCTGGCAACGAGAGAACCGGTATAACGTATCTGGATATCTCCCTTAAAGGGCTTATAACCCTCAAATATGGTGTTGAGGATGCCCTCGCCGCGTGTTGCAGACATAAACATGCATCTGTATCCGAGCAAGCAACGTGCGGGAATAGAATACTCTATTCTCATTCTGGTGCCGGTGCTGTTGGGGTTCATTTGAAGAAGCTCGCCTTTTCTTCGGCTGAGCTCTTCAACAACGGTTCCTACATAATCGTTGGGAACGTCTGCCGAAACGAACTCAAAGGGTTCGCATTTAACGCCGTCTATCTCCTTGAAAAGAACCCTCGGGGTCGAACAGCAAAGCTCGAAGCCCTCGCGGCGCATGTTTTCGATAAGAATAGAAAGGTGCATTTCGCCTCTGCCCGCAACCTTAAAGCAATCTGTGGTATCGCCTTCGTTAACGCGGAGAGATACGTCTTTAAGAAGCTCCTTAAACAAGCGATCGCGAAGCTGGCGAGAGGTAACGAACTTGCCCTCTTTTCCGGCAAACGGCGAATCGTTTACCGAAAACGTCATTTCCATAGTAGGCTCGCCGACCTTTACGAACTCAAGGGGCTCGGGGCAAGCAATAGAGGTTATCGTATCACCAATGGTTATATCCTCTGCACCGGAGAAGCAAACGATATCGCCCATTTTAGCATCCTGAACAGGAACACGGTTGAGACCGTCTATTTGATAAAGAGAAACTATCTTCGTCTTTTTGGGAGCCGCATCGGAATGGTAATTGGTTATATAAACCTCTTGGCCCTGCTTTATGCATCCGCGCTCGATTCTTCCGATACCGATTCTTCCGACATATTCGTTATAGTCGATCGAGGAAACAAGAAGCTGAAGTTCACCGTCGGGATCGCCCTCGGGCGCAGGAATGTGAGAAAGAATGGTGTCAAACAAAGGCTGAAGATCTGTTCCCTGCTCATAGGGAGAGATAGAAGCGGTACCGGCTCTTCCCGAACAGAACAAGGTGGGACTTTCGAGCTGTTCGTCATTTGCATCAAGATCGAACAAAAGCTCAAGTATCTCGTCCATAACCTCGCTTATTCTTGCATCGGGACGGTCAATCTTGTTAACTACAACAATAACCTTGTGGTTAAGCTCCAGTGCGCGTTGAAGAACGAATCTGGTTTGGGGCATCGGGCCTTCTGCCGCATCGACGAGCAAAATAACGCCATTAACCATTTTTAAAATTCGTTCTACCTCGCCGCCGAAATCAGCGTGACCGGGAGTGTCGATAACGTTTATCTTAACGTCTTTATAATGAATGGCTGTGTTTTTTGCAAGTATAGTTATGCCGCGCTCACGTTCGAGAGCGTTATTATCCATAACTCTGTCTTCAGTAACCTGATTATCTCGGAATACACCGCCCTGCTTGAGCATTTCATCAACCAAAGTGGTTTTGCCGTGGTCAACGTGAGCAATTATCGCAATATTGCGAAGATCTTCTCTAACCATTATTTTTCCCCATTCTTAATGTGTATTTTACAAAATATCTCAATATAAAATTATACACAAAAATTCGTTCTATGCAATGTGCATATTGAATAATATTTTAAATATGTTTAATTTTGTCTTTATTTTATTCCACAAGAGTGATATAATATATTGGTTTATAAAATTAATGGCAGGTGTTTTCATTGAACATATATGATTTAAAAGCCGGCTCGAGATTATACTTTTTGGGAATCGGCGGCATAAGCATGTCAGCCATCGCAATGATACTTTCCGAAAAGGGGTTTACCGTTTCGGGTTACGACCGAGCGCCGAGCGAGGTTACCGCTAAGCTCGAAAAAAACGGCATCACGGTATATTACGATTTCGACGTAACTCAATTGAACGATTATGATATTGTCATTTATTCCGCCGCCTTTGGCGCAGACCATCCTATAATGATTCAAACGGTTGCTACGGGAATAACTCTTTATTCAAGAGCGGAAATTCTCGGTGCGCTCGCAAAGCTCTATAAAAATTCCGTTGCCGTTGCCGGAACACATGGCAAATCAACAACAAGCGGTATGCTCGGCCACGTATTTTTGAACGCGGTAGGTTGCGATCCGACCGTTGTTGTGGGCGCGGTCATGCGCGACGTCGGCTCTACATATAGGATCGGAAAAGATGATAATTTCATTTTTGAAGCATGTGAATACAAGGATAGCTTTCTATCCTTCTTCCCCAAGATTGCGGTTATGCTCAACGTATCGCTTGATCATACCGATTATTTCAGCGGCATCGAGCATATGAGAAGCTCTTTTGCACAATATTTAAGTAATACGGGCGCCGACGGATACGCCGTTTACAACTACGATTGCGAAAACTGCATTCTTTCTGCAAAGAACTATAAGGGCACGCATATAACGTTCAGCGCAAACGGCAATCCCGATGCTAAGTATATTGCAAAAAACGTTATATTCAACTGCGGCTTTGCTTCTTTCGACGTATATAAAGACGGATCGTTCTATTTATCGCTTAAGCTCTCTGCACCGGGCGAGCATAATATTTCGAATGCTTTAGCTGCCATTGCGGTTTCGGACCTTTGCGGTCTATCTAAAGAAGATATAGTAAAAGGTATTGTCAGCTTTGCGGGCGTGGGCCGTCGCTTTGAATACAAGGGCAGCTTTTGCGGTGCAGACGTTTACGACGACTATGCACATCATCCCGACGAAATCAAGGTTACGCTTTCTGCCGCCAAGGGCATCGCAAACGGAAGAGTTGTTTGTGTATTCCAGCCTCACAACTATTCGCGTTTAAGAGATCTGTTCGACGAATTTACAAAATCATTCGACGATGCCGATCTGCTTATTCTCTGCCCTCTTTATGCCGCACGCGAGGCTTGCGGAAACGAGGTTTCATCCGAACTGCTCGCAAAAAAAATCAACGGTGCTCTGTATATTGAAACTTTTGACGAGGTGAAAAAATATCTTGCCGACAATTTAAATGCAGGTGATTTGTTGCTTATTATGGGTGCAGGCGATATCGCAAAGCTCGCAAACAGCATATAAAACGCGTTTTTTAAAATAAAAACACATTTGTTTGACGAAAAATCAAAAAAACACTTGACAAACTCCAAAATGTGTTATATATTAAATTGTTCGTATTTTTACGCTAAATCTTGTGGAGGTGGAATAGATGGCAAAGTGTTCTGTTTGCGGAAAGGGCGTAACATTCGGTTGCAATGTTTCCCACTCGCATAGAAAAACCAACAGAAGTTGGAAACCCAACATCAGAAGAGTAAAGGCTAATCTCAACGGTACCGTAAAGCACGTTTATGTTTGCTCCCGCTGCCTTAGAAGCGGCAAGGTTACCCGCGCTATTTAAGCTTTATTAACACTCAAAAAAGAAGCGGTATTTTGCCGCTTCATTTTTTTATATCAAAATAACGTTCTTTTGTCATTGAATAATGAGCAATATCGCAATATTTCCCTTTTATCTCCATTTCCTTTTCGCAAACACGTTCAAGCGAAAATCCATTCCTTTCAGCCAAGTTGCGCGATTCGGTATTTTCGCTTATTATTCTCAAATCGGCTCTTTCGAAAGCCAACGTTTCGAACGATAAAGCCAAAACTGCATTAAGCGCTTCAGACATGTAGCCTTTTTTGCGGTATTTTTGCGAAAGTACGTATCCTATCTCGCAGGTTCTTTCTTTTGAATTTACCGATGCGTACCCGCAGGTGCCTATCATTTTGTTTTCTTCTTTTAAAACGACCGCCCAGTCGGCATACAAGCCTTTTAGATAGCGTGTTTCCAAATACTCGATATATCCGCGAGTTACATCTTTGTTTAGGTGCGGACTCCACAGTAAATATCTGCACACTTCCTCCGTTGATGCGTATTCATACATATCGTCTGCATCGGAAGAAGCAATATTGCGTATAAGTAAGCGCTCGGTTTCAATCGGAAGAGACTTCAAAAGCACCTTGCGGAGCTTGCGTTCAGCAAACATTTTTATCACCTCGAATTTATTATATTCGTATTTATTAATTTTTTCAAGTCAGAAATAAAAACCTACTTATTATTATTTAATTTTGCCATATTGACCTTGACATAATCGCCTTTGCGTTGTATAATGTTTCATGTATGATAATTGAGAAAATAGGAGGACCGCCTAATGAAAAAAGGCATCTTATGTATTCTTCTGTCGCTTCTTTTGCTGGTACCGATGTTCACCTCATGCCAAAAGGAAGCAGATCTCACCGAAACAGAAGCAAGCATATATACCCTTTACACCATCGTTGATGAAAGTACCACTCCCGAAGCAATCAGACAGGTTGAGCTTGCTTTGAACCGTATACTTTCTATTCGTTTAAAGGTTATGGTTAAGCTTGTTATGGTTACCGAAGACGAGTATGATCAGCTTATTGAAGACAAATTCGAGGAAATGGAAGCTTATCAGCTCGAAAAGAAGAACAACAAGAAGAATGACAAAAACTCTTCTGTTGCAGAATCTTCCGAAGAGACCTCTGAAGATATCATGACCATTGACCGTGTTCTTGAAAGACTCGAGAACAACGAGGATATCGAACTCGACGAACCGAGACTCGACATCTTCCTTGTAAGAGGCTATGAGAACTACTATAACCTTGCTACCGAAGGCAAGCTTTCGGCTCTTGACGAAAAGCTTAACAACGAAGCAAAGGCGCTCAAGTCTTCTATTCACTCCACCCTCTTTACCGCCGCTAAGGTTAACAACAAGACCTATGGTATTCCCGTTAATAATGCAATCGGCGAATATACCTACTTGGTATTTGATAAAGAGCTGCTCGAGCAGCACAAGGTTGACCCCAACACCATTCGTTCTATTGAAGATCTTCAGGGTTATCTTGAAACCATTAAGGCTAATAACCCCGACGTTATTCCTTTAAAGAACACCAAGCCCAGCACCGATATCAACTTCCTTGCCAACGACGGCTTCCCTGCTATGATCTCGTCCGCAAAAGAAGTTGTTGAAGCTTACGATAACAAGGCGTTACTTGAATTCCTTTCGATTATCGCAAGATACAACGCTCTCGGCTATCTTGGTGGTGATACCGTTGAAGATGAATCTGCGCGCTATGCAGTTCGCATCGAAAGCGGTAATACCGATGAAATCGGCAAGCGCTTGGCAAATACCGGCTATGAATACGAATACAGCCTCTATTCCAACCCCATCGCTACCAACGAGAACACTATCGACAATATTTTCTGCGTTTCTAAATACGTTGTTTCCAACGAGCTCACCGACGTTATGGAAATCGTTACCGCGATAAATACCGACGAACAGCTCATGAACATTCTCACATACGGCGTTGAGAACGAGCATTATATCCTCACCGACGACGGCCAGGTCGACAGACTTAATGAGGATTATATGATTGATCCCAACAACGCCGGTAACTGCTTTATCACCTACACTCTTAAGGACGAGAACCCCGACAAATGGAAGAACGCAATTCAGCAGAATCAGGATGCTGCAGTTTCGCTTTCTTTGGGATACACCATCGGCCTTACAGGATTCGATTACAAAGAAAAGGTTGACATTACCAACGACGAAACCGGCGAGGTGACTCAAGAAGAAATCGAGCATACCATCTACGAGCCCGATTATATCGGGGTTATCAACAAGGTTGTTGACAAGTATTACCCCGCTCTTATGAACGGCACCGCACTTGAGCTTGATTACGATGCTTTGTATTCCGAAATCGAAAAGACGATAATCGATGAAATAACCGCAGAGCAGAACCAGCGCTATGAAGAAGATATACTCAAGCCCATGCTCAGCGAGAATATTCGCGAAGAAATCATTAACACGCGCGGCGAAGCACTTCGTTCCGAAGCAGAAGAAAGCATTCTTGATGAATTGAAGAGCAAAGTTCGTTCTTCTCTCAAATCCAAGCTTAAGAAGAACTTTGAAAGTGAAAATCCCGAAGCTACCGACGAAGAAATCGCGGCAATGGTTGAAGAAGCACTCACCGATGAGTTGATCAACACTACGCTTCATGAAAACTACACCGACGAAGAGCTTCAGGAAGCTATCGACGGCAAATACGAGTATCTTTTGGAAGATAAGATCACCGAGGCAACTTCCGAAATGGAAGGCTCTGCAGAATATAACAAAGAGCTTCAGAAGCTTTTGAACTCTGATAAATACAAGCAGCAGCTTGCCGAAATGATCGAAAAAAATGCACCCAGAAAGATTGAAAAAGCGATTGACGGCAAGATCGCCGAAAGCATCACCGAATATACCGCAAAGATGAAGGAAGAGATGAACACCGAGATCCAGAATGCAATCGAAGCCTTCATTTCCGAAAACAGCGAAAAGCTTGGCCTCACCAGAGAAGAGATGCTTTTCGAAATGGGCTACCTTAAGGAAGAAGAGAAGGCCGAAGGCGAAGAAAGCTCTGAGGCTGAATCCGAAGAAGAAGGCGAAGAAGAGGAAGAAGAAGTCACTCTTATCGAAGCCTATGAATCTTGGTATGACTTCGTGTTCCAAGAAAAGCTTGTTAAAGTATATTACACCATCTTCGGACAACCCACTACTGCAGTATAATCATAAAACAAAAGACCGAGTTAGCGAGACTTCCCGAAAGGAAGTCTCGCAATTTTATTCGCCTAACGCCGAGTGGTATTCAGCTATGCCGAGTTCGGCGATATAATTGCTCTGAAGCTGATAGGCTTCAATATCACTATTGCGAATGCAATTATATCACTCAGACGAAGTCCGATTATAACTCAAAAATATCAAGCGATATGTTAAAAAACGGGTTATAGCATATTCTTCGTTGTATTTTACTCACAAACGCGTTGCCTCTTTAATCAATTTATAAAAGCATGAATAACGGAGGAAACAGAAATGAAAGTTTTGGTGATGAACTGCTGTCCGGTTAAGAATGGTGCAACCGCCGAAATTGTAAACATTGTTGCCCAATGTATGAATGATATACACGAAATAAAGACGATATGTATTGATGATTACATCGTCGGTTTTTGTAAAGGGTGTAGAATTTGCCATAATACCGCAAAATGCGTCCAGCAAGATGATGTAGAAGTCATCATAGAGCAGTACGATTGGGCAGATGTCATAATTTCTGTTGTTCCTTCCTATTGGGCAGATGTTCCCGGTCAGTTTAAAGTTTTTATTGATAGATGCACACCATGGTGTAATACCCATGAGCCACATGCAAAGATTAGTAGTGGTAAACGAGGGTATGTCATCGCACTAAGAACAGGTCCCGGTATGCGTGAGTGCAATCGGATTATTGAAAGCGTCGAGCATTTCTACAGTCATCTTGAAATTGCGCGTTGCGATAGCAAGGGATTATGTTCTATTGAATACAAGGAAGCGGTACAGGCAAGAAAAAGTGAAATTGTTGAGTTTTGCGGAAGCATACTATCAGATCTTGAAAATTGAGCAAAAAGCTCCGACAGATTTAAATAATATCTGTCGGAGTTTTATCATCTTTAAGAGAGGAATCCATAACTCGGTATTTATTTTATCCGTTTTGATCTTAAACATTTCACATAAAAGAAACCGCCTCGTTATGAAACGAAGCGGTTTTATCTTATGCAGTATAATTATCGAAATAACCTTGGATCCAAACGATAGGAGTTCCTTTATCACCGCTACCAGAGGTGAGATCGCAGAGCGAACCTATCAAATCGGTAAGTTTTCTGGGGGTTGTACCCTGAGAAACCATCTGACCTACAAGGTCGCCGTCTTTCTTGCGGATATATTCGCTGATAGCATCCTTAAGCTCTTTACCCGAAAGGTGCTTGAAATCGTTATCTGCAAGATACTTAAGTTTAACCTCGTTGGGCTGTCCTTCAAGACCAGCGGTGTAAGCGGGAGAAACCACGGGATCTGCAAGCTCCCAGATCTTTCCGGCGGGATCTTTAAATGCGCCGTCGCCGTAAATCATAACCTCGATATCTTTGCCGGTATTCTCTTTAAGGATTCTTGCGATTCTATCTACAACAGCTTCGCAATCACGCGGGAACAATTTAACGGTATCTTCAGTAGCCTTATTGCTACCGAGAAGACCATACTGAGTATTGTAGCCCGAGCCGTTTACCGAAGACGTAAGAACGTCATCAATACCGTAAACCTTCTTTGCACCTGCCGCACGCAACAAGCGCTTGCTGCGTTCACGCGAATGGATATCGCAGGTTAAAACGCAATCGGTGTAGTCGAGGATCTTTCTGCAATCGTTTGCCAAAACAATTTCGACCTCACAGCCCTGCGCTTCGATAAGCTCATGATAATACTCAATATAATCAACACCTGTGAAGGGATGCTTTACAACACCAAAAAGTTCTCTGAACCTCGCTTCGGTAAGCACGTCGGTCCAAGGATTAACTCCTGCGGCATCAAGCGAATCGAGGTCGATAAGATGGTTGCCAACCTCATCCGAAGGATAAGAAAGCATGAGAACGATCTTTTTCACACCGCGAGCGATACCCTTAAGGCAAATAGCAAAGCGGTTACGCGAAAGGATCGGGAAAATAACGCCAACGGTTCCTTCGGGGAATTTTGCGGATATATCATCGGAAATCTGCTCAACGGTTGCATAGTTACCCTGTGCACGCGCAACAACTGCTTCGGTTACTGCAACAACATCGCGATCGCGCATTTCAAGGTTTTCACTCTTTGCAGCGGCGATAACGCTTTCGGCAACGATTGCCGCGATATCATCACCTTCTCTGATAATAGGTGCTCTTACACCGCGAGAAACTGTTCCGATAAGTCTTTCTTCCATAATTAAGCCTCCAAATATTGACTTTACGATATAATTATAGTATAACCTATATTATAAGTCAAGGAATATTTAATAATACTTTATATAAGGTGTGCTTATGAATACAAGGTTGGAACAATACAAAACGTTTTATATAGCGGCTTTATGCGGAAGCTTTTCGGAAGCCGCAAAAAAGCTTTTCATAACTCAAAGTGCAGTTAGCCAACAAATACGTGCTCTAGAAAGCGAGCTTGGTGTTTTGCTTTTCGTTAGAGGAAAGAAAGGAGCCAAGCTCACGGCACAGGGCGAGCTTCTTTTCGGCTTTGCTCAACGCAGCATGAACGAAATTGAAAATGCCGAGAATTTATTTGCGCGTATGAAATCACTTGATGAAGGAAGCATCAAAATCGGTGCCGGCGATACTCTTACACGCTACTACCTTCTCGGTTATCTTGAAGAATTTCACAATCGCTTCCCCGGTGTTAAAATCGAAATCGTAAACCGCGTTACCGGCGAGACGTTGTCTAAGCTGAATTCAGGAGCGGTTGACATTGCCTTTGTTAACCTACCGATTGATACAGTGCTTTATACAACGCTTTCGGTTATAGAAGCCTCTGCGCTTCATGACGTTTTTGTAGCCGGTCCTAAATACAGCCACCTTGTCGGCACGAAGCTTTCGATGCAGGATATCGCTTCCCTACCGCTTGTTATGCTTGAACCGAAATCCAATACTCGAAAGACAACAGACAGCTTCTTTAAAGCGAACGGCATTACGTTAAATCCCGAGTTCGAACTGGGTTCACATGATCTTTTATTCGATTTTGCTCAAAAGAATCTCGGAATAGCCTGTGTTACCGAAGAATTCGCATCCTCGCTCGGCGCAATGGGACTTTTTAAACTTGAAACAGATTTTATAATGCCTGAAAGAAAAATCGGTATTTGCACTCTGGCAAACACTACGCCTACCCCCGCTGTTGTTAAGCTTATAGAAATGATAATCGCCGATAAATAATGCAAAACACCGTACAGTGTACGGTGTTTCGCAATAAAGGGGGGATTATTTGGGGGATATTATGATTCACCGACGATAAAGGGGAATCGTCGATGAGCGGTAAGCATATTAATTATAAAAATATTATAACCGCTTACCTTAAAATAGTCTTTATAATCACCTTAACTCTAAAATAACTTTTAATATAAAAATCAAAAGCAAAATAACGCCGACAAAAAGCAATATTCTAGGAATCAAAGTTGTTTGCAAACGATTCTTTCTCTTCTCTGCCGCAGCAATATTGCGCATTGCTTTTTCGTATTCGGCAATCTTATTCTTTTGTTCTGCTTCCGTTTCGAGATATTTGTTCTGCTTAAATTTACTCTTATCGTGAAGCGTAACTTCACGTGGATCGTTAACCATTTTTTCACGAGTTTCGCCGATCAATTCTGCAGTTACAGTATTCTGCTGCCATTCCTTTTCCCTACCGCAACGCTCGCAAACGGCGCGAGACGACGGATTTTTATTACCGCAACAGCACAACCAAACGTTTTCTCCAAACTGAGGAATTACCTTTGTCGGAAACTCATATTCTGTGGATTCATATTTGTTAACTCTTGAATATACCAATTTACTGATATTATCAAGATCGGCAAATTTCTTCGTATCGCCCGCCACAACGGTGTTAACCTCGGCAACCGAGCCATCGTTAAACTCAACCGAAGAAACGATAACGTCAAGCTTTGTAAAATAGCTTTCAGGCAAGGGTATAAAAACGCATCCGCCGAAGCTTTCGCTTGTTTGAATAGTACGTCGCCTGTTAGCATCGCGTATTTTAAGACGAATGCCGTTCTTTTCAATAATACCGAAGGTTAAGTCGTCGTGCGAATACGAAAAATCGATATGTAGATAAGGAATATTCTGATTCAGATAACAATCCAAACGTATATTAAGCTTTCTTATCAGCTTTTCCGATACGTTTTTAAACACAAACGAGGCAAATACATCACAGGTCTCTTTATCCGAGACGATATAACCCTCTTCAAGCTCAACGGGGCTGTTGGGCAGTATAAAGGGATAATCAATATATTTAACAACGCGCAACGCCCTTTGACGGTCTGCTCGTTGCCGTAAAATATCCTCTCTTCTGTTTTCGTCTCTGCGCATTGTTATTCTCCTTAAAATTGAAAATAATGCTCGGGATCTGCCAGAATGCCCTTGCGAGTGTAGGCGTCAACCGTTTCAAACGGGGTGTTATCGGGATTTCTCAGCGAACATCCCTGTGCATATTCTATTCTTTTATAAGTAACGGATAGTTCAAATGGTGTTTTAATAACGTAAGGCTTCATGTCGTTTATATTTGCAACGGCAGACTTAACGCTATTATATATATCATCGCATACCGTTTGGGGATGACGGCTAATGCAGTTATTCCAAGCCAAGCAATCCTTTGTTACAACGGTTTTTGCCCACGGGAAAGTTTCTTTTGCTTGCTCGACACAAACGTTGTCCGAAGAAACAAAAATTGTTTTTACGCCGCGCTTACCCGCAATAGCGGCATCCAGCTGAAGCTCACCGATCTCTTTCCCATTAATTTTATGCGAAACAAAGGTCGAAGAAGAGTATGCGTGAGCAAGTGTAGCTTTCGGAGTGTCGTAAGCGTGATAACCGATGAACAAAACGCCGTCAAAGCTTTCATCAACACCCGGGAATCTTATACGGCTACCGGCACCCAACGCGAAACGGCACCGCGGATCAAATTTGTCGTAATCAAGATTTACACCGCTTCCGTGGCAATCCCATATCAAAACCTCGTCGGCACCGCTGTCAAACAAAGCCTTGGCAGCAGATGCAGCCTCACGCGTGCCCTGTTTGACCGCATAGGCATAGCCCTTTGTGCCCTCGGCAAGACCCTGACCGTAGGCACCGACAACACACGCAACGCCCTCAAGATCAACACTTATACAGTATTTTCCGCTCATTATGATACTCCTATTGCAAATTTTTTACTTTTTGATATAATAAGAAAAAACGAATTGAAAGGAATTTGAAATGGAAAAATCAGATCTTAACAAAATAAAGCTTTTTGTATTAGATATGGACGGAACCATCTATCTCGGCGACAAGATACTTCCGGGTGCGATAGAGTTTGTTAAAACTGCAAGAGAAAAAGGAAAGCAGGTTGTTTTCTTTACAAACAACGCGTCTAAAAACCCAAACAACTATGTTGAAAAGCTTGAAAGAATGGGATTCGGCGCAAGCAGAAGCGACGTTGTTACCGCAGGCGACGTTACGATCGAATACCTAAAGCGACACAGAAGCGGCGAGCCCGTTTATCTTGTAGGAACACCCGCTTTGGAAGAATCGTTCAAAAGCGCCGGGATCGAGCTTTCCGAAAATGCAACAATCGTTGTTTCTTCATTCGATACAACGCTAACCTACGAAAAGTTGGTTATTGCTTGCGATCTTATACGAAACGGCGCAGATTTCTATTGCACACATCCCGATTTTAACTGCCCGACCGAAAACGGATTCATTCCCGACAGCGGCGCTATTGTTGCTTTGATAACGGCATCAACAGGTATTGAACCCAAATATTTCGGTAAACCGCATAAAGAGACTGCCGATATGATAAGCGAGTTGTTCGGCGTTGATTTTTCGGAAACGGCAATCGTCGGAGACAGACTCTATACCGATATTGCACTCGGAAAAAACAACGGATTAATGTCGGTTCTTGTGCTTTCGGGCGAAACGAAGATCGAAGACGTTAACGAAAGCAACGCGCCCGATATAATACTAAACGGCATTGGCGAGATCATTCAATATTTGTAAAATAACCCAACCTAACTCCGTTTAAGCTATCTCCGCGATTTGTGCTAACGATAATACCAAAGCAATCTTCGGGGATTTCAGCTAACGAAACATAGTGTAAGCCTTCTCTGCCCAGACCTTCTATAAGTGCCAAGACGTTCTCTCTTAAAGGGAGAGCGTCTTTTATTATTCCCAGGCGCTTGCGATCGGAAATATAATAGCAAAGCTGATCGAGATGAGCTTTTTCCGGCATTCCGTTTGTATCGTTGCGAACCTTAAGCAAATACAGATAGCTGCCCTCGGTAATAAAGGGACGCGGAACCGCAACAACAGAAGAAGTAATCGACGAATAAACAAGGTTCGTTATCGGTTTTTTGAAGCTTGTAACCGCATCGAAATAACCAAGCGCTCTTGCAAAGACCTTGTCGATAGAACCGTCGAGCGAAAAATGCAACATATTATTGGGAGCAATTTGATCACACAGCAGATAGGACACAGCCGAGCAATAGCCATTGAGATATTCAGAGAACTCGTTTGCTCCGAGCGAAACGGACATTTTTTCGTCAGAGCTGTTTATTTTTTCTTTATTGAAAACAGCTATCGTTTCTCCGTAATTAGTTAAAACGATTTGCTCGGACGCAAGCATAGAACCGACAGAGATGCAGTATATTCCCATTTTCGATGCTTCGGTAACAAGCTTTCTCATATTCTTTTCGCTTGCAACGATAAAGCGCTTTGCTTCAAGCCCCTTAATATCGCCGCCAAATGCAGAAAGATCGAGAGCGAAACCGTTATGAAGATTCGGCAAAGCATAGAAGCCGCTAACCGAATTTGCCATGAGCTTGGAAAGTCCTCTTACAGAAGCACCCGAAGGCAGATCGAAAGCATAAATGCGGTTTTCGCAATGGTCATCGGGCATTTTTCCGTTAAGAACCGCCTCTGCCGTATATATGATCTCTGCAACCGATATCGTTTCGCCGCAATCAACGGCAGATAAAAAGCGAGAAAACGCTTCCTTCAAACGAACATCGGAAATAGAAACGTTATTTATCCTTTTATACAGAACCGAATGCAAGCCGTTAACGAGCTCGTTATCGAAGAGCTCGGAGAAGGTGGGCTCGCGCTTGATCTCTTCGGCTTGCGGATCTATATACTGTGTATCCTGTGGCGCGTTTTCATTGATTTCTTCGGGTATGTTGCCAAAATTCATTTCATTCATATTGTTCCTCCGTTTTAACGACCCTGCCCTCTATTCGTGCGCCGTTATATGAATCGATAAAAATTTCTATGATATCACCGATATTTGCATCCTCGGCAATAAACTGAGCTTCAATAAACTCATTGCAATGTCCGATTGCCCGTCCGTTTTCGATTTTTTCAATAAGCACCGAAGTCGTATTTCCTTTATAGCTCTCAATAATTCTTTCTTTAACGCCGTTGCATAAAGCAATCAACCTCGCATTTCTTTCTGTGCGAATATGCTTTGGGATGCTTCCCTCCATTGTTGCCGCAGGCGTTCCCTTTCGTTCAGAATAGGGGAATGAATGAACGTGGAATACCTTAAGCTCGGTCAAAGCAAGAGCTGTTTCTTCAAACTCAGCTTCAGTTTCGGTCGGAAATCCAACGATGATGTCGGCAGATATTGAGCAATTTGGTATATATGATCTTATAAGCGATACACGATCAAAAATATCCTGCTTTCTATATGGGCGACACATAAGCTTTAAAACTCTATCGTTGCAGGATTGCAATGACAAGTGTATGTGCGGCATGAAGCATTCACAACCCGAAACGTCCTTCATGAACTGTTCGGTTATTATGTTGGGTGATAATGAACCGAGTCTTAAACGCTTTAAGCCCTCGACCTTCGACAAGCGCTTTATAAGCTCGCCTAACGGAATTTTATTATATGCGCCGACTTCTATGCCGGTTAGAATTATTTCTTGATAACCGCACTTAACAAGCCTCTCGGCCTCGGCAATTATTTCTTCCGCAGAGCGCGAACGTACCTTTCCGCGACATTTGGGAATGATGCAATAGCTGCATTTGCCGTTGCAACCGTCCTGTATCTTTATAAAGGCGCGACATTCCGAAAAGAGATGTTCTGCAGAAGAAAGGTTGAGTTCCTCATAAGGCGCATTGTCCATTGAAGTGACATTATTAATGACATTTTCACTATTTTCGGAATCGTATTTCGTCAACGCCTCAACAACGGCTGATTTATCTCGGCAACCGCCAACGTATACAACGTTTTCTATATCGAAAAAGTCTGCACTTATCTGAGAAGCACACCCAATAACGAAAACCTTGCCTTTCGCGGCGCATCTTCTGACAAGCTGACGACTCTTGCGCTCGCTTTCCGCTGTAACGGCGCAGGTGTTTACAATATAATAATCACATTGTGTATTCTTTCCGGTTGCTTCAAACCCCAGCGCTTCGAGCATTTCGGATATCGCACAGGACTCGTACTGATTAACTCTACACCCAAGCGTGTATATTCCAACTGTTTTATTCTTCATTAATAATCTTCACCGCGTTTTCATAATCGGATTCACTAACCAGCAGATTAATTGCATCAAGAAGCGCTTTTGAAGACAGATTTTCCGGGAGCGAAAGCAACTTGCAAAGCTTTTTTCTACGTTCGGATGAATTATTTCCGCCCGAAAATCCGTCGGCATAAAAGCGAGTTTTTGTTATTTCGGAAGAAGCCGGTGCCGAACCGTTTGCAAACGGCTTTAAAAGCTCGCAAAGTATATTCGAATCAATCCCTTCAACGCCCAACAATCCATCGGCAGAGGGAGCGCTTTTTCTTTTTTCTTTTCCCAAAACTGCAGGGGCGTAAACGTTATAAACAGTTCCTTTCAAAATGCCTTTAAGCTTTGCGCGAAGAAACGTTCCCGCACGATCGCTGTCGGTTAGCATTATAATCCCCTGCTCGCGCGAAAGCCGTTTTAAAAGCTGTTGCTTTTCGGCGTTTTTGAAAACCGAAAAGCCGTCCAATGCAATTACCGGAGTTGAAACGATATTGCACACCTTTGCTTTATCGTATCTGCCTTCTACAATTACGGGATATTTAAGTTTAAGCTTTTCTTCCATACGTGCAAATCCTATAAAAAGCCAATTCAAGTATGCGGCGAGGATTTCCGCGATAGGCTTTAAGCTTCATATCCAGTTCGGAAAGCTGTGAAATAGCAAACGAAAGCATTTTTAAATCAACAGCGCCCAACGAAGAAGCGATTTTCGTTATCTTCCATGAGGCTATTTTAAGATCTTTTGAAATAACGTCATATCCCCTGCCAGAATCGATTCCGCTTTTTATCATAAGCATTTCCGAGTAGTTCTTTGCCAAAAAACCAACCGCCATAGGAATCTCTTCCCTGCTCAGATCAAGATCATCAAGAATACGCTTGGCGGTAACGATGTCTCTGCGATTTAATGCAGTTGCGATATCATAATACTTTGAAGAACTGTTTGCACAGCAATATTTTCTAACGTCGGAAACGGTTAGAGGTTTTCCCGAAAACACCTCGGTAAGCTTTAAAATTTCGCTTTGGAGTATATACATATCGTTTCCGCAAACGTTGATTATCTCGCGTGGTACGTTATTATCACACTTAATGCCCTTTGCGTTAAAATGACGGTTTATCCAAGTTATAAGCTTGTCGGCTTTTTCGGTTTCAAACTCAACAACAAGGCCGTTGTCCTTAACAGCGCTGACAAAGCCCGATAACCCACCCTTGTTTTTTGATTTTCGAGCTTCTTCTGTATGCTCATCTGCGCGCAAAACCGCAAGAATGGTTAAATAATCGGGTATATCCGAAAAAACACGCAAATAATCTTCGATATCCGATTCGGTTATCTTAGCAGATTCAAGATCGGTTATCTCGATAAGCTTGTTTTCCCACATATAAGGAAGCGAATATGCCGAATCCTCGAGCTCGCTTATCTTTGAAGAAGAGGCATTAAAATAGATATGATTGAATTCCGGCAGAGGCGAAGCATCTACTTTTTTTCGCAAAAGATTGGCATAATGATCTTTTGTGTATTCCTCGGGACCGCAAAGCAGAAACACGCCGGATATATTATTCTCTTTTATTCTTGTTTTAAGAATATCAAGGCTCATAAATTTCAAAATCGCTTTCTGAAACGTCAAACTCAATTCGCAATCGCTTATCAAACGGTTTTAAACGCCGCTGTGATTCGGCAGTCATAGCAACGATCTCCTCGTTTGCGTATATGCTTTCTGCCTTAAGCTCAATATAATTTCCGTTATATGCATCGAACAAAACAGCAATATCGCTTGAAATCGCACGACTGTAGCCGTTGCCCGTCAGCGAAATGCTTTTTTCAAGAACGTCTATCGTTATATAGGTCTCGTTCGCAGGATCGCCGTTTCTTCCGCTTAAAGCAACCTTTACTCCGCCTGCAAAGGCAGAAACCGAATCGTAATAATTTATTATATCACATTTCCTGCGGTTGCACAACTCTTTTATTATTTGATATGTAAAAGTTTCTTCTGCGTTTTTAGGCTCGGGAACGTAAACGCACGATATCTTAACGTCTCCGCTCGCATTTTCGAATCTTTTAAGCGCATACGAATTGAGCGAAACGATAATATAATCATTCAACGCGGTTCTTCCGTTTTCAAAAACAGCTCGTGTGTTTGCAGCATAACCGCCCAGATCAATATAAACGTCGGTGTCTTCCGAATACACGTATACATATTCAGCGCTTGCCTTTCCGTACTCAACAACGGCTTTGTCGGCAAGATTAATTGCATTTAAAGCACTGCAGGCGATCAAAGACACGCAAAATACCGATGCAGAGATCAGCACTGCCTTCTTTTTACGCTTTGAACAGAAAAGCAAAACAGCAATAACCGCAACAGACAAAACCGCGGGAATAAACATTAACGGGGCGTGCATTGAAATGCTACCTATATTGCTTTGATACAGACGTTCCGACGCATCGGTAACAAAATCGAAAAGATACCCCGCAGGCATAGCAATTATATTTGCAACCGAAGGCAACAACGGATAAAATATTGCTGCTACTAAGGCGAATTTTAAGCCCAAGGTAAACAGCGGGACGGCAACAATATTAATTAACGGCGAGATATAAGAAACCGAATCAAAACTCAGAAACAGCACGGGAAAGGAAAATACCGAAGCGGAAAACGAAACGATTGCAGGCGATATCAATGCCGGCACGAGCTTATAAAACACGGTTACCAATCCGTGAGACCTATGTTTTCTTTCGGCAAAGAAAGAGTTGATTGCGGTTATATGAGGCTCAGCAAGCATAATTCCGAGACTGCATAAAAACGAAAGCTGAAGCCCCACAGATACCATGGAATAGGGATTAAAAAGCAAGAGCAACGCCAATGCCAAAAACAAAGAGGTGAAGCTGTCGGAGCGCCGCATAAACATACGCGAAAGCAAAAGAACCGAAAGCATCACAGCGGCACGAACGGCACCTGCGGAAAAACCCACCAACACAGTATAACCAACGGCCGTTATAAAACCGAATACGGCGCAGATTTTGCGTTTTACCGATAAAGAAATCAAAAAGTTGTAAACGCCCATCGCAATTATAGAAAGATGAAGTCCGCTTATTGCCAAAACGTGCGATATACCTGCATTGTTATATAGCGAAAAAACGTAAGAATCCATATCCGAACGATCACCCACTATAACCGATTTAGATATTTGATCGGCATATTTAAACTCGCTATACATAGAAGAACTGCTTTCCGCAACACTTCTTCGCACCTTGCAAAGCAACGATTCGCCCGAAACAATTTCGAGAGATTCACACGTTGCAGTTAACGAAATACCGGATGCCCGCAAATAAATGCTGTCGTTATATCTGTAAACCGCGTTTGCGGTTATTTTGTCGCCCGCAACTATATTTTCGGGCATACTTTCGAGATATATGCGAACGCTTTCTCCCTTATCAATGCCAAGTTCACTTGAATCAACGCGCGCATCGACATATGATGACGCGACCTCGGAAACAATAAATTCCGCGGTATCAGATTTACCCGAAAATCTTATATCCGACTCGGAAGAGACATTATGCACCGACACTCTCAAAACGCCTAAAGAGAAAGCGGCGACCGCAAACGCAGCCGCCGAAATACGCTTTATTCTTTCGGAACGCTCAAAACGGGCAGAAAAAAGGCAAATAACGCCCGAAACAGCCGCAAGCGCGACAAATACGGCACGAAAATAAAGGGTGTCGGAACCTCTTAAAAGAATACCGAAAACGACACCGACCGCAAATATCGACACTAAAGCCGCAATCCGCCTGTTTTTAAACATCTTGTTCCTTTACTTTTCGGGGAAGAACAAAGGAAGCTCTTCCAAATAGGTTATATCGGTTCTGTCTGCGGCATCGCCCTCCGCAAGAATCGTATATTTACCGACGATATTACCGCCCGCACTTTCAACGAGCCGTTCTATAGCTCTTAACGATTCGCCCTTACTTACAACGTCATCAACAATAACAACGCGCTTATCTTTCATGTAATCTGCATCGGATTTATCAAGATAAAGAATCTGAAGCGAAGCCGTTGTAATCGAACGAACCTCAACCGCAATCGGCTCTTTCATGTAAAGCTTCGGAGCTTTTCTCGCAACAACATAGCGCTCGCTGTTGCAAATGCGCGCCATCTCGCAAATGAGGGGTATACCCTTTGCCTCCGCAGTTATGAGAACATCGTGCTCGGGAAGCTTTTCGCAAAGCGCTTTGGCGCAAGCGACAGTCAGTTCAACGTCGCCGAATATAACGAATGCACCGATATACAGATCATCATTCACCTTGCAGATAGGCAGATCTCTTTTAAGACCTGCAACCTCAAGCGGATAATAATGATAGGTTTTGGGATCGATAAACATTTTTTTCATTTTTCGTCTCCTTATGCCAGTTTAACAGGCAACTTTTCTCCGCCGAGAATATGAAAATGAATGTGCTTCACCGTTTGACCGCCGTTTTCGCCGACATTGGTGATAACGCGGTAACCATCCGAAAGGCCGCAAACGGAAGCGACCTTCGGAATAGCAAGCATAACCTTCGAAACGGCTTCGATATTGCTTTCTTCTATACAATCAGCCGAATCGATATGTGTTTTGGGAACAACGAGCACATGCACCTTTGCATTGGGATTTATATCTTTAAAAGCATACACATAATCGTCTTCATATACCTTAGAAGACGGAATATCGCCTTTAATTATACTGCAAAACAAGCAATCCATGATAATCTCCTTATTTTATCTGCGAAGCAAGAACGTTTTCCGCTTCAGCAAGAGCTTCTGGAATTTTGGAAGCATCTTTGCCGCCCGAGGAAGCACTGTTGGGTCTTCCGCCTCCGCCGCCGCCGACAATAGGTGAAACGGCCTTGAGGAGGTTGCCTGCGTGTGCACCGCTCTTAACTGCATTTGCGCCGCACGCGGAAACCAGAAGAACCTTGCCTTCGTTTACGGTAGAGAATACGCAAACAGCGTTTTCATCCTTAGCAATTATCTTATCAGCCGAATCGCGAAGCGCATCAACGGTAACGTCGGCAAAGCTTGCGCGAACGAGCTTTATTCCCTTAACGTCAACGGCAGATTCATATGCTTTATCAACAGCCTCGGAAGCGGATTTACGGTTGATCGCATCAAGCTCTTTCTTAAGAGCCTTGGATTCATTGATGAGCTGTTCGACCTTTGCGGTGATATCATCGTTAGAAACAGCTTTAACCGTCTTTTTAACGTTTTCAAGAAGCTTTTCCTGATGTTGCATCATATCAAGAACCATTTCACCGGTAAGGCATTCGATTCTTCTTACACCTGCGGCAACAGAAGATTCGGAAACGATTCTAAACAATCCGAGCGAACCGGTAGCCGAAACGTGAGTGCCACCGCAAAGCTCCTTCGAGAAATCGCCCATAGACACAACGCGAACCGAAGAACCGTATTTTTCCCCGAAGAGTGCCATTGCACCTTTCGCACGAGCTTCATCGGGAGTCATTATATCGGTAGTAACGCTGTAGTTCTTGAATATTTCGGCGTTAACCAAATTCTGAACGCTTTGAATTTCGTCGGCAGTAAGCGCAGAGCCGTGGGTAAAGTCGAAACGGCCGTATTTATCGGTAACGTAAGAGCCTGCCTGTTCAACGTGGGTTCCGAGAACCTTGCGAAGCGCTGCCTGAAGAAGATGGAGCGCAGAGTGGTTGCGGCGTATTGCATCGCGACGATAAACGTCGATCTTTGCAACCGCACTTCCCTTTTCGATGGTGCCGTTTACAACCTTACCGATATGTAAATACTGTCCTTCGGGAGTTTTTTGAGTATCGGTAACCTCGAACAAGCCCTTTGCGGTTTCGATAAAACCGGTATCCCCTATCTGCCCGCCGCTTTCGGCATAAAACGTGGTTTTATCGAGAATAATCGTAGCCTCTCCGCCGGAAAGTATTCCAACGTCTTCGCCGTTAGCAATAATATACTCAATATTGCATTGATAATCGGTTTCGGCTTCGGAATAGCCCGCAAATTCGGTTGCCTTGGATTTATCTATCATAGCGAGAGCATCGCCTGCCCAGCCCGCATCAACGTTGGCTCTTGCTTCACGCGCGCGCTTTTTCTGCTCTTGCATAAGCGCCTTGAAGGATTCTTCGTCAACCTCAATCCCCTTTTCTTCGGTTATCTCTTTAGTGAGATCGATCGGGAATCCGTAGGTATCATAAAGCTTGAACACATTTTCGCCCGAAAGTATCTTTTCGCCCTTCGCCTCGGCATCCGCAAGCATCTTTTCAAGAATGGAAAGACCTGCATCAAGAGTTTGAGCGAATCGGTCCTCTTCAGCCTTGATGGTCTTCTTAATATATTCTTTGCGTTCGTTAAGCTCGGGATAAGCCTCACCGTTATTAGCGATAACAACGTCGCAAACATCACCGAGGAAGGTTCCCTTTATGCCGAGAAGTCTTCCGTGACGTGCGGCACGGCGAAGTACACGGCGGAGAATATATCCTCTGCCCTCGTTGGAGGGAATTACTCCGTCGCCGATAAGGAAGGTTGCGGTTTTGATGTGGTCGGTGATAACGCGGATAGAAACATCGTTATCAGCGGCAGAGCCGTGATATTCCTTGCCGCAAAGCTCGCAAACCTTATCGAGAATGCTTCTGTTGGTGTCAACCTCAAAAAGATTGCCGACATCCTGCATTACGCAGGCAAGTCTTTCAAGACCCATACCTGTATCGATATTAGGGTTAGCAAGACGGGTGTAGGTTCCGTTACCATCACTGTCAAACTGAGTGAATACTATGTTCCAAACCTCGATGAAGCGGTCGCAATCACATCCGACCTTACAATCGGGCTTGCCGCAGCCGTACTTCTCGCCGCGGTCAAAATATATCTCAGAACAAGGTCCGCAGGGACCCGAGCCGATCTCCCAGAAGTTATCATCCTTACCGAAGCGAACAATTCTTTCGGCGGGGATTCCGTTCTTAACCCAAATATCAAAGGCTTCATCGTCTTCAACGTAAATGCTGGGATAAAGCCTGTCTTCGGGAATTCCCATAACCTTGGTTAAAAACTCCCATGCCCACGGAATTGCCTCTTCCTTGAAATAATCGCCGAATGAAAAGTTGCCGAGCATTTCGAAGAACGTACCATGGCGCGCTGTTTTGCCGACGTTATCGATATCAAGAGTACGAACACACTTTTGGCAGGTTGTTACACGCTTGCGCGGAGGAACACGCTCACCCGTGAAATACTTTTTAAGCGGTGCCATGCCCGCATTGATGAGAAGAAGCGAATCGTCATCCTGCGGAACAAGCGGGAAAGAATTAAGGCAAAGGTGGCCCTTGCTTTCAAAAAATTCAAGATACTTTTTGCGGATCTCGTTTAAAGAAATAGGTTGCATTATATTTTGGTCCTTTCGGTTTTTTACTAATTTAAGTTTTATTCGGAATCCTCCGAGGCATCGGATTGTGAGCTTTCGGAACTGCCGAGGATGATGGCTTCAACCGATTTGGAAGTGCTCCAACGCAAGCCGTATTGCTCGCAATACTGTTTTCCGCTTGAATTATCCGCCGCGATAACAACAACCTTATCGGATTCTTCAAACAGATTTTTGCCCAATACCACAGAATCGTTTTCAAAAGTTATAAACTCAAGCGAAGGGCAACCCACAAACGCCCTCTCTTTAACTTCGGAGACAGTTGTGGGAACGGTTATCTGCGCAAGCTTTTCGCAATACGAAAAGGCACGCAGACCGATATTGTTAATATTTGATGGTATTGAAATTACCGATAGCACGGCACAATGATTGAAGCAATAATCCGGTATTTCGGTCAACCCGCTTCCGAGAACAACGGTTTCAAGCGAATCGCACCACGCAAACGCTCGCGAGCCGATTTTGGTAACGTTATCGGGAATTACTATCGACGTTAGCTTATCACAATAATAAAAAGCGCTTTCTTCTATCGTTGTTATCGAAGAAGAAATACTAACCGAGGTAACACCCACGGTTTCGAAGAAGCAAAGCGAGCCGATAACGGTTACGGGCTTGCCCTCAAGCTCTGTCGGCAAGGTAACCTCGGTTGCTTCGCCGATATATGCGGTCAGCTTAACGTAGCTTTTATAAAGATCAAATTTAAAATCTTCGTTTTCGAGAGAGGTTATATAATCGTCGGGCATTTCCGATTCTTCAACTCCGGTAACGTACGATTTTGCTTTTTTTAAAAGCGAATCGCACGAGCAGAGCGATAAACACAAAGCCGCCGCCAACAAAAGCAACAAAACTTTTTTCATTATGCACTTTCCTTTCAATGCATTCAAATCATAGCAATTATATCACCGCAAAATGTCTTTGTCAATTTAGAATGAACAAAAACAAATAAATTATTATATAAGTATACATATTTTTATTGACTTCCGACCGAATAAGGGTTAAAATGATAAAAACAAAAACAAGGAAGGTATTTTTCATATGGATAAGGCAACATTCGCATCCTACCGCAAGTTTTATAACGATCAGCTTATGAAGGACTGTATTCCCTTTTGGATGAACAGCGATCTTCTCGACAAAGAAAACGGCGGCTACATAACCAGCGTTGACAAGGAAGGCAAGGCATATAATACCGATAAATCCGGTTGGTTCCAGGGCAGATGCCTTTGGACATTCTCCCGTCTTTGCAATCTTTACGGCAAAACTCCCGAATGGGAAGAAGCCGCTCAGCTCGGTAAAGACTTTATGGACAAATATATCGCCGATGCTGACGGCAGAATGTATTTCACTCTTACCAAAGAGGGCAAGCCCTTAAGAAAGCGCCGCTATTTCTTCACCGAAAGCTTCTACGTTCTCTCTATGGCTGAATATGCAGTTATGTCGGGCGACAAAGAGGCTCTTAAAAAGGCAGAAGAATGCTTTGAAATGATGCTTTCCATCTTCCACGATGCAAGCACCGATCCCTTTAAGATCACTCCCAAGAGCTATGCTTCAACCAGAGAAGAAAGAGCCGTTTCCATCCCCATGGTTCTTATCTCGAGCGCACAGGCACTTCGCCGCTGCGATCCCGAAAAGGCAGATTATTACACCAAGGTTGCTCAGGAAATGGCAGATGTTATCATAAACATCCACTTCAAGCCCGAGCTTGGCTGTGTTCTTGAAACCGTCGGCCCCAACGGCGAATTCATCGATAACCCTGCAGGCAGAACCATCAACCCCGGTCATTCTATGGAAAACAGCTGGTTCCTTATGAATCAGGCTATTTATACCGGCGACAAGAAGCTTCTTGAAAACGCACTTAAGATTCTTGATCTCTCGCTCGAATGGGGCTGGGATAAGGAATTCGGCGGTTTCATTTATTTCACCGATGTTAGCGGCAGACCCTGCGAACAGCTCGAGCACGATATGAAGCTTTGGTGGGTACACAACGAAGCTTGTATCGCAACCCTTCTTGCATACAGCCTCACCGGCGACGAAAAATATTGGAAGTGGTTTGAAAAGGCACACTTCTATGCATTCGGCCACTTTGCCGACAAAGAAAACGGTGAATGGTATGGTTATCTCCACAAGGACGGCACCGTTTCTCACACCCAGAAGGGTTCGATGTGGAAGGGCCCGTTCCATCACCCCCGCTTCCTCATGAACTGCGAACATATCTTTGCTTGCCTTGAAGAAGGAAAGCCCGTTGTTTCGCTTCTTTAATCGGTTCTTTTCATTTGAAAGGCTGATGTTATGAAAAAACTGTCATTTATACTTTGTCTTGCGCTGTTGCTTCCCGTGCTTTGTATTTTTGCATCGGCGAGCGGATACGGCGCACCGACGCAAAAGCTTATTATAACCCACGTTAACGTTAACTATGCGGGTTATGAAGGAACCGGTGTTATTTACACCAAATCCGATGACGGAACCATTGCCCAATACGGCTCGTTCGATTGGTGGAATGCCGTTTCGTTTCAGTGGAGCTCGGCTAACAAATGCTTTGAGGTCGTCGAAGTAAAAACCGAAATGGGTTCTTCCAAGGGCGATATGCAAATTCCCGAAAACGGTTTTGTTTATTGTTGCAACGTCGGTAACGACTACCCTGCTCTTTACCAAAGCGACCCCAACACTTATGCCGCTTATGCGGATGCAAACGCTTATCCCGATTATACAACCCCTGCCGTTTCCGATTCCTGCAGCTATGCAGCGTCTCTCAAATCCGGCGACAAGGTTTATCTTTACGGCGCCGATCTTCTTAACGCCACCGTCAGCACCAACGGAAAGGTTTGGTATAAGGAAGATTTCAAAAGCGATGCATTCATTAAGATAGGCGAAAAGGAAAGCGGTTCAACCGCTTATTCCCCCGAGACCGCAACCGAACAGGAGCCCGTTATAAAGCTTGGTATCAACGCCATTAACGGTGCCGTTAACGAGGGTCAGGCCATGCTTCTCACCCCCTCTTACGGCGATACCATCTCCGTCAAGGGCAACAACTACGGCTGGTGCAGAGTCGCTGTGTTCGATTGGAGCGAAAAGGACGACGCCTATGTGTTGGTTTCGATAAACGATTCGGTCGGAAACAACGTTGCCAAGAACGCGGTTATTCCCAAAAACGGTTTTGCTGTTTCGGTAAACACCGGTAACGACTACCCCGCGCTCGGTATTCCCAACAAGCCCAACTACGTTAACGAAACCGCAAAATTCTTCTATAACACCATTCCTTCTCTTGAAATCGGAACAAAGGTTTATCTTGAGGGAATCGATCTTGCAAAGAATACCTTTGAATACGAAGGAAATATCAGCAAATATTATTCTTCGGAATTCACCACAAAGGCATTCATTAAGATTTGCGAGACCAAGCCCGAGGGCTGTTATGAGCCCGATAAGTCCAAAATCATTCCCGCGCCCGAATTCGACAGCGAAGAAAAGCTTCATACCGTTTCCGACGTTACCGTATCTTGGAAGGCTTCCGAAGGCGCAAAGGAATATTACGTTGCCGTTTATGACAGCACCGTAAATACCAACGGAACCGCACTTGTTTCGACAAAGACGACCGAAACATCGGTTACCTTATCCGCAGATGATCTTACCGTCGGCTCCAAATACACAGTTAACGTTTATGCAATAGGCGAAAACGGCGCATCGGTAATGGCGGTTAAAGACTTTATCGTTTGCAGCGAGCGCGCGCTCGACAGTCAGTTCCGCGATATGAAGATCGTTGCCTTCGGCGACAGTATCACCGCTTGGAAGGGCTGGGTTTCGATGCTTTACGGCGAGCTCGGATGCGAGGTTATCAATTCGGGTGTCGGCGGAGATACGACCGTTCATGCGCTTAAACGCATCGATAAAGACGTTATTGCATATAATCCCGATCTTGTTATCGTTAACTTTGGTATGAACGATCAGGCGGTTGATACCTCAAGCGGAAAGAACCTAACCCCCATTGACCAATACGAAGCAAACTACCGTACCATAATTGAAAAGATCCAAGAGACCGGCTCGAAGATCATTCTCGTTGCGGTTCACGACGTTTGCGATTCCAAATACGGCGGCGGCGCTCCCGCTTATAACCTTAAGGACGACGAGGGTGTAGGCTACGTTGACAGATACAACGAGGTCGTTAAGCGTCTTGCCGAAGAATACAAGCTCGGTTTCCTCGATATCAACACGCTTGCCGAGGATAAACTTGAAACCATTATCCTCGACGGTATTCACCTTAACACCGAGGGACAGGCTCATTACTGCAAGTGGATTTCGGATTACTGCTTCGAGTATATTGCAAACGCCGAAGACGTTTCAAGCGAAAGCCCCGAAGCCTCGGAAGATTCAAGCGCTGAAAACGAAAGCAACGTTCCCGTTGATGCAAACGGCGGAATGACCCCCGGACAGATAGCCATTACCGCGGCGATCATGTTTGTTGTTATCTCGGTTATCGGCGTTATGTTTATAAAAATAGTTATCAAAAACAAAAAGAAAATCTAACACATCTAACGGGGCCGCGTAATGCAGCCCCGTTTTGCTTTCTTAATTTTTCATCTTTTTGAAATTCCCTGCAACCAAATCATTCCTTTTCGGGTATTACTTTATGAAGGCGGTGATAAACGATGCCACAACGTAAATTGCGCAATGACGATGTGATGACGGCAGTAATTGAACGAAACGCTGCCACAGTATACCGAATAGCCTATCTTCGAACAGGTAACACCCACGATGCAGAGGATATTATGCAGGAAGTGTTCGTGCGCTTTATTAAATCGGCTCCCGAATTCGAAAGCACCGAGCATGAAAAAGCATGGTTTATCCGCGTTGCAGTTAACCGAACCAACAGCTTCTTCACTTCGGCATGGAGAAGAAGAACGGTTCCCCTGCCGGAAGAAGATATTCCCTATTGGGAAAACAATGGCATCGATGTGCTCGATGCCGTTATGAGACTGCCGAAGGATATTTCAACTGCCATTCATTTATTCTATTACGAAAACATGGCGATAAAAGAAATATCCGATGCCATGAGCAAAAGCGAATCGGCTGTCAAATCGCTTTTGTTCAGAGGAAGAAAGCTTTTGAGAATTGAGCTTTCGGAAGAGCAGAGCGAATAAGAAAGGATGAAATTTATGTTTGAGAAAAAATACAAAAGCGCAATGAACAAAACGCTCCCGTCGGAAGAAGCGCTTAATAAAACTCTTTCGGCGATGAAAGAAGAAGCCAACCCAAGAAGAAGACGTAAGCTGTTTATTAAACGCTCGGTAATATGCGTTGCTGCGTTATCTTTGGTTTTTGCATCGGTTTTTACCGCGTTTAAGGTCAACGACTTTTTCAGATACAGCGGCGAAAAAGAGGGCGTTACAGGCTATGGAAAGCTTGTTGGGCTTAAAGCCGCAAGCAGCAAAAGCGAGATAACGGGTGTTATTTCCGATTACTACCGTGCCCAAAATTCTATTGCGGACCGATTCCTCGGCGGATTTGCCAACGGAAATGCAGAGGTCGATTATATAGAAGAAGTTGCGCCGGACGCTGTTGTCGATGAAGAGCAGGCTGAAGAAACCGTCAAAACGGACGATGAGATCACCTACGAGGGAAGCTTTTATGACAAGGACATTCCCGAGCATTCCGACACAAACAATCAGGTGATCGGTGTTCAGGAGGCCGATATTGTTAAAAACGATGGCAGATATATATATTTCTGCTCGCCCGAAAACAAAATGCTTTATATTACCGAAGCAAAAGACGGAAAAATGAGCATTCTTTCGAAAACCAAGCTTAAGGGCAACATTATAAAAGAAATGTTGCTTCTCGGTAACAAGCTTGCTGTCATTTCCGAATACACGAACGGAACAAACGGCGGAAACGACACGATCTGTATTTTCTATGATATTACCGACAGAAGCAAGCCCGAGCTCGTTAACGAAGGCAGACAAAGCGGCGATTATATCAGTAGCCGTGCCATAGACGGACACGTTTATATTATTTCAGCATTCCGTCAATACAGAAAAAACAATGAGATTTTGCCCGAATATGACGGAAGCGAGATAGAAGCGCAATGCACTTATATTCCCGACGAGATATCCAACACAAATTTCACTATCGTAACATCCTTCGATACAAATGCGGATGGATGCGATAATACCGATGTAATTTCGATATTAAGCATGTCGAGCATTATATATTCCGCTAAAGAGAACCTTTATTTGACGGCAACCCGTTCAATATACGACAGCGAAAATACAGAACTTAACGAAAACCAAACGGTTCCTACGTCAAAAACCGATATTTACCGAATCGAGCTCAAAGAAGGCAAAATGAAGCCCACGGCATTCGGTAATATACCCGGAACCCTTAAGGATCAGTTTTCTATCGACGAAAGCGGCGATATCCTCAGAATCGCATCCAACATCAACTATGCTACGGTCGTTAAGCGCGACAATCTTCTTGAAAACGTTTTAGAAGGCGCTTACCGCTTCTCTTTTTCGGAAACCTGCAACAAAGTATTTTGCCTTAACGAAGACCTTGACGTTATCGGTGAAAGCGAAGCGCTCGGCATTACCGAGCAGATAAAATCGGTTAGGTATATCGGCGATATCGCCTACGTTGTAACCTTCAGACAGACCGACCCGCTTTATGCGATCGATCTCAGCGATCCCGAAAACCCGAAAACTCTTTCGGAGCTTAAAATAGACGGATTTTCGACTTATATGCACCCCTTCGGTAACGGATTGCTTCTCGGTATCGGTTATGATGCCGACAGTAAATACGGCGGCACCACAGGCTTAAAGCTTACCATGTTCGATATTTCCGACCCGACCGCAACATTTGATATTTCAAGCTGCATTTTGAGCTGGGAGAACGGATACAGTGATTCTTCCGCACTGTATAACCACAAAGCAACGCTTATCGATGCCAAGAAGAACATTATCGCAATTCCGATCTCCGAGGAATATTGCAATACGATCACCGAGGACGGATATTCCACCGTTAGATACGGAGTAAGCACCTATTTCGTATTCTTCGAATTCGACGGCAAAACGCTTACCGAGCAAAAGAGAATAACCGTTTGTGAGAATGCAGATAACTTCTTCTCTTCACTTCGCGGACTTTATATCGGCGATTACGGCTATTTAACCCACAATGACGGCATTATTTCGATAAGGCTTGATACCTTTGAAACGGTTGATGAAATAAAATACAGCGAATAGATCTTAACACATCCGAGAACAGCCGCCTGCATTTTTTGCGGGCGGTTGCTCTTTTTGGGCGTTTTTGGGAATAATTAATAAAAAAACCTTTGTATTTAGGGCTAAAAAAGGGATTTTTTTGATAAAAACCTATTGATTTGAACGTTTTTTTGTGGTAAAATGTTCAAGCTTTTGCGAAAGGCAAAATACACACACCGTATCTGCTTTGCCCGGGTGCGCCTTATCGGCGTTTTGAGGCGGAGTAAATTTCAAATGCGGTGGCGGGTTATAACCCGAAGGAGAAAAACATGGCAGTAGTATCCATGAAACAGCTTCTTGAAGCAGGCGTTCATTTCGGACACCAGACAAGAAGATGGAACCCGAAGATGGCCGAATACATCTTCACCGAGAGAAACGGCATTTACATCATCGACCTTCAGAAGACCGTTAAGAAGATCGAAGAAGCTTATCTCTTTATCCGCGACA
>JAFSGD010000067.1 GCA_017434845.1 Clostridia bacterium
ATCTTTCGGCATATTCTTATGGGACCTTAATAGAGGGAAGTGAATATTGCGCTATCGGCGAAACCGTCGACGGTTGGACCTTTGTTGTCGGAACCAAAAAGCCAAGCGACCCAACCGCTATTTACGGCTACGTTCGCCTTTCGGGCTCATCGGGTGATAACGGCAACGATCCTTCGGGCGATTCTCCGCTTCATTGGTACGGCACAACAAACGCAAAGGTGCGTGTCCGCAAGGGCGCAGGCACCGATCATGATACCGTTACAATACTTTCCGAGGGCGAACGCATTATTGTAAGCGGCGATGCGGTCGACGGCTGGTATAAGGTTTCGGGCACCGACAGCGACGGCAACGCCTTTTCGGGCTATTCCTCTGCGGAATATATAACGCCCATCTACGTTGCCTCGGTCAACACCAAGATCCACGTTCGCAACGCCCCCTCAACCTCGGGAACAAGCTTGGGCACTCTTGCAAAGGGCGCTCAAATAACCGTTTTCGGTGAAGAGATAAGCGGTTGGTATGCCGTCGAGGGCAAGGATTCCTCCTCGGGCAAAACGTTAAACGGCTATTCCTCTGCCGATTATATAACGATCATCGGCAAGCTCGAGGCTGTCGTTGAAAGCGAAAAGGGCTTCGGGCTCAACGATGCATCGCTTTCTGTTGCCGACGGTATTCTGAGCGGCGTAAAGGCGGGAACCTCGGTTTCAAAGCTTCTTAAAAGTTTTAACGGAAGTGTTTCGGTGGTTGATGCCTCGGGCAAGGTTATCTCGGGCGACGCTCTTGTCGGAACCGGCTGTGTTGTCCGCGCGGTATCCGACGGCGAAATAACCGAAACCGCAACGATCATCGTTAAGGGCGACGTTAACGGTGACGGTACAATAGGCGTTAACGATTATTTGCTTGTTAAGCGAAGCTTTTTAAAAACCTTCACACTCGACGGCGTTTATCTTAAAGCCGCGCTCGTAAGCGGCCGCGGGGTGCTTTCGATTGCCGATTATGCAATGATAAAGCGCGTTGTTTTGGGCACCTATCAGATTTGATAATTCAAAAAGGCATTTAAAAAGCATTTTTGGTAAAAATTAATCGTTGTATTTTAAAAATAATATTGACTTTTCGGCTCAAAAGGGCTAAACTTATATCAAATGGAAATATATTGAAAACAAAGGAGATTTCAAAATGCCTCTCGTATCTACAAAAGAAATGTTCGAAAAAGCCTATAAGGGCGGCTATGCTATCGGTGCATTCAACGTTAACAACATGGAAATTATCCAGGGTATCACCGAAGCTGCTAAGGAAGAAAACGCTCCCCTTATTCTTCAGGTTTCGTCCGGCGCAAGAAAGTATGCTAACCACACCTATCTTGTAAAGCTCGTTGAAGCCGCTATTCAGGAGACCGGTCTTCCCATCGCTCTTCACCTCGACCACGGCGACACCTTCGAACTTTGTAAGTCCTGCATCGACGGCGGCTTCACTTCCGTTATGATCGACGGCTCTCACCACTCCTTCGAGGATAACATCGCTCTCACCCGTCAGGTTGTTGAATATGCTCACGCTCACGGCGTTGCTGTTGAAGGCGAGCTCGGCAGACTTGCAGGTATCGAGGATGCGGTTAACGTTTCTGATAAGGATGCTTCCTATACCGATCCCGATCAGGTTCAGGAATTCGTTGAAAAGACCGGCGTAGATTCTCTTGCAATCGCTATCGGTACTTCTCACGGCGCATATAAGTTCAAGCCCGGCCAGAAGCCCCAGCTCCGCTTCGATATTCTCGAAGAGGTTGAAAAGAGACTTCCCGGCTTCCCGATCGTTCTCCACGGCGCTTCCTCCGTTATCCCCAAATACGTTGATATCATCAACGCAAACGGCGGCAGAATGCCCGACGCTATCGGTATTCCCGAAGACATGCTCCGCAAGGCTGCTTCCATGGCAGTTTGCAAGATCAACATCGACTCCGACCTCCGTCTTGCAATGACCGCTGCTATCCGTGAGCACTTCGCTCAGTGCCCCGAGCACTTCGACCCCAGACAGTACCTCAGCCCCGCTCGTGCTAACATTAAGGAACTTGTTAAACACAAGCTCGTTAACGTTCTCGGCTGCAACGGCAAGGCATAAAAAAGCTTTTTTTGAACGGGTTCTTTCAAGAGCCCGTTCTTTTTATGCAAAAATGACATCACAACCGTGATGTCATTTTTCGTTTAATATTCTTCTTACCGCTTTTATAATAAAATCTATTTCATCGACCGTGTTTTCGTTCGAGAAAGAAAAACGAACTGCGCTGTCGATGCGTTCGCGCGAAAGACCGATTGCGGCAAGCACTCTGCTCGGAGTGCCCTCGGCAGAGCGGCAGGCGGCGCCCGACGATGCGCAGATGCCGAACGAATCAAGCATCATCAGCATTGCATCGGAATTAATGCTCGGAAACGAAACATTAACAATCCCCGAAAGAGAATTTTCCGCGCTTCCGTTGAACAAAACGCCGTCGATTTCCGAAAGACCGCCTATAAGGCGTTTTCTGAGCTCTTCGGTCTTGCTTTGCTTTTCTTCCGAATTTGCGAGAGCTTCTTTCAGTGCCGCCGCCATCGCGGCGATGCCGATAATGTTTTCGGTGCCCGCGCGCAAGCCGTTTTCCTGCATTCCTCCGTTAATAATCGGCAAAACGCGCGCACCTTCGCGCACGCAAAGCGCGCCAACACCCTTCATTCCGCCGAACTTATGGGCGGAAATCGAAAGCATATCGGCGTTCGTTTCTTTAAAGCATAACGGAATATGCCCAACCGCTTGAACTGCGTCGGTGTGAAAAGCAATGCCTCTTTCGCGGCATATTGCGCCAATGCTTGAAATAGGCTGGATCGTTCCTATCTCGTTGTTTGCGGTCATAACGCTAACGGTTGCGGTTGCGCCGTCGATAAGCTTTTCTATGGTTTCGGGCAAAACGGTTCCGCTTCGGTCGGCATCGGCAACATCGGTCGTTAACCCAAACCGTTCAAGCGCTTTTGCCGAATTAAAAACCGAATCGTGCTCTATTGCCGAAATAATAAGCCTTTTCTTTTCGAAGGCAAGCGCAGAAAATAACGCCTGCGCGTTGGCTTCGCTTCCGCCGGAGGTGAAAATAAGAGTGTCGCTCTCGTTCGCACCGATAAGCTCCTTTATCTCGTTTCTTGCGTTGCTGATTATTTTTTGTGCCGAAGCCCCCATCGCGTGTGGACTCGAAGGGTTGCCGAATTCTTCTGTCAGCTCGAAAACAACCCTTTGAGCTTGCTTCGAAAGCGGTGCTGTCGAGGCGTGATCGGCATATATCATTCTTTGTTCAGCTCTTCGAGCAGATAAGGAATGGCTGTTTCGAATTTAACACCGTAGCGGTGGCTTTCGTCACCCGCGGTGTTTTCAATGCAACGCAAAGTATAGTTTGCCGCAACTCTTGCCGCGCCAAGCTCGTTTTTGCCTCGTAACAGCGCGCCCGAAAATGCGCTCGCAAAGACATCGCCTGTGCCGTGGCTTCCAACGGGAAGCCTGCGGTGGCAATAATATTCGATTCCGCGCTCGGTTTTAACAACAACACCCGTTGTTTTTTCATCATAGCTAACGCCGGTAAGCACAATATCCTTCATGCCTATCGCATCAAGCTCGGAAAGCAAAGCCTTAACGTAGCCTTCGTCGTATTTTTCCTTGTATTCAAAGCCTGTCATAAAGCAGGCCTCGGTAATATTCGGCAAAACGATATCGGCGTTTTTGCAAAGCCTTGTCATTGCCGAAGCATAAGCCTCGTCGAAGCCGTAATAAAGCATGCCGTTGTCTGCCATCGCGGGATCAACGATTTTTTTGCAGTTCGGGCGCGAAAGCGTGTTGAAAATATCGGTAACCATATCGATCATTTTTTCGCTTCCGAGATAGCCCGTGTAGATAGCGTCGAAATCAATGCCTTCTTTTTTCCAATGCGCCGCAATGGCGGGAATGTCCTCCGAAAGATCGCGGAAGGTAAATCCCGTAAATCCGCCCGTGTGGGTGGAAAGCACTGCAGAGGGAATAATAACCGTTTCAACGCCGCAAGCCGAAAGAATTGGCAGGGCAACGGTCATCGAGCATTGACCGAAGCAGGAAATGTCTTGAATTGTAAGAATTCTTTTGTAATCCATAAAATGCCTCTTGGTAACATCAAATTAAGTTTTTTTCGTATTATAGAACGCGAAATATGGGTTTTACAGTGTGTTATTTGAAATTTTTTCGACTTTTATTTGAACATCTCGGTCGAAAGGTATCTGTCGCCTTTGTCGGGAAGAAGCACGACTACAGTTTTGTCCTCGAATTCATCGCGCTTTGCAATTTCTATTGCCGCGTGCAGAGCCGCGCCCGAGGAAATCCCCGCAAGAATACCCTCCTTGGCTGCAAGAGTTCTGCCTGCTGTGTAAGCCTCTTCCTCCGAAACGGTTATTATCTCGTCGATAACCGATCGGTCGAGCACCTCGGGAATAAAGCCTGCGCCGATGCCCTGCAAGCCGTGTACGCCCGCGCTTCCGCCCGAAAGAACGGGTGATCCTTTGGGCTCTACGGCAATTATGCGAACGCTTTCGTTTTCTTCTTTTAAAAATCTGCCGACACCGGTTATGGTTCCGCCCGTTCCAACGCCCGCAACGAATGCGTCCACCTCTTCGTCGCAATCGCGGAATATCTCGGGACCCGTCGTTTCATAATGTGCCTCTGCATTAACGGGGTTTTTGAACTGATCAGGGATAAAGCTTCCCTCGATTTCGGCACTTAAGCGCTCTGCTTCGGCTATTGCGCCTGCCATTCCGAGTGCGCCGTTTGTTAAAACAAGCTCTGCACCGTAGGCACGCATAAGCGTTTTGCGCTCCTCGGACATATTATCGGGCATAACGATAATAACCCTGTATCCCTTGGGAACCGCAACCGAAGCCAAGCCGATTCCCGTGTTGCCGCTTGTTGGCTCGATAATGGTTCCGCCCGCTTTAAGAACGCCGCTTTTTTCGGCGGCGATGACCATTGCGAGCGCAACTCTGTCCTTCGAAGAGCCTGCGGGGTTCATTCCCTCAAGCTTGGCAACAAGCTTTGCCTTCAGTCCGAATTCTTTTTCAATGCTTCTGAGGCGAACCGCAGGCGTTTCGCCTATCGTTTCGCGCGCAAAATTAAACGTTAGATTCATAATATCACTCTATTTCATAAAGTCTGAATGTAAGATCATAATTATAATAATCGGTGTGAGTTCGCTTTTCGCAAACGAACGTGGCGTTTTCAAGCTTGTCAAAATATTCAAACGCCGCAGCGCCGCAGGTCCATATCCTTCCGCTGTGTTCGTTAAGCTCCGAAATATCCTGCATTATTTCGACGTTATCGCCGAATAAACGGTAGGTCTTGTCAACCGGCCAACCCCAAAGGTTATAGAAAACAACTCTGTGCTCGGGGAATTCTACCGTGCAAACAAAGGAATGAAAATCGTCGGCAACAAATATATCGCCTTCTTGAACGTCAAGCTGTTCGTTGTAAGAAAGGTTGTTTTCGCTGTAGTTTTCCTGCCAGAAGGGAACCGCCGAGAAAAGAAAGCAAACGACGAGCGCGATTGCCGCAACCGTTTTTATAATCTTTTTCGAGCAGGCAAGCAGAAACGCGGCAGAGAAAAACAAAAATCCCGAAAAACAGATCGCGTATCTTGCGTAATAAATGGGTCTGAAAAACGAAACCGCAACGGTGAATCCGAAAACCGCCATACAAACCGCATAGCTGAGAAACGGAGCACGGTATTTTTCTTTTTCGGTTTTGAAAAGAAAACGAAGCCTGATGAACGTTTCTGCGAAAATTATCGTAAGAACGACACCGATCGCGTTATAAAGAGAGCTTCCGAATGCAAAATCATCCAGAAGCGGTGCGCCCGTGAAGAAATGAATAACCGTATCATAGATAACGTTCGGGAACTCGAGCCTTATCCAATCCGCACCGCCGAGCGAAATTTGAAAAAGGAATACGGCAAGCCCCGCCGCATAGGCGGCAAACTGAATAAATGCGTCGAAAAACCAGCTATTAAGCGCTTTCTTTTTATCGTCGCTTGCTATTGCGCCGATCAACGTGAACACATTTATCATCGCAACGATAAAAAACGCAAAATAATGGGTGTATGCCGAAAGCACCGAGAAGATAAGAAATAAAGCCCTTTCTTTTCTTCCGCCGCCGTTTTTTGATCGCCAAGCATATAAAGCGGTAAGCGTCAAAAGGAATATCGCAAAGGTATACATTCTTATCTGCAACGCGTATTTCAGCGTCGAGAAAGAAAACAAAAGCAAAAAGCTGAACCAAAATCCAACCTCGTTGCCGAAATCCCTTCTTATATGGGTATATCCCAGTGCAACGCAGGCAACCCCGAAAACCGCCGAAAACATTCTAAGCGCGATAACGCTGTTTCCAAAAACGTAAGACCAAATCTTTAAAACCATGTAATAAAGATGCGGATGAACGTCATAGGTCAGATATTTGATCATATATCCCATATCGTTCGAGACTGCGCCGACGGTATAGGCCTCGTCGAACCAAATTCCTTCGAACAGCGCGCTTCCGATATAAACGACCGCACTTAAAGCAATAACCGCAATGTGGAACGCCCGCAATAAACGGGCGTTTCTACAGCTGTTTTGGCTTAAAGCAAATGAATGTTGTTCTTTAAGCATGTTTCCATATCCTTTTCTTCCCAGCGCGAAGACTGAACCTCGCCGATATGAGCCTTGCGAAGGAAGAACATACACATTCTCGATTGACCGATACCGCCGCCCATTGTAAGCGGAAGCTTGTTTTCAAGCAGAGCCTTGTGGAAGGGAAGCTCGGCGCGGTCTTCACAGCCCGCAAGCGAAAGCTGTGCCTTCAGGGTCTCGGCATCAACGCGAATGCCCATGGAAGAAAGCTCAAGCGCAATGTCGAGCACGGGGTAATAAACGAGTATATCGCCGTTCAACGACCAATCGTCATAGTCGGGAGCACGGCCGTCGTGTCTGTTGCCCGATTTAAGCTTTCCGCCGATCTGCATAAGGAACACCGCGCCGTATTTCTTGGCGGCTTGATATTCGCGCTCCTTCGGGGTAAGCTCGGGATATTCGTCCTCAAGCTCCTGCGAGGTAATAAAGGTTATCTTTTCGGGAAGAAGTCTTCCCAAGAAGGGGTAGTCGTAAGCGATATATATTTCGGTATGTATAAGTGCGGTGTATATCTGCTTTACCGCGCGCTTGAGCGTATCAAAGCAGCGCTGCTCGGCGGAAATAACCTTTTCCCAGTCCCATTGGTCAACGAACACCGAGTGGATGTTGTCGGTATCTTCGTCGCGTCGAATGGCATTCATGTCGGTATAAAGCCCTTCGCCCGGCTCAAATCCGTATTGAGCCAGCGCCATTCTTTTCCATTTTGCAAGCGATTGAACTATCTCGTAATCACCGTTAAGCCCGTGAATGTCGAAAGAAACGGGGCGTTCAACGCCGTTGAGGTTATCGTTCAAGCCGCTGTCGGCGCCAACGAAAAGGGGCGCGGAAACGCGGGTGAGGTTAAGCTGTATTGCAAGATCACGCTCGAAAAAGTCTTTAACCTTTTTTATCGCAACCTCGGTTTGTCTTATGTTAAGTGCGGGCGAATATCCCGCAGGTACGGTAACTGCCATATTTATTTATCCTCTTTGTGCAATGCTTCTTTTTTTTGTTGCTTTATAAGACGGTGCTTTTCGTGTTTTTCTTTAAGCTTTTTCAAAACCAAGCGGTAGGCTATCATTCCGCCAAGGCTTATTGCGCCCGTGATGGCAAACAGCAATATCGCACCGAGATAGTTCTCATCTACAAGAAATTTACCGCCGATGGTTGAAGAAACTATCGAAGGAATTCTCGCAATGGTAGAGATGATAACGAAATCCGAGATCTTAATTTTGGTAAGCCCAAAAAAGAATATCAACGGGTCTTTGGGCGTTCCGGGAATAAGATAAAGCAGAAAAACGGTTCGTTCAAGCTTCTTTTCATTGTTAATAAACCTAAGCTCGTTTATCTTTTCAAGCGGAACGAACAGCTCAACAAGCTTAAAGCCGAGCTTTCGAACGAAAATCATTATCAACCATGCTCCGAGCGCGCCGCCCAGCAAGCAAATCACGGTTCCGCCGAACCAGCCGAAGCAAAGGCCCATGCCGACCTCAATGACCTCGCCCGGAATCGGCGAAACGATAACCTGCAAAACCTGAATGGCAAATGCAACCAAAACACCAACGTTGCCATAGCTTTCGATAAGCGCTTTGAAATTGCCCGCGGCGGCGGTTATGCCCTGCTCGCTGTTATACGAGAACATCAAAACGTCGGTTATATAATAGCCAAGCCAGATAAACAGCCCAAGCGTTATAACAAGAGATGTCGCCGCAATTATTCTTTTTCGTTTTAACGTAAGCTTCTTTTCTGCTTCGCTCTTTTCCTTCATCGAGCCAAGCTTATCGAGAAGACTTTTGTGTTCGCGTTTCATATTTCCTCCGTCAGAGCAAACCCTTTTTGCTCTGCGAATTTTCTACATTATATTTTATAAGTATACTATTTATAAATGCCGATGTCAATATAAATAACTCGTTATAGGGCTATTTTTTTCGTTGCTTTAAAAGCAAACGCGTTGCCGCATCGGGCAAGCCCGTCGGCTCAAGTCCGTTTTCGTTTTGCCATTGCGCAAGCGCTCGTCTGCTTTTCAGTCCAAACAAAGGGCCGTTGCCCGTGTTTATGCCGTTTTTTCGCATAAGCTCTTTAAGCTCACCAACGCCTATCGACGTTTCCGGAACCTCGTTTTTCGGCTTCTCGGAAAAGGCGGGCGACGCTTCGTTTCGCGGCAGACATCCGTTTATGACCGCAGTGTAAACGTAGTTTATCAAAAGCCAGCCGCTTTCGTTAACTCTGCCTGTTTCGGTCAGCCCGAAAATGCGCTGAAGCGCCGAAACGCTTGCCGCCGTTGCTGAGCCGTATCTGCCGTCGACTTCGAGAAAACCAACGTAGGGTATCGCCGTTGAGATCACGTTTATCTTTTCCTGAACGTAGATCACGCTGTCGCCCGAGCTTCCGATGCCCAAAGCAGTTTGCGGATAGGGAAGCGTTCCCTCTCCGCTTCCGCTTTCGAAAATGCATTGCGCTGTGACCGCAAGATATATTTGGTTTATCTTGTTCCATAGAGTTTCATTTATTCCCGCGTTTTGCAAAAGCCCGAAAAGCGATGCAAAAGCGTTAACCGCTTGTTGCGTTTGCGTTCCGAATATGCCGTCCTCTTCAAGCTCGGGAATTATAAGAAAAACGTCGTTTATAACGTTAAGCGTACGCTGGATGTAAGCAGGGTATTCTCCGCGCGAGCCTGCCGAAACAACGTAGCCGGGATAGGGAACAACGTTTGCGCTCGGCTCGGGCTCTTCAACGTTGTCGAGAGTTCCGTTATAAACCTCAACCAACAGCGCCCAAACGGCTTCGTCGATAACGCCCGTCGGCTCGGCGCCGTATGCATTTTGAAAGCTTATAACCGCGCGCTGTGTGTCCGTGCCGAAAATGCCGTCGAGAACGGGGCTTTCCACGGCGGGATTAAAACGGCTTATGCGTTGCAGATAAAACTGAATCTCCTGAACCTCCGAGCCGCGTGAATTAAGCTTTATCGGGGTTCCGGGATAAAGCTGTTGGTTGTATGCCGCGCGCTGTCCCTCGCTTGTAAGCTGTGCAAGACGCTTCACCGAGGCGTATATCTGCGATATTCTGTACCAGGTCGCTTTATCCACCGTTCCGTTAATGGGAAGGATAAAAAGCCGTTGAAATTCGCGCACGGTCTCGGCCGTGCTTTCATCATAAACCGAATTGACCTCGGTAAGCGGAAGCTGCGGGAAGTTTATGGAAATACGGTTGAGCTGCTCTTGAATAATGCGCACGTCTTCGCCCGTGCTTCCTGCCGAGAGGGGAACTCCGGGGTATGATTCCTCGGGGGTGCGTATATCGTCGGTTTCGGTAATTATAATATCGCCGTAATAAAAACCGAGTATCTCTTTGCTTTGCTGTCCTCCCTCGGCAAGCGCAACCGTTCCCCATTGCGAAAGACCTGCACAGGTGGTTGTGGTTCCGTTGCAGTAAGAGGCAAAAAGCGGCTCAACGCTGTTTGGGCGAACTAGATAAGTGTTGAATATTTCGTCAACGATCACGCTTATTTCATCGAAGATGTTTCTGCCGTAAACAAACGCCTGATCAAATGCGGTCGAGCTTGTTATATCAAAGGGATAACCCTGGCTTCTGTACCATTCGGTGTATATTCTGTTCAGCGTAAGCGATATTTGCGCAATAATGTTGGCTTCAAGCGCCTCGCGCGGCCAAGTCGGATATATTTCACTGCTTGCAACGTTTTTTATGTAGTCGGAAAAGCCGAGCGTAACGTTTTGTGCCTCCTGCTCGGGCGTTCCGAGGTGAACGGTTACGGTTTCGGGTATATACACTCCTTCACCGATGTTAACGGCGGGCAGGGCTTCTTTAAACGACGGGGCTAGCGTCGGCGGCGGTGTGGGCACGGGCGTTGTCTGCCTTAAAATATGCTCGGGAATCCTGATAATAATGATCTCCACCGCATCGGGCGAAACAACCCCTTCGGGAAGCGGAACCAACTCGACGGGAAGCCTCGTTGTCGTTCCCTCAAACATCTGCACGCCGATTATCTGCATTCGGTAATTCCCGTCTGCTCTTATTAAAACGTTGTATACCGAATAAGGCCGCGCGGTGTCGCCGCTGTCGAGCGAAAGGCTTTTCGGCGGTGTTTCAAGCGTTGCCGTGCGGCTCAAGCCGCTGCTTCCTGCAGTTAGGAATTCATAAAAAACGGTGTTGCCCGCTTCGTCGGTAACGGTTACCGAGCCGTTGTTGATGGGCAGTGCATCTCTTGCGGTTCTTAAAATAAACGAAAGATTGCCTGTCGGCATGGTATCACCCTTTGTTTTTTATTACCATTCTATTCCGAAGCATACTGCTTTGAGCACAAAAAAACCGCTAACACTTTCTGTTAACGGTTTTATTCGATATTCTTTCGCTTTGAAAGCTTTTGGGTTATCTTGTTGAGGTTGGTTATAACGATATCGGTGGTCAAACGAAGCTTTTTGTTTTTGTGGGTAAGGTTTGATTTTGAGATCGAGTCATAAATTTTTTCAAGGTCGCCGTCGGCGGTTCCGAATATCTCCTCAAGCATTGCGGCGGTGCGCGTCTGCCCAAGACCGATCATTTCCTGAATGCTCTTTTTCGAAACAAGCATCGATTGCTTGATTATGGTTTCGTTGGGAAAGGTTATTTTAACAATTTTATCGTCGAATTCGGGGCTTTCGAAGGTATAAAGCTGATCGTCGAAATAAATGCAGATTATGAAATCCAAATCGTGTTCAAGAAGGGGATAAACAGGAATGTTATCAACGAGACCGCCGTCATAATAGCGGTTACCCTTGATTTCGACCGAGCGTCTGAAAACGGGAAGTGAAATGCTCGCAAGTAAATATTTTTCGATGTTTTCTTCCTCGCTTTGCGAAATATCGACATAAGAGTTCGACATATCACGCCAGTTGAACAGCGAAACGTAAAGCGGACATTCAAGCTCCTTTGCGGGCGTGCAAAGGTTCGAGATAGTGTCCTTAAGCCTGTCTCCGCGAAGCAATTTCGTCATGAAAATGCTGTCGCGCTCGGAGCAAAAATCGTTCCACATATCAACGGCACGGTCAAGCTTTCTTGCCGCAAAGGCATAGCCGTTTAAGGCGCCGATCGAAGCACAGCTAAGATATTTAATGTTTTCGAAAGGGAATCTTTCTTCAATAGCTTTAAGAGCACCTATATGATAAGCACCCTTTGCAAAGCCACCGCCGAGAACCACACCTATATTCATCCGCTGCTCCGTTGCTTTGATTGCGTCAAGGGCAAAATATTAAAAATATGTTAAAGAACGCATACATCGTTATTATACATTCGGTTAAGAGATTTGTCAACCTTTCAACAAATAAATTATCTGTGCCGAAATATATATTGTGCAGTTTTTCGGTTTTTAAAACCTATTGAAAAAACATTGTTTTATTGCAAAAAAGCTATTGACAACGGGATTTATTTGTGGTAAACTTTCATTTGCCGCATGTATGGGGTTTTATCAAGTTGCCGTCTCGGCACACCTCTTTCGCAGCGAGACCTAAAGAAAGGAATTGGTGCTTACAAATGTTTGCAATCGTGGAAACAGGCGGAAAGCAGTATAAGGTCAGCGAGGGCGATATCATCTTCGTCGAAAAGCTCGGCCTTGAAGAAGGCGCTACCTACACCTTCGAGAAGGTGCTTGCTATCGCCGATCAGGATGGCTTTGTTGCAGGTACTCCTACCGTAGCAGCAACCGTTACCGCTAATGTCGTTAAAAACGGCAAGGGCAAGAAGATCCATGTCATCAAGTATAAGCCTAAGAAGGATTCCAAGAAGCATATCGGCCACAGACAGCCCTATACCAAGCTTCAGATCCTCTCTATCGCGAAATAAGCGATGATAACCGCATCGTTCAAGAAAAAGAACGGTAACATTTGCGGATTCCGCGTAAGCGGCCATTCGGGCTATGCCGAAGCGGGCAGCGATATCGTCTGCGCCGCGGTAAGCGCAATGGTGATGTTAACGGTTAATATAATAACCGAAGACCTCGGCATTCAAGCTTCGCTCGAAACCGATGAAGAAAACGCGCTTATTGCAATGAGCCTCTCTTCAACGGATAAAGCCGCAATCGCTGTTTTGTCGGGCTTGGAGCGCGAAATCTCCAATCTCGCAGCCGATTATCCGAAAAACGTTCGGGTGATCAAATAATTTTACCGAAAGGAGCTCAAAACAATGCTCAGATTGTCTATTCAGTTCTTTGCACATAAAAAGGGTGTAGGTTCCACCAAGAACGGCCGCGACAGTGAGTCGAAGCGTCTTGGTGTTAAGAGACAGGACGGTCAGTTTGTTACCGCAGGTAACATTCTTATGCGTCAGCGCGGCACCAAGATCCATCCCGGCGTTAATGTCGGCCGTGGCTCCGATGATACCCTTTTCGCTCTCATCGACGGAACCGTTAAGTTCGAGCCGATGGCAGGCGGAAGAAAAAAGGTCAGCGTTTACGCTGTCAACGCAGATTAGTTTAAAGAACGATAAAGAGCAGTCGGGTTCTTTTCAGATAACCTGACTACTCTTTATTTTTTTATTTGATTTATCGGGGTGATTAAAAGTGTTTATCGATAAAGTAACGATATATATCAAAGCAGGCAACGGCGGAAACGGATGTGTTTCATTCCGTCGCGAAAAATACGTTGCAAAGGGCGGTCCCGACGGCGGCGACGGCGGCAAGGGCGGCAACGTCGTTTTCGTAACCGACGAGGGCGAAAACACCCTTCTCAACTTTAAATACCGCCGAAAATTCGTTGCGGCAAACGGCGGCGACGGAATGCCTAAAAAATACCACGGAAAATACGGAGAAGACCTTATTATTCCCGTTCCGAGAGGCACCGTTCTGCGCGACCCCGAAAGCGGCCTCGTCATTCACGATATGTCCGACGGTCTTCCCTATATTGCCGCAAAGGGCGGCAAGGGCGGCTGGGGCAACGTTCATTTTTCAACGCCCACACGTCAAGTCCCCCGCTTTGCAAAAAGCGGTACCGCGGGCGCCGAGCGCAATATAACGCTCGAGCTTAAAATGCTTGCCGACGTCGGATTGGTAGGATTCCCCAACGTAGGCAAATCCACTCTTCTTTCCGAGGTTACCGCGGCAAGACCCAAGATAGCCAACTATCATTTCACAACCCTTTCGCCAAACCTCGGCGTTGTAACGGTTTACGGAAAAAGCTTTGTAATGGCTGATATACCCGGTCTTATCGAGGGCGCCTCCGACGGCTTGGGCTTGGGGCACGATTTTCTCCGCCACATCGACCGTTGCCGCTTGATACTTCACGTTTTCGATATCTCGGCAAGCGAACGCGAGGATCCTCTCGAGGATATTCTAAAAATCAATTCCGAGCTCGAAAAATACAGCCCCGAGCTTGCTTCAAGACCGCAAATCCTTGTCGGTAATAAGATCGATATGGGATATTCCGAGGAACACGTTGAGCGTATAAGAAAATACGCCGAAGAGAACGGATGCGAGTTGTTTCTCATCGCGGGCGGTCTTTCCGAGGGCGTCGGCGAGCTGATGAAGGCTGTTTCGGCAAAGCTTACCGAGCTTCCTCCCATTGCTTATTATGAAGAAGAATACGTCGAGATCCCGCAAGAGCAGGATATGTCTGTTTCGGTCGAGGTCGTCGACGGTGTTTATAACGTTATCGGCGAATGGCTTATTCGCCTCTGCAACGACATCAACTTCGATGATTACGAATCGCTTCAGTTCTTCCAGCGCGTTCTTCGCGATAAGGGCGTTATTCAGGCGCTTGAGGATGCGGGCATTCAAGAGGGTGATACCGTTTCTATCTATGGCGTCGAATTCGATTTCATGTATTGATCGCTTCCGTCGAAAATGCTTTCGATAAGCTTTTCGCAACCATCGGGTGAATATTTCCAGCGGTCGATATGCGATATTTCGGGGTAAACGTATTCGGGAATAAAGCTTTCGCGGTCGATGCAATCGATTATCGCAAGCTTAACCTTCATTCTGTCGGGTATAATGTTTTTAATAAATACTGCGGCAGTCTGCCCGACCTTAACGTCATCGCGGCATTCAGCAAGCCCCGCAAGGTTTGGGGCAAGCTCGACGAAAACCCCGTAATCTTCTATCGAACGAACAATTCCCGCCGCGGTCTGCCCGGGGGTAAAGCGCGCCGCGTTCTCCTCCCAGGTTCCCAAAAGCTCGCGATGCGAAAGGGTCAAACGCCCGAATTCGTCCGAACCGCTTTTGACAACGACCTTTATTACCTGACCGTTGCGGAATCGGTCACGCGGGTGCGATATTCGCGAAACCGACATGCAATCAATGGGCAGAAGTGATATCATTCCGCAACCGATATCGCAAAATGCTCCGAAGGGGTCAAGCCTCGTTATTCTCGCTTCGATAATATCGCCGGCAGAAAGAAGGCTTATTCTTTCGCGCATACAGTCTCTTTGCGCATCTCTGCGCGAAAGAATTGCGCGCTTGCTTCCGTTTTCGCTTTCAATGGCAATAACCTTAAAGCAAACCGGCTTTCCGACGCGAGAGATAATGGCAATGTCCTTTTCGGGCAATCCCTTTGCGGTGTAGACGCATTCGCTTCTGGGAATAATACCCTCAATTTCTCCGATCTTAACGTGCAAATGACGATCATGGTCGCAAAGATAACTAATTCCCTCTAAAATAACCCCCGAATCCATTGCTTCGGCAAGCGTTTCGGCGCTTTGTGAATAATATCTGTTGCGCTCGGTCTTTAAAAGCTTGCCCTCATAGCAATATTCGTTTTGTTTCATAAAACTGTCGCTCCTTAAACTTTAATTCCGAAATGCTGTTTGATTTATATGAATACCGGAGGTCAAACTATGCTTGATAAGCTTGCTCAATGCGAAAAAAGATACCTCGAGATCGAAGCATTGCTTTCCGATCCTGACGTTATGAACGATATCGAGGCATATAAAAAATATATGAAGGAATACAAAAACCTTCTTCCCGTTGTTGAAAAATACCGTGAATATAAGGCGGCAGAAACCGATATTTCCGATGCCGAGGATATTCTCGCTTCCGAAACCGATCCCGAGCTCAGGGCGCTTGCCGAGGAACAGAAAAACGAGGCAAGAGGCAAGCTCGAGCCGATCATGGAGGAACTTAAAATACTTCTTCTTCCCAAGGATCCCAACGATGATAAAAACGTTATCATCGAAATCCGCGGCGGCGCGGGCGGGGAAGAGGCATCGCTTTTTGCCGCGGTTTTATATCGTATGTATACCATGTATGCCGAATCCTCGGGCTTTAAGGTTGAGCTTGTAAGTGCAAACGAAACCGAGCTCGGCGGCTTCAAAGAGGTTTCTTTCATGGTCGAGGGCGAGGGCGCATATTCGCGCTTTAAGTTCGAAAGCGGCGTTCACCGCGTTCAGCGCGTTCCCGAAACCGAGGCGCAGGGAAGAATTCAAACCTCAACCGCAACCGTAGCTGTGCTTCCCGAGGTTGAAGACGTTGATTTCGAGCTTAATATGGATGAGCTCGAAATAACCCGCCATCGCTCTGCGGGCGCAGGCGGCCAGCACGTTAACAAAACCGAATCGGCAATAAGAATAATTCATATTCCGACCGGCATAACCGTCGACTGTCAGGACGAACGCTCTCAGACAAAAAACAAGGAAAAGGCGTTAAAGATCATAAAAAGCCGCCTTGCCGATCTTTATAACAGCCAAAAAGAGCAGGCTGTTGCAAGCGAGCGCCGTTCTCAGGTCGGAACAGGCGACCGAAGCGAGCGCATTCGTACCTATAACTATCCTCAGGGCAGAATAACCGACCACCGCATCGGCTATACTATCCATTCGCTTGAAAATTTCTTAAACGGCAGAATGGACGATATGATCGATGCTCTCATCAGCGCCGACCGCGCCGAAAAGCTCAAAGCGGGTCTTGAATAAAAAAGCAGACTGAGAGAAACGAAGTTATTTTTTAAGAAATTCGAACGTCGGCGTGGAAATCTGCGACAGTCGAAGAATTTCTTGAAAGCCCTTGAAAATACAATAAAATCAAAAATTCCTTATAAAAAGAAATCAAGCTTCAAAATTACATGAAGCTTGATTTTTGTTTTATTAATTTATTAATTCTTTCAAGGGCGTAAAGAACGAGTTTGTCTTCGGTCTGAATCACACTTTCCGTTCAAGCGGGAAGTGTGATTTTTAATTGTTAAAGCTTAAAACAGCGATTTATAAAGCTTGGCGAGGTTGTAAACGTAATCGTCGGCGTAGTGTTTTATTTCAAACATGTCGTCACGGCTTTCTTCATCATAAACGCCGACCACGGTAAAGCCGGCTGCCTTGGCAAGCTTAACGTATTCTACTCTGTCCTCGAAAACGACGCAATCGGCGGGAGTCAGCCCCATTTTTTCGGCGGCGGCAACAAAAATTCTTGCCGAATCCTTTTTAAGTATCCCAACGTCTTCCGAACTTATATAAAAGTCGATAAGATTTTCAAAGCCGCTTCTTTTCAAGAAGCCGCCCGAGAGCGTGATCGGCGTGTCGGAAGCGATGCAAACGGGAATCCCGTTTTCTTTAATAAGCGTTAAAATCTCGGTTGCATAAGGCTTGGGCTCGATAACGTTATTGTATTTTTCGAGCATATACTCTTTATATGAAGGGTAAGCCGAGGTATCGTCTCCCGCTGTTTGAAACCAATATTTCATGGAATCGATCAGCGTTCCGTCCATATCGAATATAAGACCTTTTTTGTCTTTGAAATAGGTTTTTTGGGGTTTGAAAATCTGTTCGGGGGTCATTTTTGCCTCTTGTTGAAGTTGAATATGGTATATACTACCATAAATTGCATTTCTTTTCAAGATAATTCAGCAGATTTTATGATGAAAAAAAGCAAAAAATGCTTGCAAAGGCTTTTAATGGGTGGTATAATAAACGGAAAATATTAATCGGAGGTCAATCGGCTTATGGCAATCAAACAAACCTTAACCCGTGTTTGCGATATATATTCCGATCCGCAATCCTTTGGCGGAAAAACCGTTCGTCTCGGCGGCTGGGTAAAAACCATTCGTGCATCGAACGCGTTCGGATTCATAGAGCTTAACGACGGTACCTGCTTCAAAAACATTCAGATAGTTTTCGAAAGCGATAAAATCGATAATTACAAGGCAGTGTCCAAGCTTAATATAGCCGCCTCCGTTATCGCGGAAGGCGTTATAGAGCTTACTCCCGGTGCAAAACAGCCCTTCGAGCTAAAGGCTGTTAATATCGATATTACCGGTGAGTCAACACCCGAATATCCCATTCAGCCCAAGCGCCACTCCTTTGAGTTTTTGCGCTCCGTATCCCACCTTCGCCCCAGAGCAAACACCTTTAACGCGGTGTTCCGCGTTCGCTCGGTTGCGGCTCAGGGCATTCACCGTTTCTTCGCGGATAAGGGCTTTATTTACGTTAACACTCCCATCATCACAGCAAGCGACTGCGAGGGCGCAGGCGAAATGTTCCGTGTAACAACGCTCGATCCCTCAAATCCCCCGCGCGATGATAAGGGCAACATTGATTTTTCCAAGGACTTTTTCGGAAAATCCGCAAACCTTACCGTTTCGGGTCAGCTCGAGGCAGAGTGCTTTGCGCTTGCATATTCAAACGTTTACACCTTCGGCCCCACCTTCCGTGCCGAGAATTCCAACACTCCTCGCCACGCGGCAGAGTTTTGGATGATCGAGCCCGAGATCGCATTTGCCGATTTGGAAGACTATATGTCGCTTGCCGAGGAAATGACGAAATACGTTGTTCGTTACGTTCTCGAAAGATGCCCTGCAGATATGGAATTTTTCAATAAATTCATTGATAAGGGCTTGCTCGACCGCCTCAATGCGCTCGTTAACAGCGATTTCGCGCGCGTTACCTATACCGAGGCTGTCGAGATCCTCAAAAACAGCGGTAAAGAGTTCGATTATCCCGTTGAATGGGGCTGCGATCTCCAAACCGAGCATGAACGCTATCTTACCGAAACCGTTTTCGGCAGACCTGTTTTCGTAACCGATTATCCCAAGGAGATCAAGGCTTTCTATATGCGCCTTAACGATGACGGCAAAACCGTTGCCGCGGCTGATATGCTCGTTCCCGGTGTTGGTGAGCTCATCGGCGGCTCGCAGAGAGAAGAGCGCCTTGATATGCTTGAGGCTCGCCTTGCGGAGCTTGGCCTTAATAAAGAGGATTATTGGTGGTATCTCGATCTTCGCAGATACGGCGGCGTAAAGCACGCCGGCTACGGTCTCGGATTCGAGCGTTTGATAATGTATATCACCGGCATGACCAATATTCGCGACGTTGAACCCTTCCACAGAACAACGGGCAGCGCCGAATTTTAAAGAGGTAACTCAAATGAATCTTATTGAACTTCAGAAACAATACAATGAATTTAAAGCGCTCGGCTTAAAGCTCGATATGTCGCGCGGCAAGCCCTCGCCCGAGCAGGTATCCACCGTTGAGCGTCTGCTCACAGCGGTAACCTGCAATGCCGATTGTTTCTCCGAAACCGGAAGCGACTGCCGCAACTATGGCGGTCTCGACGGCATCAACGAAATGAAACGCCTTCTCGGCGAAATGCTCGGCGTTGGCTCGGATCATATCATCGTTGGCGGCAACTCCAGCCTCAACCTTATGTATGATACCGTTGCGCGCTCGATGCTTCATCCCGTTGAGGACGGTTGCAAGCCCTGGTCGAAATATGAAAAGATATCCTTCCTTTGCCCTGTTCCCGGTTATGACCGTCATTTTGCGATCTGCGAATTCTTCGGAATAAACATGATAAACATTCCGCTTTATGAAGACGGTCCCGATATGGATATGATCGAGTCTCTCGTTGCTTCCGACGAAACCATAAAGGGTATCTGGTGCGTTCCCAAATATGCAAACCCGTTGGGTTGCACCTATTCTGCCGAAACCGTTCGCCGCTTTGCTCAGCTTAAGCCCAAAGCAAAGGACTTCCGCGTTTTCTGGGATAATGCATACGTTCTCCACGATCTTACCGACACGCCCGACGAGCTCGTCGAGATTTTCTCCGAAGCGGGAAAATACGGTAACGAAGACCTTTTCTTCGAATTTGCTTCAACTTCCAAGATAACCTATCCCGGCTCGGGCGTTTCCTGCATTGCCGCAAGCCCCCGCAACATCAAACGCATCCTCAACGCGCTTAAGGTTCAAACGATCGGCCACGATAAGCTCAACCAGCTTCGCCATTCAAGAATTTTCAAGTGCTATGATGACGTTGTGGCTCAGATGAAGGTTCACATGAACATCATCCGTCCCAAGTTCCAAATCATCTACGAAACCTTCGAAAAGGAATTTGAGGGTGTTGATGACGTTACCTGGACAATTCCCAACGGCGGTTATTTCTTCACTCTTTCGCTTCCCAACGGAACCGCAAAGCGCACCGTTGAGCTCTGCAAAGAGGCGGGTCTTATCATAACCCCCGCAGGAGCAATGTTCCCCTACGGTATCGATCCCGAGGACAGCAAGCTTAGGATCGCGCCCTCGTTCCCCTCGTGCGAAGAGCTTGCAACCGCTTCCGAGCTTCTTGCCTGCTGTGCAAAGCTTGCAATTGCCGAAAAGAATTCAAAATAAGGCAAAAAACAATAAAATAGACCTTGGCGTTATCTGCGCCGAGGTCTTGATTTTTTGTTGAAAAATTGCACAAAAATATCATTATCTATTGCTTTATTTCGAACGATATGGTATAATCTGCGTGAAAATGAATAGGTGTTTCTATATATAATATAGAAAACCCTGTTAAATCACGGAGGTTTATATGAAAAGAAGAATCCGCGCTCTATGCTTGCTCCTTTCCGCGCTCCTCTGCACTTCGCTTCTAGTTGCTTGCAACCCTTCCGAAACCAATGAATCCTCGGTTGTTTCGCAAACCGCCGACGAATCTAAGGTTGAATACAACTACGGCCCTCAGGATTACGGCGAATTTCCTTATAAAGACCAAAACTATAAGGATTCCAAGCCCATCCGCATTCTTGCCGTCGAAACAGCCCGCCACACTTATGGCGAGCAACAGTTTGTTTATGATGAAGAAAAAGAAGGAAACATCATCAACAACGCAGTTCAACAGCGCAATAACTTCCTTGAAGACACTTATGGAATAACCTTCGAGGTAACCCCCGCAAAATATCCCAATGAAACCATAGCGCTTCTTATTCAATCCAACACAGATGAATATGATCTCATCAGCGAATCTATCGACCGCTTGGTTCTCGGCGTTACCGAAAACTATTATTGGTCTCTTGACGATTACATGAACTTCTCTCATCCTTGGTGGGATGCTCAGGCTATCGAGACCTTAACTCTCGGTGAACAGCACTATTTCCTCGCCGGCGATGCTTTGATAACCGACGATGACAATACATATCTCACGCTTTACAACAAGGATATGTATAAAACAAACAGCGAGCTTGCCGAATACGGTGATATCTATCAGATCGTTCGCGAAGGTAAATTCACCATCGATCTTTATTATGAAATGTGCAAAAAGGTTTCTCAGCCCGATTCCAGCGGACTTTGGAGCTTCAATGCAACCTACGGCAACCTCTCACACGCCTATGGCGCAACCATTATGATGAACGGATGCGGCATTGCAACCGTTGTTAAAAACGAAGATGACGAGCTTATTCTTAACGTTGGCAGCGAAAGCGCCGTTAACGCGTTCGGTAAGGTATATGAGCTTATGTCCGACCGTCAGAACACTCAGCGCGCCGAGCTTATTGCCGGTCAGTCGCCCAACAACTCCAGTCAATACGGCTTCGCAGAACTTGCCGAGATGTTCCAGGCAGGCAGAGGTCTCTTCTATAACACCTCCAGCAACTCTATTTCCAACCTTAAGAGCGCTAACCTCGATTTCGAATTCGGCGTGCTTCCCATTCCGAAGCTTAACGAAAATCAAGATAACTATTGCTGCTCTGTAAACCGTTATCAGTCCACCGCACTCGGCATTCCCACAACCGTTCCCGTTGCCGAAATTCCCCGCATCGTTTTCGCAATGCAGGCGCTTGGCTTCTATAATGCCGAGGTTATTCGCGCTTATTATCAAACAACTCTTCAGCTTCAGGCAATCACCGCCGATGACGATGCCGAAATGCTCGATATCGTTTATAACAACCGCTTCTATGATATCGGTGCTATCTTCACCTGGGGCAGCTTGCTTAACCTTTACGGTAACGTAATTGCCGATTCCAATTCCAATACCCTTACATCAAAATGGGAATCCATGGAGGGTGCTGTTGAAAGCGCAATGCAGGCAACGATCGATGCCTACAAAAACGCTCTTAACTAAAAGGGTGTAATTCATGAAAATCCAACGCTTAATTTCACTTTTGATTGCGCTTTTGCTTATTTCGGTTCCGCTTTTTTCGATTTCTTCCTCTGCGAAGGATGAAGTTATCTCGGTTGGAAAAAGCTATACCGTTGAATACGAGACCGAAATCAAAAACGCATATCCGAAAAAAGAATATCAGCAAGAAAATAACCTTACCGACGGTAAGATCGACCAAACCGCCAAATACAGCAATGCGGCTTGGACAGAGTTCTATCGCGGCACCGCAGTTAAAGTAACTATCGATCTCGAAGAGGTAATGTCTGTCAGCCGCGTGGTTTTAACCGAGCTTCAATATAAATCCGCAGGCATTTATTGCTCGCGCTACGCTGAGGTTCACGTTTCCGAGGATGGCGAAAACTTCGGATTTGCCGGCAGACTCGACGATCCCGAAAAGATCCTTTTAAACGACGTTAGACGCGTCGGCTTTGACGTAACCTTCGATAAAAGCTATAAAGCTCGCTACGTGAAGGTTATCTTCTCCAGCGACGTTTTCACCTACGTTGACGAGATATCGGTTTACGGTAACGGCGATGCATCGGGTGCGGCAACTGCCGAGCCGATCGAAGAAAAAGCCGATCTCGGCTTTGCAAAGCCCATCGACGGTATATCCAACATCTCGCTTATGTATACCGCAAGCCAATACAGCTCCGAACAGCTTAAGTATTATTTTGCTTATCACGATTCAACCGGCGCGCCCAAGGATTTGATGTTTGATTCAATGCTCTTCCTTGCCTTAACGAAAACCGCCGAAAAGGATGGCTTTATGAGGCAGGCGGATATGAAAGCCTTTGTTTCCGAAGCACTTACGCCAAACCGCAATATCGGTGCGTTAAATCATACGGTCGGCGATTTAAAGGACGATCTCGGCTTTGAATCCGATTATAAGTATCCCATATTTGTTTCTATGCCGTATATCGGTGTATATAACAGCACATTCGGCGAAATAAACGGCAAATCGGTTTCCTCCTCCAATCTTGAAGAGCGAAAAGCGATCGCCGAGTGGTATATCGATTATCTTTCCGCTGAATTCGAAAAATGCGGATATGAAAACCTTGAATTAAAGGGCATTTATTGGTTCGAAGAAAGCATCCGCTACACTCTTTCAACTCATGAAGAAGAGCTGATGAAGCATTTTAACGAATATGCTCATTCCAAGGGATTTAAAACCATTTGGATCCCTTATTTCTCGTCGTCGGGCATTGATAAAGTTCCCGAGCTCGGCTTCGATGCGGTTACCATGCAAAGCGGCTATGCCTTCAACGGCGGAGAAGAGGTCGGAACAGCTCTTCCCGAATCGGTAAAGGATTGTGCCGATGCCGCTAAGCAATACGGCATGGGAATGGAATTCGAGGTCGATATGAACGTCGACAAGTATTTCGAAAGATTTTCTCAATACGTTCACGTTGCTTATGCCGAAGGCTTGATGGATAACGGCATAATGATGATGTATCAGGTAGGCGATAACATCTATCGCAGTGCGATAGGTAACGCCCGCGAGCTTTACGAGCTGACTTATAAATATAACTCTAAAACCTACACCGAACACGCTCCCGTAATAAAAGACGGTGCAACGCTCACGCTTAAGGTTGGCGGCTATGCCAATACAAAGCTTGATATAACCGATGAAGATACCGCAAAAATGAAGCTCAAAATCGCCAATATAGAAAAGCCCGAGGGTGTTTTCTTTGCGGCAGAGGGCAACGGCTTTATCGAGGCTCAGGCGGCAGACAGCGTGCCCGGAACCTACGTCGCGTGCCTTTCGGTAACCGACGGCTATAACGAATCCAACACGGTTGAAATAACCATAATCGTTGAGCCTGCCGACGATGCTTCCGCATCCGAATCGTCGACCGATGCGAACAGCTCGCCGGACAGCTCGGAAGATAACGGAATCACGGTTTATATCGTTATCGGAATCGCGGCGCTCGTTGTTATTATCGTCGTTGCGGTTATAATTATTATTTTGCGTTCCAAAAAAATAAATAAATAAAAAGGAGCTTAACCCAATCATGAAGAAACTTATTGCAATTCTTCTCGTCTGCGTGTTCGCAATCTCTCTTGTGGCTTGTAACACCGAAGAAGGCAACGAAAGCAGCACTGCATTCACCGCCTCCTCCAAAGCAGACACCTCTTCCAAGGCTGATGCCGACGAATCCTCCAAAGCTGACGCTTCCTCCGAAGCAGATGCATCCTCCGAAGCAGACGCTTCCTCCGAAGCAGACAGCTCTGCCGACACCTCTTCTGAAGCTGACACTTCCGACGACAGCTCTGCTGACGTTTCCGACGACAGCTCTGCCGACGTTTCTGGTGACACTTCTTCCGAAGCAGGCGACGAAAAAGACCCCGGCGAAGTGGTTTACATCAATAAGTACATCTCCTGGAAGATAGCAACCGGTAACGGCGCAAGAACCGACATTCGTGTTACCGATGCAACCTCTCTCCAGCTCACCAAGTTCAACGAAGAAGTTGAAGCCGGCGACACCGCTGTATTCACCTATGCTTACGGCAAGACCATCAAGGCTATCGATCAGGATTATGCCGACTATGCGGTTATCGTTGCTGAATACGATCACAGCAAGTTCGCTTACGTTAAGACCAAGACCTACGAAGTAGGCAAGGCTCCCAAGGATGTTTCCATCCCCAAGGACGGCTTCGTAATCGTTATCTGGAAGGATCTTACCGATAAGATCAACGGTATCATCTCTACCACCAACCCCCTCTTCCCCCACGGCTTCATGCCCAACACCGGCCTCGATACTGATATCGACAAGGCTAAGACCGCTCCTACCGTTGACGGTAAGGTAAGCTCTAAGGAATACGGCAAGGCTATCTGGGAAGTTAAGCCCGATAACAAGCTCGTGTCCTACGCTCAGTTCGAAGTTAACAACTACACCACCACTGCAGAGGTTTACATGACCTATGATGCAGAATACCTCTACCTCGGCGTTATTGTTGATACTCCTACCCACGACAATGCAGTAACCGTTGCAGACCCCGGCAAGATGTGGGCATACACCTGCATTCAGGTTAACCTCTCCGCTTACGGCAGAGACACCGATTACATCAACGAGCACTGGGATTGGGCGGTTGATACCACTTCCACTCAGGAAAACATGATGCGTCAGTACGGCTTCGGCGTTAACAACGATGGCGAGACCGTAACTTGCGTATGGCAGGGCGATACCTCCAAGCAGTGCGAAAACGTTAAGGTAATCCGCGAAGGCCAGATCACAACCTACGAAGCAGCTATCAAGTGGTCCGATCTCGGCACAGCAGATGCTCCCTTCGCTCCCAAGAAGGGCGACGAGGTTGGCGTTTCCGTTTCCTTCAACCTTGGTTCCACCACCACCGAATTCAAGAACATCACTCTTCGTGACGGCGGCGGCATCATCGGTATCAACGACTGGTCCAAGATCCCCACTATCACTCTCGACTAATTCTCAATAATTCTATAATTAATAGGTAAATTTGCATGAAAATAGGCGTTAGTCTTTATAGCTTTCACGGCTATAATGAATCCCTTGGAATAAAGGGATGTATCGATAAAGTTAAAGAGTTTGGCGCAGAGGGTGTCGATTTTGTCGAAACTCCTCAGTATGCCAACGATCTCGAGGCTTATAAGGCTTATGCAAAGGATATCGGCGATTATTGCAAAAGCGTCGGCATTCAGCCGCTTTGCTTCTGCGTGGGCGCAGATTTCCTCAACCGCGATCTCGATGCCGAAATCGAGCGCGTTAAGGGCCTTGTTGACGTCGCCGAGGCTTACGGTTGCCCCGTGATCCGTCACGATGCAACCCCCGGCTATCCCGTAAGCGTTAAAACCGGAAGAAGCTTCGATCATGTTCTTCCCATTCTTGCAAAGGCATATCGTGCAGTAACCGAATATGCTGAAACAAAGGGAATTAAAACCTGTATCGAAAACCATGGCTTCTTCGCTCAGGATCCCGACCGTGTTGAAAAGCTTATCAACGCGGTTAATCATCCCAATTTCGGTGCGCTTGTCGATATCGGCAACTTTGCCTGTGCCGATGCCGATCATAACTATGCTGTCGGCTTGCTCGCTCCTTATGCATTCCATGCTCACGCAAAGGATTTCCATAAGAAGAGCGGCTCGCTCGATAACCCCGGTGAGGGCTGGTTCATGTCCCGCGGCGGCAACTATCTCCGCGGCTCGATAATCGGCCAGGGCGACGTTCCCGTTCGTCAGTGCATAAACACACTTCGCCGCAACGGCTATGACGGATTCCTTACAATCGAGTTCGAGGGTATGGAAGATGCCTTAAAGGGCGTTCGCATCGGTTGCGATAACCTCAAACGCTTTATAGAAATGTAACAAAAAATGCGGGGCACGCAGTCTTGCGTGCCCCGTGGTTTATAAGAATATGGAAAATAACAAGCCTTCTTCAAAACGCGAAATATCTGAAAAACGCGATGCAACCGTCGCTAAAAAAAGAATAAAAACAACCGTTATCGTCGTGCTTGCCGCTCTTTTGCTGCTTGGCGCCTTCGTTGCGGTTATTCCGCTTTTAACCGATTTTATCGCTTCAATCGGCGAAGAGGAAGAAGCTTCCTTCAACGAATGGCTCTTCTTCGAGCCCGATTACAGCAGGGATATCCTGTCTGATGACGTTTATCTTTCGCTCAATCGCCGCGTTTATTACGACCGATTCGGCGAGGTGATTGACGTTCCTTCGGCAGACCCGCTCGACAGCTCCGATTCAGCGGCATTCTTCTACCGTTATTTCGATTGCCTTGTAAAAGGCGATCATCAAAGCTATCCTTCGTTCTTCACCGAAGAATGTATAAAGAAAGATCCTGCATTGATCCCCGAAAGCTTCACAATGCAGGCTGTCTATGATATAAACGTAAAGCTCTTTAATTCATCGGCAAAGCAAACCGCTTATGGCGAGGTTCGTGCCGAGATATATGAAGTAAGCTACCGAATTTTCGAGAATAACGGAACGTTCAGAACCGATATTCTTCCCGATGAGACCCGAACCCTTGTTTTCGAGGTTTACGTTATCGGCGAAGAGGTAAAAATAAATTCTATCGGTCATCGAAGCGTTTCCGATAAATAAACTTTCCCGCAACGGAGTGTTGTTTATGAATTCACCTGATTACAGCCGCGAAATAGCGGAATTCGAAAAAAGAATAAAACAGCTCAGAAAAAAGACCGATTCGTTTTTCGGTGAGCTCAAAAGCGAGGTTCGCTCGATTCGCGACCGCGATCCCGCCGCAAGAACCAATGCCGAGGTGCTTTTGCTTTATCCCGGTCTTCATGCTGTTCTTGCACATAGGCTTGCCCACAAGCTTTATAAAAAAGGTATGTTCTTTGCCGCGCGCGCCGTCAGCCAAGCGGCAAGAAATGCAACCGGCATAGAAATTCACCCCGCCGCGCAGATAGGCAAGGGCTTGTTTATCGACCACGGCTGTGCCGTTGTTATCGGCGAAACAACAATAATCGGCGATAACTGCACGATCTATCAGGGCGTAACCCTTGGCGGTACGGGCAAACACGTCGGCAAGCGCCACCCCACCATCGGAAATAACGTTATGGTCGGCGCAGGCGCAAAGGTGCTTGGTCCCGTTGTTATCGGCGATAACTCAAAGATTGCCGCAGGCGCGGTGGTGCTTAAGGATATCCCCGATAATTCAACCGCTGTCGGTATTCCGGCGCGCGTTGTTCGCGGCAAAACCATCGAAAAGGAACAAACTCTCGACCAATGCAACATCCCCGACCCTGTTGCACAAGAGCTCAATGCGCTTAAAGAGCGTATCAACGAGCTCGAAAAAAAGCTTGCTGAAAAGTAATGAGCTCAATATAAAAAACGGCAGGATCATTCCTGCCGTTTTTGATTTGAAATAGGCGACTCGCGTTTTGAAATTCATTATACTGCATATTACAATACTTTTCAATGAAATCGCGAAAGAGCGACTAAAAGTAGTATAAGTGGAGGTAAGAACGACCAAAAGTAGTGTAACAATTATAATCCGCCATAAATAAAGTGCCACCAATATGGATATATAACTTCGGACGCACTTCCCGATGTAGACCAAATTGTTTTCCAAGATATTTCTTGCCATACACCATTGTTGTTTTCGAATGATAATACATTTGCGTCTGTCATACCTTTGCCGACATAGTAGACCTCGGCTGTATTTTCATCGCAGCTTAATACTTTGAAATATTCCATTTCTCCAAGCATTGTATTTTGTGTATACGCTTGTTCAAAATCATCATAATATTTTTGTGTAAGGATCTCACATTTGATTAGAGCCGATGCCCAAAGTACGGCCGGAATTATAATAGCAGCAAAAACAACGATAAGTATCACTTTCTTTTTTATTTTGCATTCTCCTTTGCGGTGTTGATGGAGGCAATCAGCATAACACGAAGACTTGTACAAGCGGAGTCAAGAACTTTATATTCTTCTTCGGACATGTAATTTGTTTTAAACAGCAGTTCCA
>JAFSGD010000007.1 GCA_017434845.1 Clostridia bacterium
ATAGCTCGTTTATACTCGGTCCGGTTATATAAGAGAGTATTTTTCGGCATATTCATTATATGCATTAATGAATTGCTCGTCGTTTCCGCTCTTAACTCTGTTAAGATATTTGTGTGTCTCGAATTCGCCCTCCGCGACCTCTATCATCGCAACCGCAATGTTCGAGCAGTGGTCGGAAACACGCTCGATGCAGTTAACAAGGTCGTTAAGAATAAAGCCAAGCTCGATAGTGCAGTTGCCGGTCTGAAGTCTTGTAATATGGTTAACTCTCATCTCGGCGGTTATTCTGTCGATGATCTGCTCAAGCGGCTCAACTCTTCTTGCCATTTCAATGTCGCCTTTTTCAAAAGCGGTAAAGGTAAGCTCGATTATCTCGCGAATCGCGCTTTCCGCAACGGCGATCTCTTTTTGCGCTTCGTCAGAGAACTTAAGCTTCTTGTCGTTAAGCTCTCGCGCGGTCTTAACAATATCAACCGCGTGGTCGCTGATGCGCTCGAAGTTGCCGATGGAGTGAAGCATCGTCGAAACGCTCTTCGAGTCGCGCTCGGTTATATCGTTGCTTGAAAGCTTAACAAGATATGTGCCGAGCTTGTCCTCGTATTTATCGATAACCCCCTCGTCCTCTTCAACCTTGGCGGCAACGGCTTTATCGAATTTATTAAGCACGCTTAATGCGTCGATCATTGCGTTCTTCGCAATAATGCTCATTTTAACGGTAATATTATTGCATTCCGAAATAGCAATTGAGGGGGTTGCAAGAAGTCTTTCGTCGAGGAATGCGATCTTTTCCTTTTCTCCCTTGTCGGGGATGATCTTGTTTGCAAGCGCAACAAGTGCGTTCGAGAAGGGAAGAAGCATTGCAGTGGTGACAACGTTGAACGCCATGTGGCATATCGCGATGCCGAAAGCGTCGATTTCGGCATTGATAAATGCAAAATTGAATATCCAGTGCAATAAATAGAATAAAATCAAGCAAACGACCGTGCCGATTATATTAAAAGCCATGTGAACTATCGCAACACGCTTTGCGTTGCGGTTAACACCGAAGCTTGAAATAAGCGCAGTAACGCAGGTGCCGATGTTCTGACCCATAATTATCGGAATCGCCATTCCAAAGGTGAAGCCCGAGCCGGGACCGACAAGCGTTTGCAAAATCGCAACCGAAGCCGCCGAGCTCTGGATAATACCGGTGATCAACGCACCGATGATAACACCGAAAACAGGATTATGGAAAACGGTTAACAGCTTTGCGAATTCGGGATCGTCCTTAAGCGCGGAAACCGAATCGCCCATAAGACCCATGCCGCACATAAGAACGGCAAAGCCGACGATGATGTTACCGATATCCTTGCGTTTTTTGTTTTTGCCCATAATGAACAAAACACCGAGCAAAGCAAAAATAAGCGAAAAGTTTGCGGGCTTTAACAAATCCATAAAATTGAATCCGTCGCCGCCGCCCTCAACACCAACCAACGAGGTAAGCCAAGCCGTAAGCGTTGTGCCGATGTTCGAGCCCATAATAAGGCCAACGGTTTGCTTAAGGTTCATAATGCCCGAGTTAACAAGGCCAACCAGCATAACCGTCATTGCGGAAGAGGATTGCATCGCAATCGTAATTCCGGCGCCGACCGTAAGGCTCTTAAAAATATTTGAGGTCATTTTTTTAAGCGTTGTTTCAAGCTTGCCGCCCGACATTTTCTCCAAGCCGTTCGACATTACGGCCATGCCGTAAAGGAAAAACGCCACGCCGCCGATAAGGGTGATAAATTCAATAATACCCATGTTTTTTCTCCTGTTTTTCGCCTTGAATCGTTCAAAGCAGGTGTTGCGGCTGCCGCAATGCTGTCGCAGCTGTGGGATATTCAGTCAAAAACCGCGTTTTCGCGTTGTAATCGCAATTTCCCTCTACTATATATTATCAAAATGCGTGTTTGTTGTCAACAGTTTTATTTACCAAATCTTTGCTTTGGAAATATAATAAAGAAAGAAACAGCGCTTCGCATTTTGCAAAGCGCTGTAAGCTCCTTTATTCTGTTCTCAAAGCAACAACGGGATCCTTCTTTGCGGCACTTAAAGAGGGAATAATGCCTGCGAAAAGCGTTAAAATAACGCTTATGGCGATAAGGATCAACGCCGCCGGTATCGGCAATTCGGCATTAAGGTTGTTAATGTCAGTAAGGTGGTGAAGAATAATGTTAATGGGAATACAAAGCAGATAGGTTGCCAAAACGCCTATCACACCCGACGCGAATCCGATCATAACCGTTTCGGCATTGAACATGCTCGAAACGTTCTTTTTCGATGCGCCGATAGCGCGCAGGATGCCGATCTCCTTCGTTCTTTCCTGAACCGAAATAAGCGTTATAACGCCGATCATAATGGAAGATACAAACAGAGAAATTGCAACGAATGCAATAAGAACGTAGGTTATTGCGTTGATAATGGTGGTTATCGAAGACATCATCAAGCCAACGTAGTCGGTGTAGGTTATCTTTTCAAGCTCGCCCACGTTTTTGTTGTAGTTCGCGATAGCTTCAACGATAATATCCTTGTTCTCAAAGCTCGAAGCAAAAAGGTTTATCGTCGAGGGATCATCAAGATTAACGTATCCAAGCTCCTTAAGGTTGCCCTCATAGCTCGAATCCGAGAACACAAGCACCTCGTCGTGATAGATAACAAGCTGTTCCTCGGTATAGCTCGGAAGCTCGGCATCCAAAAGCGCGGCAAGCGAAGCGGGATCGGTTCCCGCAAGCTTCGATGCTGCCTCTGCGGCATAAGCGGCTTTGGTCTGCTCTATTATCATTTGGCTGAAGATCTCGGTAATATCCTCGTCGCTCATTGCGGCAATATAATTCTTGACTTCGTTTTCCGACATGCCCATCTGCTGTGTAAACGCGCCGAGCATAACCGATTCCATTTCGGCTCTTGTCATACTTCCGAGCGTTTGGGTAAGCGTGCTTTCGATAAGCTCTGCAGGGGGAATGCACTTTATTTTAATATAGGCTTCTGCCTTTTTGGCGATATCAAGCTTGCTTATATATTCATTGAACTCGGCGATCTTTTCTTCGTTAGAAAGATTGCCCGTGTTTTCGCGGAAGGGAAGTCCGGTGAAAATATCGGTAGAGGGATCGTTGAGCTGAGCCTTTATTGCCTCCGAATCCTTTGCGTTTTCGATAACGTATTCGGTAAGCATGCCGGTATATCCGATCGCGCCGGTGAGCATAGTGGAAACCGCGTCTTCGTTCGGGCGTATAATACCCGAAACCTTAAGAACCGTTCCGTTATCGTAAAGATATTTAAGTCCGGTCTGCGTGTCGCGCAGGTCGGTATAAAGTCCGGTCTTTTCGTCATAGGTATAGCAATCCGAAGAAAGAACGGTTCTGAAATCCATGTCGCAAATTTCTTCGAAGCTCCACTTTTGCGTGTTAACCTCTATAGAGGTCTTGTTAAATGCCGCCTGCGCAAGCGCATCGATATCCTCTTTCGATTTAAGACCGAGCGCATAAAGCGTCATATCGTCGATCTCGTTGTTTTGGTCAACCACCAAAACTATTTCGTTATATTGCGTCGGCCAAGTGCCGTATATAACGTCATATTGCTTCTCAAGAAGCGGATTTATGGGCTTTCCGTTATCGCCGGGAAGCATTTCCTGCCAAAGCACAGCCGAATTTCCCATGGGCGACATGCTCATAGATGACGAACTTCCCATCATGCCGTAATCCTCGCTCATGCCGATCATCGAGGAAAGGTCTATTCCGAAATATTCGATCAAAAGCTCCTGAAGAAGTGCCTGCGAATCCGATTGTATTATCGTGCCGTCAACACTCTTGGTGTAAACGAGCATATCCATATCGTAGGTATACTGAACGCCGTTGAGCGCCTCGTAAAGACCGCTATCGCCATCCTCTTTATAACGTTCGGCTTCGATATATTCCTTGAAAGAAGCAAGATCGTTTTCGGTGGTTTCCATTGCGTTAAGCGAGTTTACAAGATTGTAGAACATCGCCTTTTGATAAATAGCATCCTTTTCGTGCTGAGAAGAGGATTCGGCTTTGCTTATAAAGGTTTCGAGAAGCGAACCGATATCCATGTGCTGCGATTCAAGCGTTAGCGGATAAGATGAAAGGGTGTCCTCCTGCAAAACGTTTATATAAGATGTCATGCCCTGCGAGACTGCATATATCAGCGCAATTCCGATAATGCCGATGCTTCCCGCAAAGCTGGTTAAAATGGTTCTGCCCTTTTTGGTGAAAAGATTTTTAAGCGAAAGCCCGAACGAGGTTCTCAGCGACATCGAGGGACGCTTTGCTTTTTTGGCCTTTTCGGTCTTCTCGATATCCTTCTTTTCCTCTTTGGCTATCTCTTCTTCGGTTAAGGGCGCCGAGTCGCTCAAAACAACGCCGTCAAGCATTCGGATCGTTCTCGTGGCATATTTTTCCGCAAGCTCGGGGTTGTGGGTAACCATTATAACAAGGCGTTCCTTGGATATCTCTTTGAGAATATCCATAACCTGAATGCTGGTTTCCGAATCAAGCGCGCCCGTGGGCTCGTCGGCAAGAATAATATCGGGGTTGTTGACCAGCGCGCGTGCAATGGCGACTCTTTGCATCTGTCCGCCCGACATCTCAAGCGGCTTCTTGTTTATTTGGTCCTTAAGTCCAACCTGCTCGAGAGCCGCTTTTGCGCGTTTTCTGCGCTCCGATTTCGAAACGCCGCAAAGCGAAAGCGCAAGCTCAACGTTTTGAAGCACGCTTTGGTGGGGAATAAGGTTATATGATTGAAAAACAAAGCCGATAGAATGGTTGCGGTAAGCATCCCAATCCGAATCCTTGTATTCCTTCGTCGATCTGCCGTTGATTTTCAAATCGCCCGAATCATATTTATCCAAGCCGCCGATAACGTTTAGCAACGTGGTTTTGCCGCAGCCGGATTGACCCAATATCGCAACGAAATCGCTTTCGCGGAAATTGATCGAAATGCCCTTGAGTGCTTCGGTAACGGTGTCGCCGATTATATAGGATTTCTTTATATCTCTCAGCTCAAGCATATTTAAACTCCTTATAATAAGAGAAAAATAGAATAATGATATATTATATACACAAAATAATTAACAAACCATTATCAACGTGTAATTATTTATCATTATTACATATTTTTTCCAAAAAAACAAGGCGCAATGCAAATTCGCTGCAATGCACCTTGAATTTTATAGCTGTTATTTTGTGAACTTAAGCGTGATAATGTCAAAAGGCTTAAAGCTTACTTTACCGTTAACCTCGCTTATCTCGTTTTCCATGTTGTCGCAAAGCATTGCTTTTTCGGCACCGAAAATACCGTTAAGCGAAATATCCGCCTCGCAGGCTTTGCCCGCAAATTCATAGGCTCTTAAGATAATTCCGCTTCCGTCCTCGGAAAGCTTCATCCAATCGATCGCAACCGAGCCGTTGCAGTCAAGCTTAACGAGCGATTCACCGATAAGGCTTTCGTCAACCGCTCCGTTCAAGATCACGGCGGGGTCGTTCAAAGCATAGCCTTCCTTGGTGATATGGTTTACATAATCACTTCCGTGAACAAGCAACGAATAGGTGAAGACCTGCTTGCCCTTGTCGGCGTCGATTCCGGGATACATGCTGCTTCTTAAAAGGTTTATATCAAGAACGCTGTCCCAAACCCTGTGTCCGTATTTGCAATCGTTCAGCAATGCGGCACCGTGCTCGCCGTTAGAAATATCAACCCACTTGTGAGCGCAAATCTCCTTTTTTGCTTTTGCAAAGCTGTCGCGGCGGTGGGTCGGGCGCTCGATGCTGCCGTATTGTATCTCGCATTTTGCAAGATCGCTCTTTGCGGCGAGGGGGAACGAGGTTCTGAGCATCTTGTGAGTTTCGTTCCAATCAACCTCGGTCTTGAAATCAACACGTGCGCTGTTGGGGTAAACGGCAACCGTTTGCGTAAGAGTGCTGTTGCCAAGCTTATAAACGCTCGTGCGCTCTGCAACACCGTCAACCGTTTTAACCGAAACACCTTGTAATTCAAAGCGTTCTCGGGGGTTAACCGCGAAATCCTCGGGCACCTCCCAAGCGTTTTCGTTGTCCTCGTAAACGTTAAGAACGTTGCCTTCTCCGTCAAGATATTCAAAGCTGTCGCCCTTGCCGATAACCGAATCAATGCCGCCGTTTTTGTTAAAGGTGATCTTGATAAGGTCGTTTTCAATAGTGCTTTCTGTGGCTTTAACGCCCTCAAAGGAGGGATTTTCAACCCTGCCGAAGCCCATTGCAGGCGCCGAAATATAGCTGTATCCGCTTCCGTTTTCGATAAAACCGTTGAATTCAAACGGCGAAGGATTGAAAACACACTGCCCGTCGCCCGAGCTGATCTTTTCGAAAGCCTCGGCTTCTATCTTTTTGATCTCACCGAGAATATATTCATATCTAACGTCGGTCTCATCGTAAACCCGCTTTATCGAAGAGCCGGGAATTATATCGTGGAACTGATAAAGCAGAACCTCTTTCCAAAGCTTTTCAAGCCTTTCTTTCGGGTAATCAAAGCCCTTTGTGCAAGCCGATAAGGTTGACATAATCTCGGCATCGTGGAACGCAAACTCACACTTTCTGTTATAGCGCTTATTGCGTGATTGCGTTGTATAAGTTCCCTGATGCTTTTCAAGATAAAGCTCGCCCGCATATTCGGGATATTTGCTTTTTTCCTTTTCGATCTTTCTGAAAAAATCAATGGCAAAGCCCTGTTTGGTTTTGGGAAGACCGATAAGATCATATTCGCGTTCAAGTCTTTCCAAATGCTCCATTCCGGGACCGCCGCCGCCGTCGCCGATACCGTAAAGAAGCATCGCCTTGTTGTCGATATCGCGCTCGCGGAATTTTTCCTCGGTGTTAATAAACGATTCGGCTCTTGCCGCGCTGTTATAGTTGCCCTCGGGCGGCATATGCGTTAAAATGCTTGAACCGTCGAGACCAACCCAGTTAAACGTGCTGTGCGGAAACAGATTAACTGCATTCCAACTCATTTTAATGGTTAAAAAGTATTTAACACCGCTTTTTGCCATTATTTGCGGCAGCTGTGCCGAATAGCCGAAAACGTCGGGTATCCAAAGAATCTCCTGCTCATATCCGAATTCGTCGCGGAAAAACTTTTTGCCGTAAAGCATCTGCCTTATCAGGCTCTCGCCCGAGGGAACATTGGTATCGCTTTCGACCCAAAAACCGCCCTGAAGCTCAAGTCTGCCGTCGGCATAAAGTTTTTTCATTTCGGCATAAAGTGAGGGATGCTCATCTTTAACCCATTCGAGCATTTGCGGCTGGCTAACGCCGAAAAGATAGTTTTTATAGATTGCGCTGTTGCGCATAAGAGTTGAAAACGTTCTTGCCGCCTTGCGCTTGGTTTCGCGAAGAGGCCAAAGCCATGCAAGGTCTATATGGGCATGTCCCAACGCGGTAATTTCAAAATCGTTGTCGCTCTTCTGTGAAAGGAACGCCTTTGTGAGCTCTTCGGCAGAGGAGATATCGGTTTTGTAAAGTTCGATTGCTTTTTCAAAGCATTCGTTCGCCGCATTCTTCAGGCTTTCTTCCTTGGTTGCATCCGCAAGATGCTTAATAACCTCAAGGTCGTAATAAAGCGAACGCTTTCTTTCGTCGGTGGATGCAAGACGCGCCTTGTGAAGAATACCGATAAGCTCAAAAGGCGAATCCACGTTTTCTCCGAACAGATCGTTTGCACCGCAATCTACCCAAATATCAAGCTTGCCGTTTTCGAGCATTTCTTCGCTCGGATAAACAACGACCTTGCCCGGCATTCCGAGGTGGAACGAATAAGAGCTGTCCTTGTTGGTAATTCCCTTAAAGGGGTTTCCGTTTTTGTCAAAAACACATCCCTCGCCGCCAACGTCAAGCAGCAAAGCGAGCTTGCCTTCTGCGTTCGCGGGGATAGCGCATGTCATGTTCATCCATGCGCAATCCCAAAGCTCGCCCCATTTGTCCCCTTCTTTAAGCTCGGCTTTTCTGCCGTTTTTGCGCTCTGAATAGGGAAGCGGTTCTTTGGTTATGTAAGCCGTAACGTCAAGCTTTTCTATGGGTGTGTATATTTCATCAAATAGCTGTTGGAGTCTTTCGTCCATGCTTATCAGCCTTTCTTAAGCAGTTTTTCACAATCTTCAATGCATTTCGCCGTTGCCTCGGAGGCGGCAGACTCACTTTCGGCGCGAATAAGAATATATGCCTTTATTTTGGGCTCGGTTCCCGAGGGGCGAATGATAACCGCCGAGCCGCCCTCAAGCTCATAATAAAGCATATCGCTCTTGGGTAAACCGGTCGGGCGTTCGGATCCGTTGCAAATATCCTTGATAATTCCGGTGGAATAATCGCGCTGAGCGCAAACCTTAAATCCGCCGATGGTATCAATCGTCTTTCCGCGAATCTCTGCCATTGTCTCGCCCATTAGCGCCATCGGGTCGATGCCGGTTATCTTAACGTTAAGCACTTGCTCACGATAGATTCCGTATTCATCGTAAAGCGATTGCAATGCCTGATAAACGGTTCTGCCCTCTGCATAATGGCGGCAGACCATTTCAGCCGCGAGAACGCTTGCGCCGACTGCATCCTTATCGCGCGCATATCCTGCCGAAAGATATCCCTGACTTTCTTCATAGCCGAAGATGAAAGTGTTGCTTCCGTCGGCGGCCCATTGCTTGATCTTTTCGCCGATGTATTTAAAGCCGGTAAGCACACTGATGTGGCGAACACCGTTCTTTTCGCAGATCGCATCAAAAAGATTGGATGAAACCACCGATTTGATAGCGCATGCATCTGCGGGAAGCTTTCCGGTTTCCTTCCTTATTTTAATTATATGGTCGATAAGAAGTGCGCCGATCTGGTTGCCGTTAAGTGCAAAGAATTCGCCCTTGTCGTCTTTTATTGCAAGACCGATTCTGTCTGCGTCGGGGTCGGTGGCAATAATTGCGCCGCAATCTCTGCCTTCCTCGTTAAGCTTCTTAACAGCTTCTTCAAAGCATTCGCGGTTTTCGGGGTTGGGCGATGCAACGGTGGGGAAGTTGCCGTCGGGTGTCATCTGGCTGTCAACGGTAATAAGCTTGTCGATACCGCAACGCTTTAAAGCCTCGGGAACAAGCTTATATCCCGTTCCGTGAAGCGCGGTGTATGCAATGCCGACCTCGTTACCGTATTTTTCGGTAACCGAGGGGTCGAGGCGGCAATCAAGAACGGCTTTAAGAAAGGCCTCGTCGCATTCCTCGCCGATCATAACAAGAAGTCCGTTTGCGCTTGCTTCTTCAAGCGAAATGCGCTTAACGCCATCGAAAATGTCGGTGTTTGCGGCGCTTTGCGAAACGGTCGAGGCGTGCTCGGGCGGAAGCTGTGCTCCGTCATCCCAATAAACCTTATAACCGTTGTATTCCTTGGGGTTGTGCGATGCGGTAACGTTGATGCCCGCAATGCAGTTGTAGTAAAGTATTGCAAATGAAAGCTCGGGTGTGGGGCGCAGGCTTTCGAAAAGATAAACCTTTATTCCGTTTGCGGTAAGAACCTCGGCGGCAACGTGCGCAAAGGTGTCGGAATCGATTCTGCTGTCGAAGCAAACCGCAACACCGCGATCCTGTCCGCCTGCCGAAATGATAAGCTCGGCTAAGCCCTGTGTTGTCTGCGCAACGGTGTAAACGTTCATTTTCGAAATGCCGACGTCCATTGTGCTTCTTAATCCTGCCGTGCCGAAGCTCATGGGAACGGCAAAGCGCTCGGCAATGGCGGTCTCGTCGTCCTTGATCTCGTTAAGACGCGCTCTTGTTGCTTCGTCGAGCTTTTCGTTATTTAACCATCTTTCAAATTCCTTCATCATGGTAATATCCCCCTAAAAAGTTATGAAAATCATTTATGCGTTAACGGTTTGAAGCTTTGCAATAGCTTCTTCCATTGCCTTTGCAAGCTGGTCGGGACAGGATGTGTTTTTAAACCCGCATTTAATGCCGTTGCAGCGGTTTAAAATATCCTCGGCGGTTCTGCCCTCGCAAAGTGCGGCGATGCCTTTTAGATTGCCGTTGCATCCGCCTTCAAAAGAAATATTTGTAACAATATGTTTTTCGTCGATGTTGAAGCTAACGCTGCGCGAGCAGGTTCCGCTGTTTCTGCGTTCGATTTTCATGTCAAAAGTCTTCCTTTTTATTATATATAATATATATCTTATAAAATCTATTATAGCGAATTTATCGCCTTTGTAAATCCTTTTTTGATAAAAAACGGTGTCTTTTTTGTTCATAAATTATTTACATTTATATATGGGTAATTTTGACCAAAACTATTGATTATTTTTTGTATATGTGGTAAAATCGAATCCGCTTGGTGTGCGATGAAGCTGTAGATTGCTGCGATCCTGCAGGTAACTATGGCAGAGTATGTCCGACAATCGGGCGCAGGCAACGGGCATTTTTTAAGGGTGTTATTCGAAACGCCCGGCGCAGTGTCCGCGGCTCTGCCGTCAAATTATTACATTATTATATTTTGGAGGCAAAAACCAATGGCAAAGAAAGACAAGATCAGAATCCGTCTTAAGAGCTACGATCACACTCTTATCGATCGTGCAGCAGAAAAGATCGTTGAAACCGCAAAGCGCAACGGCGCAACCGTTTCCGGTCCTATTCCGCTTCCCACCGATAAAGAGATCATCACCATCCTTCGCGCAGTTCACAAATATAAGGACAGCCGCGAACAGTTCGAGTATCGTACTCACAAGCGTCTTATCGACATCATCAAGCCCTCTAAGGCTTGCGTCGAAGCTCTCATGAGCACCGATCTTCCCGCCGGCGTGGATTTCAACGTCGAGCTCTAAACCAGTTCAAATTAAGGTTACGTTGTTCGGCGTTTTGACCGTTCAACCAATGGCCTAAGGAGGATAATTAAATGAAAAAAGGCATCATCGGCAGAAAGCTCGGTATGACCCAGCTCTTTGATGAAAAGGGCAAGGTTATTCCCGTAACTGTCATCAGCGCAGGTCCCTGCGTTGTCGTTCAGAAGAGAACGAACGAAAAGAACGGCTATGAAGCTGTTCAGCTTGGCTTCTCGGACATTCCCGAAAGAAAGCTCAACAAGCCCCAGAAGGGCGTCTTCGAAAAGGTTGAGGTCTCCTTCAAAAAGTACCTCAAAGAATTCCGTCTTGATGATTCCGCTTCCATGAACATCGGCGACGTCATCACCGCTGACACCTTCGAGGTTGGCGAAAAGGTTGACATCACCGGTATCACTAAGGGTCATGGCTATTCGGGCGCGATCAAGAGATGGGGTCTTCACAGACTCAGAATGACTCACGGTACAGGTCCTGTTCACCGTCAGTCCGGTTCCATGGGTGTTATCGACCCCGCGCACATCTTCAAGAACAAGAAGATGGCCGGTCAGTACGGTAACGAGCAGGTAACAATGCTTAACCTTGAAATCGTAAAGATCGATCCCGACAACAACCTCATCGCTGTTAAGGGCGCGGTTCCCGGTGCAAAGGGTGGAATCGTTTACCTCCGCAGCACTGTGAAATAAGCGGAAGGAGGATAAGAAATGCCTACAGTAAATGTTTACAACATGGAAGGAAAGGTTTGCGGCGAAGTAACTCTTTCCGACAAGATATTTGCTGCCGAGATTAACAACGCAGCAGTACATTCCGTTGTCAGAGCATATTTGCTCAACCAGCGCCAGGGCACCCAGTCCACCCTCACCAGAAGCGAAGTTTCCGGTGGCGGCAGAAAGCCTTGGAGACAGAAGGGTACCGGCAGAGCAAGACAGGGCTCTACCCGTGCTCCTCAGTGGGTTCACGGCGGTATCGCCCTCGGCCCCAAGCCCAGAACCTATCGCATCAGCATCAACAAGAAGCTCAAGAGAGTTGCACTTTTCTCCGCTCTTACCTCTAAGGTAGTTTCGAACGAACTGATTGTCGTTGACAATATCGCGCTCGACAGCTACAAGACCAAGAACGTAGTCAACTTCCTTAACGCTATCAACGTTGACGGCAAAGCAATGATCGTTACCACCGACGTTAACGATTACGTGGTTCGCTCTGCGGCTAACATCCCCGGTGTAATCACCGCTCCTGTTAACACTATTAACGTTTACGACATTCTTAAGTATGACAAAATGGTCATCGCTAAGGATGCACTTGCAAAACTTGAGGAGGTATACGCATAATGAAATCGGTTTACGACATCATCAGAGAGCCTGTAATCACCGAAGCCTCTATCAAGAACATGCAGGACAAGAAATACACCTTTAAGGTTCCGGCAAGTGCAAACAAGGTCGAAATCAAAAAGGCAGTTGAAGAGATCTTCAAGGTAGAGGTTGAAAAGGTTACCACCATCACCATGAAGAGAAAGACAAAGCGCGTTGGCTACCACGTTGGCAAAACTTCCGAATGGAAGAAAGCAATCGTTAAGCTTACCGACGCTTCTAAGACCATCGAATTCTTCGATAGCTTGATGTAAGGAAAGGAGAACAGGCAAATGGCTGTTAAGACATATAAACCTACAACCCCGTCCCGCAGAAACATGGCTTCTCCCTCCTTCGCGGAGATCACGAAGAAGAGCCCCGAAAAGTCTCTTATCACTATTCTTAAGAAGCACTCGGGCAGAAACAACACGGGCAGAATCACCGTTCGTCATCACGGCGGCGGCAACAAGAAGAAGTACAGAATCATAGACTTCAAGCGTGCATACAGCGAATCGGCTAACAAGGTTATCGGTATTGAATACGATCCTAACCGTACCGCTTATATCATGCTTCTTGAAGACGAAAGCGGCAAGAAGAGCTACGCTATCGCTCCCGATGGAGTAACCGTTGGCCAGCTCCTCTACTCCGGCGAACATGCCGATATCAAACCCGGCAACGTTCTCCCCATCAGCAACATTCCTGTTGGTACCGTTATCCACTCCATCGAGCTTTATCCCGGCCGCGGCGCTCAGCTCGTTCGCTCCGCAGGCGCAGCCGCTCAGCTCATGGCTAAGGAAAACGGCATGGCACAGATCAGACTTCCTTCCGGCGAAGTTCGTCTCGTTCGCCTCGATTGCAAAGCTACCATCGGTCAGGTTGGTAACCTCGAGCACGAGAACATTAAGCTTGGTAAGGCAGGTAAGAAGAGACACCTTGGTATTCGTCCTACCGTTCGCGGTTCTGTAATGAACCCCTGCGATCACCCCCACGGTGGTGGTGAAGGTCGTTCGCCTATCGGTCGTCCCGGTCCTGTTACCCCCTGGGGTAAGCCTGCTCTCGGATATAAGACGAGAAATAAGAAGGCTCGTACCAATAAGTTCATCGTAAAGAGAAAGAATGACAGGTAAGAGGAGGAATAAACTGTGAGCAGAAGCATTAAAAAAGGCCCTTTTGTCGAAGAAAAGCTTTACAGCAGAATCGTAGACATGAACGCTAAGGGCGAAAAAAGAGTTATCAAGACCTGGTCTCGCGCTTCCACTATCTTCCCCGAATTTGTCGGCCACACGATTGCCGTTCACGACGGAAGAAAGCACGTTCCGGTCTATGTAGTTGAAGATATGGTCGGACATAAGCTCGGCGAGTTCGCTCCCACAAGAACCTTCCGCGGACATTCCGGCTCCAAGACTTCCAATAACTAAGGGGTTGAAAGGAGAAATAACTGTGGAAAATAGAGAATCCAGAGCTTATCTCAGACAGCTTAGGGTAACCCCCAGAAAAGTCAAGATAGTGCTCGACCTCATCAGAGGCAAAGATGTTGCCGCTGCGGCTGCAATACTCAAGAACACCAACAAGCTCGTTTGTGAAGATATCGAAAAGCTTCTCAAATCTGCTGTTGCAAATGCCGACCACAACTTCGGTATGGACATAGAAAAGCTTTATGTTGCCGAATGCTTTGTAACCCCTGGCATACTCAAGAACATGAAGAGAGTTCGTCCCAGAGCACAGGGCAGAGCGTTCCGCGTTCTTAAGAGAACCTCTCACGTTACCATCGTACTCAGAGAAAGACAGGAGGCGTAATAATGGGACAGAAAGTTAATCCTCACGGTCTCCGTGTAGGCGTAATCAAAGATTGGAGTTCCCGTTGGTATGCAAAGGATGAAACCTTCGGCGATACCATCGTCTCCGACTATAACCTCAGAAAGTACCTTAAAAAGCGTCTTATGCAGGCAGGCGTTCCCACCATCGAGATCGAACGCGATAACAGCCGTGTAAGAGTGATCGTTTACTGCGCAAAGCCCGGTATCGTTATCGGTAAGGGCGGCGCCGAGATCGAAAAGCTTAAGAAGGATATCGCAGATTTCCTCAAGGTTCCCGCAAACGTTGTTGTTGACGTTAAGGTAATCGAAGTTAAGCAGCCCGACCTCAACGCTCAGCTCGTTGCAGAAAACATCGCAGCTCAGCTCGAAAAGAGAATTTCCTTCCGTCGTGCTATGAAGCAGTCTATCGGCAGAACGATGAGACTTCAGGCAAAGGGTATCAAGATCTGCGTTTCCGGCCGTCTCGGCGGTGCTGAAATCGCAAGAAGCGAACACTACCACGAAGGAACCATTCCTCTTCAGACCCTCAGAGCCGACATCGACTATGGCTTCTGGGAAGCGAACACTACCTACGGTAAGATCGGTATCAAGGTATGGATCTACAAGGGCGAAGTTCTTCCCGAAGTTAAGCGTTCCTCGGCACGCGAAGGAGGTAAACGCTAATGTTAATGCCTAAGAGAGTTAAATACAGACGTGTTCAGAGAGGCCGCCTCACCGGTAAGGCTTCCAGAGGTAATACCATAACCTATGGTTCCTACGGACTCGTCGCTTGTGAACCCGCTTGGGTCACCAGCAACCAGATCGAAGCTGCCCGTGTCGCTATGACTCGTTACGTTAAGCGTGGCGGTAAGGTTTGGATCAAAATATTCCCCGATAAGCCCGTAACCGAAAAGCCTGCTGAAACCCGTATGGGTTCCGGTAAGGGTTCGCCTGAATACTGGGTAGCAGTAGTTAAGCCGGGCAGAGTAATGTTCGAGATGGACGGCGTTGACGAAGCACAGGCTCGTGAAGCTATGCGTCTTGCAATGCATAAGCTCCCCCTCAAGTGCAAATTCGCCACCAAGGCCGACCTCGAGAAATAGGAGGTAGAAGTAGAATATGAATATTAAAGAAATCAGAGAAATGTCTATTTCTGAGCTGCAGAAGAACGTTGCAGAGCAGAAAGAAGCTCTCTTCAACCTTCGTTTCCAGCACTCTATCAATCAGCTCGACAATCCCATGAAGATCGTTGAGACCAAAAAGACTATTGCGAGACTTCTTTCCGTTCTTCGTGAAAAAGAACTCGCAGAGAAAGCATAAGGAGGAGTAACGAACGATGGAAAGAGCACTCAGAAAAACCAGAGTCGGTATCGTTGTATCCGACAAGATGGATAAAACTATCGTCGTCGCTATCCGCGATAACGTGAAGCATCCTCTTTATAAGAAGATCATTAAGAGAACCGTTCGCTTCAAGGCACACGATGAAAATAACGTTGCAGGCATCGGCGATAAGGTACTCATAATGGAAACCCGTCCTCTTTCGAAGGACAAGAACTGGCGTCTCGTTGAAATCATCGAGAAAGCTAAGTAATTAGGAGGTACACAATGTTACAGCAAGAGTCTCGTCTCAAGGTCGCAGACAATACCGGCGCAAAAGAATTGTTGTGCATCCGAGTACTTGGCGGCACCGGCAGACGTTATGCCGGAGTTGGCGACGTTATCGTCTGCTCCGTAAAGAAGGCTGCTCCCGGCGGAGTTGCCAAAAAGGGCGATGTTGTTAAGGCAGTAGTTGTCAGAACCGTTCAGCCCACCAGAAGACCCGATGGTTCCTATGTTCGCTTCGATGACAATGCAGCAGTGCTTGTTAAAGAGGATAAGGATCCCGTTGGAACCCGTATCTTTGGCCCGGTTGCTAAAGAACTGCGCGAAAAAGGATATATGAAGATCCTCTCCCTCGCGCCCGAAGTGGTTTGAGGAGGCGTAAAACAATGAGTAATAAAATGCACGTAAAGACCGGCGATACCGTAGTTGTAATTTCCGGTAAATATGCAAACGGCAAGGAAAAGACTGTTGGTAAGGTTATCGGCGTTTCTCCTGCAGAAGGCAAGGTAATCGTTGAAGGCGTACACATCGTTTCCAAGCACGTTAAGCCCAGAAGACAGGGCGAACCCGGCGGCATCATCAAGACCGAAGGCGCTATCTATGCATCCAAGGTTATGCTTTATTGCCCCAAGTGCCAGGCCGGCCGTAGATATAAGCACGTTCGCAATGCAGATGGCGAAAGAAGCCGTATTTGCGTTAAGTGCGGCGAATCGCTTTAATCAGGGAGGTTAAACAATGTCTAGACTTAAAGAATTTTATAATAGCGATGTTGCTCCCGCGTTGATGAAAAAGTTCAACTACAAGAGCCCGATGCAGATCCCGCGTCTTGAAAAGGTTATCATCAACTGCTGCGAAAGCGATGCTAAAGATAACTCTAAGATCATCGATAACATCATCGGCGATCTTTCCGCCATCACCGGTCAGAAGGCTGTTCCTACCGTTGCTAAGAAGTCGGTTTCGAACTTCAAGCTCAGAGCAGGCATGAAGATCGGCGCAAAGGTTACCCTCAGACATGAAAACATGTATGAATTCGTTGATAAGTTCTTCAATCTCGCGCTTCCCCGCGTAAGAGACTTTAAGGGTATCAACCCCAACGCATTCGATGGCAGAGGTAACTACTCCGTAGGTCTTAAGGAACAGCTCATATTCCCCGAAATCGAATATGACAAGATCGATAAGATCCGCGGCATGGATATCGTATTTGTAACCACCGCAAACACCGACGAGGAAGCAAAAGAGCTTCTCACTCTCCTCGGCGCTCCGTTTGCAAAGCAGTAAGGGAGGAAAATAACAATGGCAAGAAAAGCAATGGTGCTCAAGCAGCAGAAAAAACAGAAATTTTCCACCCGCGAATATAACAGATGTAAAATATGCGGCAGACCTCACGCTTATCTCCGCAAATACGGTATCTGCCGTATCTGCTTCAGAGAGCTTGCTTATAAGGGCGAGATTCCCGGCGTGAAGAAAGCCAGCTGGTAAGAGGAGGAAAGTAAGAAATGCAGATTACCGATGTAGTAGCAGATATGCTCACCAGAATCCGCAATGCGAACTCCGCAAAGCACGAATCTGTTGAAATCCCTGCTTCCAACATGAAAAAAGCTATCGCTCAGATCCTTCTCGATGAAGGCTATATCAAGGCCTACGAAGTTATCGACGATAACAAACAGGGCACCATCAAGGTAACCCTTAAGTATGGCGAAAACAAACAGAGAATCATCCAGGGTCTTCGCAGAGTATCCAAGCCCGGCCTCCGTATCTATGCGGCAAGCCAGGAGCTTCCCAGAGTTAAGAACGGTCTCGGCATCGCGATCATTTCTACCTCTAAGGGCCTCATGACCGATAAGGCTGCTCGCAAGCAGAACATCGGCGGCGAAGTTCTCGCATTCGTTTGGTAAGGGGGTAAATGAAATGTCAAGAATAGGCAGAATGATTATTACCGTTCCCGCCGGCGTTAAGGTTGATGTTAGCGAGACCAATCTCGTTACCGTAACCGGCCCCAAGGGCACTCTTTCCGAACAGATCAACCCCGCAATGATCATCGAGCAGGATGGCGCAACCATCACCGTTAAGCGTCCCTCCGAGATCAAAGAGCACAAGTCTCTCCACGGTCTTTCCAGAACTCTTATCAACAACATGATCGTCGGTGTAACCGAGGGCTACAAGAAGCAGCTCGAGATCAACGGTGTTGGTTACAAGGCCGCTAAGGAAGGCAAAAAGCTCGTTCTCGGCATCGGCTACTCTCACAATGTTGTTTTTGAAGAACCCGACGGAATCACCTTCGAGGTTCCCAATCCCAACACTGTTATTGTAAACGGTGCAAATAAACAGCAGGTCGGCCAGCTCGCATCTGAAATCAGAGGTAAGAGACCTCCCGAACCGTATCTCGGCAAGGGTATCAAATACTCTGATGAAAAGATCAGACGTAAGGCCGGCAAGGCAGGCAAATAGGGGAAAGGAGAATAATAACAAATGGTTAGTCGTGCAGATAAAAACGCAAAGAGACTTCACAGACATAAAAGAGTCAGAGCTAAAATCTCCGGTACTCCCGTTAGACCCCGCCTTTGCGTTTATCGTTCCAATGATAATATTTATGTCCAGGTGATCGACGATACTGTCGGTAATACCCTTGTAGCAGCTTCCAGCACCGAGGCTTCGTTCGACAAGAACGAAGGCGGCAACGTTGAAGCAGCAAAGAAGGTCGGCAAGCTCGCAGCAGAAAGAGCTCTCGAAAAGGGAATCTCCGAAGTCGTTTTCGATAGAGGCGGTTACCTCTACCACGGTCGCATCAAGGCTCTCGCCGAAGCTGCCCGTGAAGCCGGACTCAAGTTCTAAGGAGGGAATTATGAAGACAGATTTCAGCAAGCTTGAACTTAAAGAAACCCTCATCGATACCAAGAGAGTTTCCAAAACCGTAAAAGGCGGTCGTATCGCTCGTTTCTCGGCACTCGTTGTTGTAGGCGACGGTGAAGGTCACATCGGTTTCGGTATCGGTAAAGCAGCGGAAGTTCCCGATGCAATCAGCAAGGCAATCGAAGCTGCAAAGAAGAACGTTGTCGAGGTTTCTCTCAAAGGTACAACGATCCCCCACGAAGTTATCGGCGAATTCGGCGCAGGCAAGGTTCTCCTTAAGCCCGCCGCTCCCGGTACCGGTATCATCGCAGGCGGCACTGTTCGTGCAGTCCTCGAAAGCGCCGGCATTCGTGATATCCGTGCTAAGTCGCTTCGTTCCGGCAATAAGGCAAACGTCGTTAAGGCTACTTTCGAGGCTCTCAAAGAGCTTCGCACCATCGACGAAGTTGCTAAAATGCGCGGCATAAGCGTCGAGCAGGTCAATAATTAAGGAGGGTGCAGAAATGGCAAAAGTCAAGATCACTCTTTCAAAGAGCCTCATCGGCCGTAAGAAGAATCACATTCTTACCGCTCACTCGCTCGGTCTTCGCAAGATCGGCGACGTAAAGGTCGTTGAAAAGGATAACGCCATCGAAGGCAAAATCACTCTCATCTCCCACCTCATCAGTGTCGAAGATGCTGAATAACTGAAATTAACAGATTAGGAGGATAAAGTTATGAAGCTTCATGAGCTTTCTCCGGCTGCTGGCTCCACCAAGTCCCACTTCAGAAAGGGTAGAGGTGCAGGTAGCGGTAACGGTAAGACAGCAGGTAAAGGACACAAGGGTCAGAACGCTCGTTCCGGCGGCGGTGTCAGACCGGGCTTCGAGGGAGGTCAGCTTCCGCTGTATAGAAAACTCCCTAAGAGGGGTTTCACCAATCACTTTGCTAAACAGTATGCTATCGTAAACGTTGAAGTACTCGACAAGTACGAAGCAGGCGCAGTGATCGATATCGATACCCTTATTAACGACAAAGTAATCAAAAACAGATTCGACGGGCTCAAAATATTAGCCAACGGCGAAATAACTAAGGCTCTTACCGTTAAAGCGGCTGTTTTCTCGGCTCAGGCCAAAGAGAAGATCGAAGCAGCAGGCGGAAAGGCTGAGGTGGTATAATGTTCCGGGTCTTCGGAAACGCGTGGAAAATACCCGATCTGAAGAAAAAGATACTCTTCACTGTAATCGTTCTCGTTCTTTACAGGCTCGGTTCTGCGATCCCTGTTCCTTACGTTGACGGTGCGGAGCTTTCCAAGCTTATGGAAGGTGCAAGCGATACGCTCTTCGGATACTTCAATATGCTTTCCGGTTATGCGTTCTCCCAGGGTACTCTTTTTGCTCTCGGTGTTAGCCCTTACATTACTGCGTCTATCGTAATTCAGCTTTTAACCATCGCTATTCCCGCTCTTGAACGTATGTCCAAGGCAGGTCCCGAGGGTCAGGCAAAAATCAGCAAGATCACCCGTTATGTAACGATCGTTCTTGCTATCATCACCGCATATGGTTACTATATAACCATCAAAAACACCTATCCCGGCCTTATCGCAGACGGTTGGTTCCCCGCAGTTGTTATCGTTGTAACTCTTACTGCAGGTGCTTCCATCGTTATGTGGACAGGTGAAAGAATCGACGATAAGGGTATCGGCAACGGTATCTCGATGATTCTTTTCGCGAACATCGTTTCTCGCGGTGCTTCGCTTGTAACAACTATGTATCAGCTCATCAGAGACGGCTTTGATCTCGATATCAAGAGCGGCACAACCCAGACTCTTTGGGTTCTCCTTGCCATCATCATGATGCTCGTTATCATCGCTCTCACCGTATTCTTCTCTAACTCCGAGCGTCGTCTTAACGTTCAGTACGCTAAGCGTCAGGTAGGCAGAAAGATGTATGGCGGTATGAGCACCTCGCTTCCTATAAAGGTTCTCATGAGCGGCGTTATGCCCATAATCTTCGCTAACGCGATCGTTATGATGCCCGCAACCCTCGCAATGATCTTCCCCTCTTGGGAAGCAGGCGTAACCAAGTGGTTCTCGGCAAGCTCCGATTATCCTTTCTATGTGATCGCAACCTTCCTTCTTATCGTAGGCTTTGCATATTTCTACCTTTCCATTTCCTTCAATACCGTAGAAGTTGCAAACAACCTTAAGAAGAACGGTGGTACGATCCTTGGCTACAGACCCGGTAAGCCTACTGCCGACTACCTCAAGAAGGTAGTTAACAGAGTAACTCTTATGGGTTCTGTATTCCTCTCCTTTATGGCGATTTTCCCGATCCTTCTTTCTTGGACCGGCCAACCCGCTCTCCAGTATCTGGTATTCGGCGGCACCTCGATGATAATTCTCGTCAGCGTTGCTCTCGAAACTACCCGTCAGCTCGAAAGCGAGATCACAATGCGCCATTATAAAGGTTTCCTTGACTAAGGAGTTCGCACTATGAATATCATTCTGTTTGGCCCTCCCGGTGCGGGTAAGGGCACCCAGGCGGATATCATATCCGGCGAAATGAATATTCCTACCCTTTCAACCGGCGCAATGCTCCGCGAGGCGATGAAAGCAGGCACCCCTATGGGCCTTGCCGCTAAATCCGCCATCGATCAGGGCGCGTTGGTTTCCGACGAGGTCGTAATCGGCATCGTTAAGGATAGGATCGCCCAAGATGACTGCAAGGGAGGCTTCATCCTCGATGGCTTCCCCCGCACGATTCCTCAGGCAGAAGCGCTTGATGCAATGGGCGTAAAGATCGACGTCGTTCTCGACGTTGAGGTTCCCGACGATGCTATCGTCGAGCGTATGAGCGGCAGAAGACTTTGTTCTGCCTGCGGCGCAAGCTATCACGTTAAGTATAATCCCTCTGCGGATGGCGAAACCTGTGATAAATGCGGCGCACCGCTCACCTTGCGCGCCGATGATAAGCCCGAAGTCGTGCTGAACCGCCTTGGCGTTTATCACGCCGAAACCGAACCGCTTATCGGTTTCTATAAAAACAAGAACCTTCTCGTAACTGTCGATGGACAGAAAACTCCGGCAGAAGTAACTGCCGATATTAAGAAGGCTCTCGGAATATGATAACTTTGAAATCGGGTGATGAAATCATCCGCATGCGCGATGCCGGCAGAATTGCCGCGATCGCACGCGAGATCGGCGGTGAATGCGTCCGCGAGGGCGTAACCACCGCGCAGATCGACCGTGAGATCAAAAAAAGCATTCTGTCTCACGGAGCAAAGCCTTCCTTTTTGGGATACGGCGGCTTTCCGGCATCGGCGTGCATCAGTGTTAATGAGGAGATCATTCACGGAATCCCTTCTTCAAACCGTGTGCTGAAAAACGGTGATATAGTCAAGATCGATGTTGGCGCTTTTTATAAGGGCTATCATGGTGACTGCGCGGCTACTTTCACTGTCGGCAACGTTTCCGAAGAAGCACAAAGGCTCATATCGGTAACCAAAGAAAGCTTTTTCAAGGGAATAGCTGCCATAAAAGACGGCGCTCGCTTGGGCGATATCGGTTATGCGATACAAAGCTACGTAGAAAGCTTCGGCTTCTCGGTAGTTCGTGAGTATATCGGTCATGGAATCGGCAGAAAGTTGCATGAAGACCCCGAGGTTCCCAATTACGGAACAGCGGGCCGCGGCCAGCGCTTGCGCGAGGGAATGACGATTGCGATTGAGCCTATGGTAAATGCAGGCGATTGGAATGTCCGCGTTCTCGACGACGAATGGACAGTCGTAACGGCAGACGGAAAGCTTTCCGCTCATTATGAAAACACCGTTGCGATAACCGCCAATGGCGTGCTGATACTTACGGATCCGTCTTAAAGAGGTTGTTAAATGAATGACTTATTAGGACAATTGGTCGTATCTTTGGCAGGACGTGATAAAGGATGTATCTGTGCAATCATCGGCAATGCCGATGAAGAAGGCTTCGTTTATATTGCGGACGGACGATTAAGAAAAGTCGAAAATCCCAAAAAGAAGAAGCTAAAGCACCTGAAACCGATCGATCGGCCCGATCGCGAAAGTGTTCGCCTTCCTTCCGAACGGTTAACAAACCGCTTTATCAGGGAAGCTGTGAATGCACTGAACGAAACAGAATCAGAGCCGATATAACAAAGGAGGAATTATTCTGGCTAAAAGCGATGTAATTGAATGCGAGGGCGTTGTAGTTGAATCTCTGCCCAATACCGTGTTCAAAGTTAAGCTCACAAACGGTCACATAGTAACCGCGCATATTTCCGGCAAAATGCGCATGAACTATATAAAAGTCGTTCCCGGCGATAAGGTAACGGTTGAAGTTTCAATCTATGATCTTTCCCAGGGAAGAATAACTTTCAGAGCAAAGTAATCTGAATGGAGGTATAAAATGAAAGTAAAACCTTCTGTAAAGAAAATGTGCGAAAAGTGCAAGATTATCAAGCGCAAAGGCAAAGTAATGGTCATTTGCGAAAATCCGAAGCACAAGCAGAAACAAGGATAGGAGATTAAATATGGCTCGTATTTCCGGTGTTGATATTCCCAACGCAAAAAGAGTTGAGATCGGTCTCACCTATATCTACGGAATAGGCAGAAGCCGCTCCAACGAGATCCTCAAGAAGACCGGTGTCAATCCCGATACCAGAGTTAAGGATCTTACCGAGGAAGATGTCGCAAAGCTTCGTGATGTAATCGAAAACGAATATCTCGTTGAAGGCGATCTCAAGAGAGAAGTTGCTCTCAACATCAAGAGAATGGTTGAAATCGATTGCTATCGCGGAACCAGACACAGAAAAGGCCTTCCCGTTCGCGGTCAGAGAACCAAGACCAATGCAAGAACCAGAAAAGGCCCGGTTAAGACCATCGCAAACAAGAAGAAGTAAAGGAGGATAGCGAAAAATGGCAAAAGCACAAAAGAAAACGACTGTCAAGAGACGTCGCGAAAGAAAGAATGTCGAAAGAGGCCAGGCGCATATCCAGTCGAGCTTCAACAATACCATCGTTACCATCACCGATACTCAGGGTAATGCAATTTCCTGGGCATCCGCAGGCGAACTTGGTTACAGAGGCTCCAGAAAGTCTACTCCTTTCGCTGCACAGATGGCTGCCGAAACCGCTGCAAAGGCCGCATTGGAACATGGCATGAAAACTGTTGAAGTTTTCGTAAAGGGTCCCGGTCAGGGCAGAGAAGCCGCTATCAGAGCACTTCAGGTAGCAGGTCTCGACATTACACTCATTAAAGACGTTACGCCGATCCCTCACAACGGTTGCAGACCGCCTAAGAGAAGACGCGTATAACATTAAACGGAGGAAATTATGGCAAGATATACTGGACCTTCCTGCCGCCTTTGCCGCAGAGAAGGCTGCAAGCTTTACCTCAAGGGTGAAAGATGCACCAGCGACAAGTGTGCACTTTCCCGCAGAGCGCAGGCTCCCGGTCAGCACGGTGCCGGCAGCGGTAGAAGAAGAGTCAAGGAATATAGCCTTCAGCTTCGCGAAAAGCAGAAAGCTAAAAGGTACTATGGCATTCTGGAAAAGCAGTTTGAAAACTACTTCAAAAAGGCCGACAGAAAAGAAGGCCAGACCGGTGAGAACCTTCTCATCATGATCGAGCGTCGTCTCGATAACGTAGTTTACCGCATGGGCATGGCAGACAGCCGTAAGGAAGCTCGCCAGCTCGTTCTTCACGGACATTTCACTGTTAACGGCAAGAAGGTTAACATTCCTTCTTACGAAGTACGCAAGGGCGATGTAGTTGCTCTTAAGGAAGATAGCCGTAAGCTTGAAAAGTTCAAGGTGCTTATCGAGAATATCACCGCAAGGACAGTACCTTCCTGGATGGATATTGATAAGGAAAACATCGTCGCTACTATCAAGGAACTTCCCAAGAGAGAAGACGTTGATTTCCCGTTCGAAGAACACCTTATCGTCGAGTTGTATTCGAAATAATCACTTCTGTGTAACAGGAGTTCCAACTATAAGAGGAGGAAAACAGAATGATCGAAATCGAAAGGCCGAATATTTCTACCGCCGAGCTCAGCGAAGACGGAAAACACGGTGTGTTTGTTGTAGAGCCTCTTGAAAGAGGCTATGGCATCACACTCGGCAACTCTTTGCGCCGCATTCTTCTCAGCTCCTTGCCCGGTGTTGCGGCATCCAGCGTTAAGATCGATGGCGTTCTTCATGAGATCTCAACTGTACCCGGCGTTACCGAAGATGTACCCGAAATCATTCTTAATGTAAAGGGCATCGTTGCTAAGCTTTATTGCCAGCAACCCAAGACCTGCATAATCGACGTTCGCGGCGGCGAAGTAACCGCAGGCGACATTCAGGTCGATTCGGATATCGAGATACTTAATCCCGATCACCACATAGCGACCGTTGAAACGGGCGCACCCTTCTTCATGGAGATTACTTTCGAACACGGCAGAGGATATGTTTCCTCGGAGAAGAATAAGGCCGCGGTTGAAAACCCTGTAATCGGCGTTATCTACACTGATTCTATCTTCACCCCGGTTTATAAAGCGAATTTCACGGTTTCCAACACCCGTGTCGGCAATATAACCGACTTCGACAAGCTCGAGCTCGATGTTACAACCAACGGCACCATCGATGCGAAAGAAGCTGTATCTCTTGCAGCAAAAATTCTTAACGAGCACCTCAATCTCTTCATTGAGCTTTCGGATGAAGCAAAGAATACCGAAATTCTTGTTGACAGACCCGAAACCAAGAAGGAAAAGGTTCTCGAAATGACAATCGAAGAGCTCGATATGTCTGTAAGAAGCTTCAACTGCCTTAAGAGAGCGGGCATTGATACCGTCGAAGACCTTACAAACAGGACCGAGGAGGATATGATCAAGGTCAGAAACCTCGGCAAAAAATCGCTTGAGGAAGTCATCCAAAAGCTCCAGTCCCTTGGATTGTCGCTTAGAAAATCCGATGACTGATCCCTTGCACTGAATAAAATAAGGAGGCAAAGGAAATGCCCGGAACAAGAAAATTAGGCAGACCTACTGCTCATAGAATGTCTATGCTCAGAGGTATGGTTACCTTCCTTCTCGAAAAGGGAAGAATCGAAACCACCGTAACCCGTGCTGCCGAAGTCAGCGCACTTGCTGATAAAATGATCACTCTCGGCAAGAAGAACACCCTTGTCGCTAAAAGACAGGCAATTGCATTCCTCAAGAAGGAAAGCGTTGTTTATAAACTCTTCACCAAGATCGCTCCTCTCTACGACGAAAGAAACGGCGGTTACACCCGCGTTCTTAAGATCGGCCCCAGAAGAGGCGACGGTGCAGAAATGGCTATCATCGAGCTTGTAGGTGCAGAATCTCTCTATTCCGCAAAGGAAGAGAAGAAGGAAGAACCCAAGGAAGATAAGAAGCCCGCTAAGAAGACCACCAAAAAGGCTGCTGTAAAGGCAGAAGAAAAGGTCGAAGCTGCTGAATAAGCAATAAGAAAAGGACGGTTGAATCAACCGTCCTTTTTGTTATCCTTTTAATGAGCCGAATTAAATATATTTCTTTTTGTATTTTTTCTCAACCGCTTTAAGCTTCTTTTTAAATCTTGTTAAAATAATAAGCCACAAAAGCGAGCTTGCCCAAGCCACTATGAAAATAACAGCTTCAAGAACCGCATCGATAATGGTAGTAACGTTGGTAGAATATACAATATCACGCATAGATGATGAAAATGGGAAAATCAAAATGCTGAGCGAATATATAAGAAGAATTATTGTAATTATCACCGAGGGCTTACCCACAGGCTCGCCGTTCATAACGCTTTGAAGATGCTTGACCGTCTTTTTTATTGAAAGGGCATAAACAATCATGATCGCAAGCATTATGAACGCAAAAACAATAACAGCGATCCATTCGCCGGCGCCCTCCGCATCGGCAGTCATGAGCTTTAAAATAGCCAAAAAAGCAACTGCAGACTGAATGACCGTTAAAATAAAAATGCGGTTGATGCGGTTTTCGTCTTGCGCCCTGCCTTTAAAGCGTTTGTATAATCCATAAAGCAAAAAGCCGATATATATTGCTATCAAGCCCATGATGGCGGCGTGCGCAATGTTTTCGAAAAAGCTCGCCAAGCTGTTGCCGTTTCGGTTAATGAGCTCGACAATTTCGTTGAAAATCGAGCGTCCTAAGGTTAAAACGTTTTGAATTAAATATAAAATAATCGAAATCAAAAATATTTTAGAGGAACCGCATTCGACGGCAATGTTGCTGTAGTTTTGTTTTTCGTATTTATCGCCCATAAAACTCCTCCGTTCGATATTTATAATTAATTATTGCATAATTAAAAAAAATTGTCAAGCATTTTATAAACGCCGAAAAGCTCATAGAACATAAAATTTTATCATATAAAACAACAATTAAAAAATATGCTTGTGATAGCATGGTAAAACTCTAATATTTCATTGACTTTTTGCAAATTTTGTGGTATGGTGTAAGTTAAGATATTTTTATTCTATATAAGGGGTATTTTATGGAGAAATTAAGAATCGGCGTTGTTGGCGCAGGAAATATTGCACGTCATGGACATCTTCCTGCATATAAGCAGTGTTCGAACTGCGTTCCCGTTGCTGTTTGCGATCTCGATCTCGATCGCGCAAAGCAACTTGCAGCCGATTTCGGCATCGAAGAGGTTTATTCCTCTGTTGAAGAAATGCTTGAAAAGGCAAACATTGATGCTGTTGATATTTGTACTTGGAACAATGCACATGCTCCCGTGCTTATTGCGGCGGCTAATGCAGGCAAGCACGTAATGTGCGAAAAGCCTCTTGCAATGAACCTTTCCGATGCGTTGCTTATGGAAAAGGCGGTTAAGGATAACGATATAATCTTCTTCCTCGCCGTTCCCTCACGCTTCGGTTACGAAAATATGTATGCCCGCGACCTTCTCGAAAGAGGCGAGCTCGGTGAAGTATATTATGCAAAAACCTCCAATATTCGCCGTCGCGGTACCCCGACCGGCTGGTTTACCGATAAAAAAACCTCGGGCGGCGGCCCTGTGATCGATATCGGCATTCACCGTATCGATGCCGCATGGTATCTTATGGGCAATCCCAAGCCCGTACGTGTTTCGGCAAACGTTTTCAATAAGATCGGCGATTATCAGACCAAGGGCGTCGGTCGTTGGCAGGGAACACCTTGTCCCGATAATAAATTCGATTGCGAGGATTCGGGCGCAGGCTCTATCCATTTCGAAAACGGCGCGGTAATGCTGTTCGAAGCAAGCTGGGCAATTAATGCCCCCGAAAAGAGCGAAACTCTCATCTGCGGCACAAAAGCAGGTCTTTCGCTCGAGCCGTTAACCGTTTACGGCGAACGTAACGAATACCTTTCAACCGACAAAATAACCGTTAATCCCGCAAACGATAAATTCAAGCTTGAAATCGAGCATTTTGCCGATTGTGTGCTTAACGGCATAAAAGAAACCAAATATCCTATCGAGCAGGCTGTCGATATGCAAAGAATGCTTCAGGCAATATATGATTCGGCAGAGCAGGGAAAAGAAATAGTATTAGGTGAATAATTATGAAAAGTTGTGTAAGTACGTATAGCTATTACCGCCTTTATGCAGAAGGCAACTTCACCCGTTTTGATGCTATAAACAAAACCAAAGAGCTCGGGTGCGAGGGTGTTGAGCTCGTTCTCGATGACGTAACTCCCGATGGCTCCACCCCGCGGGAGCACGCTCTTGCGCTGACCGCTCATGCAAAAGAGATCGGGATCGAGGTTCCCATTTACACAACGGGCGCGAACTTCTTTCTTCCCGACCCCGAAAGAGAGGTCGAACGCATCTGCAAGCATATCGATATCGCTTCCGAATGCGGAATTCCTCTTCTTCGCCACGACGTAACCTATTCTTATTACGAGGGCTATGAGGGCGTAAAGAGCTATAAGCATATTATCGAAAAGGTGGCGCCCTATATTTCAAAGGTCGCAACCTATGCCAAATCCAAAAACGTAACCACCTGCTCGGAAAACCACGGCAGATTAATGCAGGATAGCGAAAGAATGCTCGAGCTTTTCACCGCGGTTGATAACACGAATTATGGCTTCCTTTGCGATATCGGCAACTTCGGCGGTGTAGATGAGGATTGCTCAATCGCGGTATCACGCCTTCTCGAGCTTATCGTTCACGTTCATGCCAAGGATTGCTTCACACGTTCGGGTATGAGCTATAACCCCGGCAGAGGATTTAACCGCTCTCGCGGCGGAAATTATCGTCGCGCAACCATTTTCGGCCACGGCGACGTGCCCTCGTTCCAAATCCTTGCGGCAATTAAGAATTCGGGCTATAACGGTTACGTTTCGCTTGAATTCGAGGGAATGGAATCGGTTATGGACGGTATATCGATAGGAACCGAAAATCTCCAAAGAATGATACGCGACCTCGAGGCTTAAGCTTTATGCAGATAAGAAACGGAATCGTTCTCAACGGCTCCAATAACCGTTTTGAACGAATTGATCTTCGTATAGAAAACGGAAAAATATATCAGTTCGGCGTGTTTCCCGTCGATGCGGGCGATTATGATGCCGAGGGATATTATATCATACCGGGTTTTATTGATACCCATATCCACGGTTGCGTAGGCGTTGAATTCGCATCCGAGGACGAAAGCTTCGATCGCGCACGCCGTTGGCTTGCATCAGAGGGTGTAACCTCATTTGCGGCAACCGTTCGCGCACTTCCGCCCGAGCGCGTTCTCGCGGCAGAGCGCAACATCGTTCGCGAATCGCAAAAAAAATCAAACGGCGCCAAGCTATGCGGAATAAATCTCGAGGGTCCCTTCGTTTCGCTTTCCAAAAGCGGAGTAATGAATCCCCCCGATATCGAATGCAACCCTTCGGATGCCGTTAAATTTGCCGAAGAAGCAAAAGGCTTGCTTAAGATAATGACACTTGCTCCCGAACGCGAAAATGCGACAGAGACGATTTTGGCGGCTTTGAAAAACGGCGTGAATATTTCACTCGGTCATTCCGAAGCAACCTATTCCGAGGCAATGGCGGCAATAGATTGCGGTGCTTCGCGCGCTACGCACGTTTTCAACGCAATGCGCTCCTTTTCGCATCGCGAAACGGGAATTCTCGGTGCGGTTCTCAACGATGAACGCGTGAATTGTGAAATGATCTGCGATTTCGTTCATCTCGATCCCACAACCGTAATGTTGGTCTATAAGCTCAAGGGAGCTAAAAATATAACACTCGTCAGCGATACCGGCTTTATGTCGGGCCTCGGCGATGGCGAATATGTTGTCGACGGAAGAAAACGAATAGTTCAAAACGGTGTTTGCCGTAACCCCGAGGGAAGAATAGCAGGCAGCTGTGTGAGCATGCTTGCCGGCGCAAGAAATCTTCTTTCGCTCGGTATACCGCTTGAGGAAATATCAGTAATGGCTTCGCTCAATCCCGCAAGGGCGTTGGGTATCGATGTCGAAACCGGCTTGATAAGAGAAGGCAAATATGCCGATCTTATCGTTTGTGATAAGAACCTTAATATAAAAGCAGTGTTTGTAAACGGGGTTCTTCAGGATGAATAATATGAAATACAGAATAGGTGTTGACATCGGCGGAACCAGCGTTAAGCTCGGCGCGGTCGATGCCGAATATAATGTAGTAGAGAAGCTTCGCTTCCCAACGGGGCGCGATTGCACCTCCGAGCAAATAATAAACGGAATAATCGAGAATTGCAAAATATTGATTGAAAAGTATCCAATCGAAGCAATAGGCATCGGTTCGGCGGGTAGGGTCGATCCTGTCAACGGCAAGGTGCTCGTTGCGGGCAATCTTCCGTTTGTCGATGAGCCCGTTACCCTTAAGGTCGGAAAAGCACTTTCTCTTCCGTGCTATATCGATAACGACGGAAACTGTGCTATCATCGGCGAGAAAACCGCAGGAGCCTGCAAGGGCTGTAACGATGTGTTGATAATAACGATCGGAACAGGAATCGGCGGTGCAATACTCATTAACGATAGAGTCGTGCGCGGGCATAATAACCGCGCGGGCGAGCTCGGACATTTCGTTATAGATATGGGCGGTCTCGAATGCGAATGCGGTCTTCACGGTTGCTTCGAACAATATGCCTCGGCAACGTCGCTTATTGAGCACACGGCAGAGGCGGCAGAAAAACACCCCGAAAGCATTATCGCAAAGGAATCGGCTTCGGGAATCGACGGTTCAACCGCGTTTCGTTCTGCAAAGCTCGGCTGTCCTGTCGCAAAACAGCTTCTCGATGAATATGGAAAATGGCTTGCTGTGGGAATAAACAGCCTTGTTAACATCTTCCAACCCGAAATGATCGTTCTTTCGGGAGGCATAGCTAATGAGGGCGAGAATCTTCTCTCGCTGATAAGACCCTATTTGCGTCCCGAAGCGAACGTTACCGTAACAAAATTGAAAGGAAACGGCGGTATAATCGGAGCATCTCTGCTCGGAACACCGCACGGTGCATAAAATATGAAGATCGAATTGATTCCCGTTACAAACAAAAAATATACAGAGCTTGCCGAGCAGCTTTACGTTTCGGCTTACCCCGAATTCGAGCGCAAGGCGTTTGCCTATATGCTCGCCCGTGCCGAAGCGGGTCTTGTTGAGCTTTACGCCGCTGTTGATGAAGAAGGCGAATTCAACGGAATCGCGTTCACGGTTCCCGGCGAAAAGGTTGTTTATCTCGAATACGTCGCCGTCGATCCCGTGCGCCGCGGCAAAGGCGTTGGCAGTGCAATATTGGGCGCGGTTATCAATCAATATCAGGGCAAACGAATCGTTGCCGATATCGAAACCACGCTTAACCCCGATCACGATATGCCGGTTCGCATGAGAAGAAAATCCTTCTATCGCCGAAGCGGATTTTTAACCATGGACTACACCGTGAATTTCCATGGCATAGTCAGAGAGGTTATGGCATATCCCGAAGAAGTAAGCTTTGAGGAATACCATGAGCTTTTTGCGCCCGCCTATGGCGAGATATTCGCTTCAAAGGTCAGAAAACTATAAAATAAAAGTGCTGTTGCCGATAATTGTCGGTAACAGCACTTTTGTTGTAATATTAAAACAGCATTTCGTTCAGATCATAGGGTGTGTTCTGATAAACAAAATAGTTAAGCCAGTTGGAATAAAGCAGATGTGCGTGCGCTTTCCAGGTGTTCGTGGGCTCTTGTGCGGGATCGTCGTTCGGGAAATAATGCTTGGGTACCTCGGGGTTTATTCCCTTTAAAACGTCGCGCTGATATTCGTTTCTTAAGGTGTCGAAATCATATTCGCAATGGCCGGTAACAAAAACCTCTCTGCCGTTTTTGTTGGCAACAAGGTAAATTCCGGCTTCTGCCGATTCGGCAAGAATCAAAAGCTCATCGCAGGCTTCAACGTCGCTTCTTCTAATGCCCGAATATCTCGAATGCGGTGCCGAGAACTCCTTGTTAAAGCCGCGAACGAGGGGATATTCGGGAACAAGCGTGTTGTGCCTGAAAACACCCGATATCTTTTTGTCAAGCGCCAGCTTTTCAATGCCGTGATTTATATAAAGCCCCGCATAAGCGCCCCAGCAAACGTAAAGCGTTGAATAAACGTTCTTCTGAGCCCAAGCAACAAGCTCGCAAAGCTCATCCCAATAATCAACGTCCTTAAATTCAAGCAGCTCAACAGGCGCGCCGGTGATTATCAAACCGTCAAAGCGTTGATCCTTAACCTCGTCAAAGGTCTTGTAAAAGGTTGCAAGATGCTCCTCCGAGGTGTTCTTCGAGCGATGAGAAGCGGTGTTCAAAAGAGTTATATCAAGCTGAAGCGGTGTGTTGGAAAGCAATCGCAAAAACTGCGTTTCGGTAACGATCTTGGTAGGCATAAGATTCATTATCGCGATCTTCAGCGGACGGATGTCCTGCCTGATCGCGCGAGCTTCGTCCATAACGAAAATATTTTCCTTTATAAGTGCTTCCGCAGCGGGAAGCGACATCGGTATTTTTATCGGCATGGTAACCTCCAAAACGCATTATGTTCGATTATTATACCAAATACTCGGGCTTTAATCAATAGTTTTTTTACTAAACTATGGAAAAGCGAAAATTGCTGTGGTATAATTTATATAATAGTGTAGCGGCGTATCGTTAACCGTTAACCAAGAGGTGATAATATGAGCGCAAAAATATTTAAAACCAATAACGATTCACCCGACCGTTCGGCTGTCTCTGCCTGCGCAGAGGTGTTAAAAAACGGGGGTCTCGCCGTGTTTCCGACCGAAACGGTCTATGGTATCGGTGTAAACGCATTCGATGAAGATGCGCTCAGGCTTCTTTATTCAAAAAAACAGCGTTCACTCGATAAGCCTTTGCTAATGCATATTTCCTCGCTCGAAATGGCAGAAAGCATTGCCGTGCTTGATAACCGTACGCGCGAGCTGATAAAAAAATACACACCGGGTCCGCTAACGCTTGTGGTCAAGCGCAAAAGCGCGGTTCCCGCGGTTGCTGTTTCAGGCGGCGAAACCGTTGGACTCCGCTTTCCCTCAAACGGCTTCTTTCTTGCACTTTCAAGGGAATTGGGTTTGCCGATAGCCGCAACGAGCGCGAATATTTCGGGCTTCAAAAGCGCGGTTAACGCTTCCGAGCTTTCATCGGTGATCGATATTGCAGACGTTATCGTCGAATGCGGCAAATGCGAGCTCGGGCTCGAATCGACTATCGTTTCGCTTGTTGAAGAAACGCCGAAGATATTGCGCCTCGGCTCGTTTTCAAAAGAAAAGCTCGAGGAGGTGCTCGGCAAATGCGTTTGATAGGTCTTTGCGGCAGAAGCGGAAGCGGAAAAAGCTGCTTTGCCGACATAGCCAAAGCCAACGGAATAAAGGTTATCGATTGCGATGCGGTTTATAAAGAAATGGTCTCAAAGCCCTCGCCGTGTCTTTCCGATATAGAAAAGGAATTCGGAAGCGAGGTTATAAACGATAACGCGCTAAACCGAAAGAAGCTTGCGGAAATAGTCTTCTCGGATCCCGAAAAGCTTTCGCTTTTAAATTCGGTAACCCACAAGCATATAAAAAACGAAATAGGTAATATACTGAACAGCTTCGATGAAAACGATATCGTGCTTCTCGATGCACCAACGCTTTTCGAAAGCGGCATCGATTCGGTTTGTGAGCTGATAATCGGCATCGTCGCAACGGACGATGCCTGCATTGCACGCATAACAGCGCGTGATAACATAACCGAGGCTCAGGCAAAAGCAAGGCTTGCAAATCAGTATTCGGCAGAGTTTATAGTGGAAAATTGCGATATGATAATTTATAACGATTCCAATTATTCCGAATATAAGCAGGCGTGCGAAAGAGTCGTTTCTTCGCTGAAGGAGGAACGCCCATGAAGCGAAAAACAACGGTTATAATCTCGCTTGCCGTTATTGCTGTGTTCGCCCTGCTTTCGTTTTTTGTGGTAAACAGTTTGAAAAAGAGCTTTTACCCGCGCGAATATCAAGAATCCGTGGCGCGTTATTCTGCGGAATTCAACGTTCCCGAGCCCTTGATATATGCGATAATTAAGTGCGAAAGCGATTTTCGTCCCGAGGTAGTTTCTTCTGCGGGCGCAACGGGCTTAATGCAGCTGATGCCCGAAACGTTCGATTGGCTCGCGGGACTTTGCGGCGACGGCGAGCCCATCGGCGAAATAACCGACCCCGATGCCAATATCAAATACGGAACCTTTTATCTCAGCTATCTCTATGAAAGATTCGAAAATTGGGATACCGTCCTTGCGGCTTATAATGCAGGACACGGCAGGGTCGCAAATTGGCTTAAGGATTCAAGATATTCCGAAAACGGCGTTACCCTAAAGAATATCCCGATAAGCGAAACCGAAAATTATGTAAACAAAGTCAACAAGAGCCAAGAACAGTACCAAAAGCTTTATTATAAAGGAGAATAAAAAATGGAAAGAAAAGATGCCGAAAAGCTTGAATACAAGAAGCTGTATTCAACCACTAAAAAAGCAAAAGAACTCGAAATAGTCGAGGATTTCAACAAGGATTACCGCGATTTTATCGATTCGGCAAAAACCGAGCGCCTCGCTGTTTCTTATGCCGAGCGCGAAGCTAAAGCTTTCGGATTCCGCCCCTTTGATCCCGCAGAAAAGCTCAATGCAGGCGATAAAGTGTATTATGTAAACCGCAACAAAGCGATAACTCTTGCTGTTATCGGAAAAAAGAGTCTTAACGAGGGTTGCCGTATAATTGCTTCTCATATCGATTCTCCCCGTCTCGATCTCAAGCCCCAGCCCCTTTATGAAAGCGGCGGGATCTCTTATTTCAAGACCCATTACTATGGCGGTATAAAAAAATATCAGTGGACTGCGATCCCGCTTGAGCTCCACGGCGTTGTATATAAAGCAAACGGTGAGCGCGTCGATATTAATATCGGCGCCGACCCCTCCGATCCCGTATTCTATATAAGCGATCTTATGCCTCATATCGGCAAGGATCAAATGAGTAAAAACGCATCCGAGTTCATCTCGGGTGAGGGCTTAAACCTAATCAACGGCTCGCTCCCCATCGATGAGGACGGCGGCGTAAAGCTCAACGTTCTTTCCTATCTTAACGAGAAATACGGCATAACCGAGCGCGATCTCATAACCGCCGAGCTCACCGCCGTTCCGGCAATAATGTCCCGCGAGGTCGGCTTCGACCGTTCGCTTATCGCCGCTTATGGCCACGATGACCGCATCTGTGCTTATCCTGCACTTCGCGCCCTGCTTGCCGAGCCTTCCCCCGAGCATACCGCAATAGTGATGCTCGCCGATAAGGAAGAAATCGGCTCCTATGGTGTAACCGGATTGGGAAGCGAAACCTATCCCGATTTCATTCGTGCACTTTGCAATTCCTGTGATGCCTGCTATCTCGCCTGCAAGAGCAACAGCGTTTGCCTCTCTGCCGACGTCGGCGGCGCGTTCGATCCCTGCTATGCCGAAGCCTATGAGGCAAATAACTCCGCATATATCAACCGCGGTGTTGTAATCAGTAAATATACCGGCGCACGCGGCAAGAGCGGTTCTTCCGATGCTTCTGCCGAAACGCTCGCAAATCTTGCAAGAGTATTTGACGAGGCGGGCGTTGTATGGCAGGTCGGCGAATACGGCAAGGTCGATCAGGGCGGTGCGGGCACCGTTGCATCCGAAATTGCGCATTTCGGCATCGAGGTAATCGATTGCGGCGTTCCGATACTTTCCATGCACTCCGTAACCGAGCTTGCATCCAAGTTTGATATCTATGAAATGTTCCGTGCCTCTTCCGCGTTCTTGAAGAGCTAAACAGCTTTAAATCAACGAAGCCGCAGAAAATGCGGCTTCGTTTCATCTTGCAGTCTTTGTCTGCAAGCTGAAACAGACCGAGAGAAACGAAGTTATTTTGAAAGAAAAACAAGCGTCGCCCTACAAATGTAGGGCAGCCGAAGTTTTTCTTTCAAGCCCTTGAAAATACAATGAAAAATCATAATTCCTTATAAAAAAGAAATCAAGCTTCAAAATTATAATGAAGCTTGATTTTTGTTTTTATATTTCTTTATTTCAAGGGCGTAAAGAACGAGTTTGTCTTCAGTCTGTAACGAAGCCGCAGAAAATGCGGCTTTGTTTTTTATCCCCGTTTCAATCAACAAACGTCATTGCACGTCATATTCTGTTACGGGGAGAGAAAATCAATATGAAAAAAACAATAGTGCTTTCGTCAATAACCTATGCGCTCAAGGCGCAGGAGCTTTTGAAAACAAACGGCATCTATGCCAATATAAGCCGTTCAAAAGCCGTTAAAAGCGTTCGCGGCTGCGGCTATGGGCTTTCAATAGAATCATTGCTTTTCGAAAAAGCGCGTGATATTATCGCTTCGGCAGATATTCCTGTTATCGGGAGCGTAGACGAGAAATGATATATTTCGATAATGCCGCAACCTCAATGCCAAAATCCCGCGCGGTAGCTGACGCCATGGCTTCAGCGCTGAAAAAATGCGGAAATTCGGGGCGGGGAGGTCATGCCTTCTCGCTCAATTCCGCCGAAACGGTGTTTTGCTGTCGAAAACGTCTGGCTAAGCTTTTCAATACCCGTCCCGAAAACGTAATTCTAACGGCGGGCGCAACCGAATCGCTGAATATCGCAATAAAGGGAACCAACCGCATCGGCGGTGTAACCGTAGTGTCGTCAATGGAGCATAATTCGGTAATGCGACCGATAAATGCATTGCGCCGCAATGGCGAGACGGTAATGCGCCAGTTTCTCGTTGATATAAACAGCGATGCTTTAACGCTCGAAAACTTTTCGGCGGTTTCGTCTTCGGCAACCTCCGTGGTGGTAACCCATGCTTCTAATATCTGCGGAAGAATACTCCCCGTTCAACAGCTTCGCGAGCTTTCGGAGGATGCGGTGTTTATTCTTGATGCCGCTCAAACCGCAGGGCATATTCCGATCGATATTGTCGAGCTTGGGGTTGACATAATATGTATACCTGCGCATAAGGGCTTTTGCGGCCCGTTCGGTGTGGGTGCGCTTATAGTTAACCCTTATAGCGATATTATTATCGACCCGTTGCTCGAGGGCGGAACGGGAACTAACTCAAAAACCCTTGAAATGCCCGAGCTTTTGCCCGAAAGACTTGAAGCAGGCACCGCAAATATATGCGGTATTGCGGGTTTTTCTGCGGCGCTAAGCGAATTCGAATACCCCGAAAACGAATCGTCTCTGTTCGCTTATCTTTTAGAAAAAATGCGTTCATGTGTTGACATAACGTTGCACGGTGCGCCGCGCGGAGACGATGTTTCACAATACGTTCCCGTGTTGCTTTTTAATAAAAAGGGGTATGACAGCGAACAGCTTTGTTCCCTGCTTTGCGAGCGCGGCTTTGCTTTGCGCGCGGGCTTTCATTGTGCACCGAACGCCCATTTAACGCTCGGAACCTACGAAACGGGCGGCGTTCGGATTTCGCTCGGCAGAAACAACACCAAAAAAGAGATCGACCGATTCATTTCTGTCCTAAAAGGTATTAAATAATAAATACCTTGTTGCAATTTTAAAATCGGTGTGCTATAATGCGTTAAAAGGGATATAATAACTGTTCGGGAGGGTCGCTCTTTGAATATCAAAGAAATTATAGAAAATATAATCTCGTTGATCGGCGAGGGCGAGGTCGCCATCTGGATCGCCGTTCTTGCCATAATCGGCATAATTTTCATAGCAAGCTGTATAATCGGTCTTGTGGTCATCGCCGCGATCGTGGTTATTTATATGATGACGCGCAAGGTTTACCGCGTTGATTATTGCGGTATGAAAGAGCATTATAAGGGCGCGAAGGATGCCTATAAAGCCGGCGAAACCGTTAAGTTTTATTTCCGCGATGCCGAAAGCGGCGTTGAATACCGCTTTTATCGCGACGGAAAACCTCTCAGCGTAACCCGCGATAAATCAAAGGGCGGCTTGGTAATAACCTTCGTTATGCCTGCCCACGATATTAAGCTTTCTATCGAAAAGGAAGAACCGTCTAAGCTCGATAGCACTTCCGACGAAAACGAATAATACAACAAACAAAACAGAATTCCATTTCGAAATCAAACGCCGCAACGTAACAGTTGCGGCGTTTTTATATGCTTCCGTCCGAAAAGTATATAAGTATATGTAATAAGCCCAACATCCCTTTGTAAATCATTGACAATTAATATATATTATTGTAAAATAAATTTGAACAAATATAAAAATTCAAAGGCGGTGAGCCTCTTGCTTGAATCTATCCTTGCACCTATCTATGAAAACGGGTATTCCGCGAGTTTTTATAGCTGGATTAATACAGCGGCTTTTATTGTATTTTTGGCGTTTGCGTTTTGGTATGGCACAAAATTCAAACTAAAAAAACTGCACATACTAATCATTTCAGTTGCTATGTATGCGTTGATGTGCGGTTGGATGATGGTTTTGTGTTGGATGGAAAACGGATTCGAAAATTTTGGAAGAAAGAATTTAATTGTTTCGTTCGTATATATACCGCTTATCGCCTATCCGATTGCTAAAATTTTTAAGCTTCAATGGAAGCTGGTATGCGATTTTTTTGCACCGGGTGCATGCATATTACTTTCCTTGGGTCGCTGGGGATGTATTTTCGAAGGATGCTGTCGAGGTGTTGAGTGCTCTTGGGGTTTATATAATCCTATTATTCAAACCATCGTCTTTCCTTTTCAAATATTCGAATCTGTAGCGGCTGCAATTATTGCGTTATTGTTGATTTTGTTAGCTAGGCAGAAAAAGTATTCATCAAACGGATTATCTTTACCCATAATGTATATTCTGCTTGGAAGTTGCCGCTTTTTGTTAGAGTTTTTTACCGATGATGAAAAAGTCTTATTTAACTTTTCGTCAAGCGCACTTCATGCGTTGTTTATGATGATAGTCGGTTTAATTGCGCTATTTGTAATAGCTCGTTCAAATTGTAAAACATATGGAGAGGAATTATTATGAAAAAAATAGTATCTGTTCTTCTTTCGCTGCTTTTCATGCTGTCTGCATATCCTTTTTCTGCATTTGATAAAGTTGATGCGGCAGATCATTCTATTTTTCCGCCGAAGAACGTTTGGAATGGCGCAATAGCTTCGGGATTTCAATGCGGAAGCGGTTCGGAGTATGACCCATATTTGATAGTATCTGCTTCACAGCTTGCATTTCTTTGCAAAAGCGTAAATGAAGGAAACAATTACAGTGGTAAATATATTGAACTAGCATCATCAATTGATCTGAATGGATATGAGTGGGTACCTATAGGAAAATCGGGTAGTTGTCCGTTTTACGGAAGTTTTAATGGTAACGGATACAGCATCGAAGGATTATATATAGGCTCTGCAAATAGCTTTGACCCGATAGGCTTATTTGGTGTGAATTACGGTGTTATTAAAAATCTGGATATTGCGGGAGAAATCAGTATTACCTTTTCTCACTTAAAAAACGCAGTGTACGATAACAGGGCCGCAAGCGTACAAATCGGTGTTATCGCAGGTCAAAATTACGGTACAATATCTTTTATAAGCAGCGATTCTTTTATTAGCACGACTTATGTTTCCGGACGGCCAAGTTTTGGTACGGGTTGGTATAGTCTTCACACTAGCATAGGCGGAATTGCCGGATATAATAATTCTATTGTATCATCTTGCTATTCAAACGCGGAAATATATATATATAATGATAATGGTTATTGTAAAGTAGGTGGAATCGTTGGCGAGTGCGATCAGTATTCATCACTTAAAGATTCTGCAACGAATTGTGCAATAGCAGCAGAAACCTACCGCTATTCGTTTTTTGGTGGTGTTGTCGCCGTATGTGATCGCATGACGACAATCGAAAGGTGCTATGCGAAGACGTCTATCGTTTCAAAGGGATATGGCGGAGATGACAATGAAATGAAATACGCCGGAGGATTGGTCGGAAGTATTGAATCAACAACCATTGCTGATTCGTGTGCAACAGGCGAAGTCGATATTCTGGTAAATAACACATCAGATGTCCCTCGGGCAGGAGGGATAGTTGGCAATGTAGGAAGCGGGTATAGCGAGGGTAGTTCTATTACCAATTGCTTTTCCGATATGAGTTCGATTAAATGTTATGCGAACGGAAATATTGCTACTTTCGCCGGGTATATTTCAGGAACCAATGCAGGCAGGTATTTGAATGTATCAAACACATACTACAGTGGTGGTGCGACGATTAAAAGAAAGGCTAATAAAGGCGGTTGTAATGGGTATGGTGAGGACAATACTTCGTCTACGGAATACGGTAGTTCTGGTTTTGTAAACAGTGAATCGTTTATCACAGGAACGCTTGGTTGGGGAAAATTCAAAAGTATTTCCGATGTTGCATCGAATCCGAAAAATGTGTGGGTATTCGAAGGCTCACACCCTAAATTATATTTTGAACGTACAAGTACAATAACGGTTCGTTATATTCTCGAAAACGGTAAAATTTTCGATATCTATCACGGTCGTTTTCCGATTGGCGCCGAATATCGAATAGTATCGCCGGAGTATAATGGGGAATCAGCAGATGATGCTGTTATATCAGGAACAATAAGCATATACGACGAGTTTGTAGATGTGTTTTATACACATGATCATATCGGCGGAACCGAGGCTACCTGCACAACACCTCAAACCTGCACTTTGTGCGGCGCTGTTCTTGCAGAAAAGCTTCCGCATCCTTATGCGCCGAACGTAGTTGCGCCCACCTGCGAAGAGCAGGGCTATACGGTTAATACCTGCACGGTATGCGGCGACAGCTACACCGATAATTATACGTCGCCTACGGGCCACAGCTTTGTTAACGATAACAACGTGTCCGACGGCTACACCTGCGATATCTGCGGCAAGAATTTTCCGTCCTTGCTTTTCACTTATACAATATCCTTTTATGATTACGAAAGCGGTAAACCTGTTCCCGAGGTTAACGCAACCCTCGGCGGAACTTCTTTCAAAAGCGGAGCGGACGGCTCGGTAAGCTTTCAAGTTCCCGAGGGCACCGAGAAAACCTCGCTCGTTATTGAGGCAAAGGATTATCCCACTATCAGCGAGAACGAATATGTGCTCAATACTGCGTTTACCGACACGATCATTCTCGAATCAAATGAAACGAATATCCATTCCGCTTATTGCAACGGCGATAACGTTTTAACCGGAAGCACGCAAATAAATGCTCATGCCGGTCTTTACAAAGCAAAAATCGCTGTCGGCGGCACCGCAAAGGGTGAAATACTTAAATACGAGATCATTCAAGGCGATAATGTTATCGCGGTCAGCACAGACGGAAAATTCGAAATCTATAACCCCGCGTTTACGCCGAAGGAAGCCGTTACCGCGAAAATGTACGTTCAAACCGTCAACGGCATTATAACCCGCGAACGCGAGCTGAATATTAAGGTTATCGGCGTTACGTTTGATATAAAGACGGGCCTGGAAGATCTGCTTGGCATGGATTTTGGTGTTAAGCTTTCTTTCCCCAACGGAACACCTCTTTTAGAGGGCATTAACCTCCAGGTACCCTTTGATAAGGATTATACTTACAGCGTCCATATCGGCAACAATAAAATTATTGCAACTGTCGGATATGGCAAGAACCTTCTCAAAAAGCCCTCGGATGACGATGATAAGAGCGCTAAAGAGATATTAAAAGAACTTACCGACAAATGGGTATCCGAACAAAAGAAGAGCAAGAAGATTGAACCCGGAGTAAACGCTTCGTTCGTTTTCGAAATCGGAGAAGACGGAATTTCTAAGGTATACGGCGAATTGCAGGTTTCTATAGGAATGCAGTATAACGTAGGCAAAACCTTTATGCTTTGGATAATTCCCGTGTATGGCGAGATCGACATGAAATTCGACGGAAGCGTCAATGTAAATAATTTGGGCTTCGATATTGAAAATTCCAAGATCATAGTTCCTTCTTTGGAAATCGAGCTCGACGGCAGCATCGCGCTTTACGCGGGTGTCGGAATTCCCGCTGCATCGGTTGGCGTTTACGGTGAACTCGGAATCGATCTGATTTTAAGCACCGAAAACGAAACCTTCCTTAAACGCTTCACGATTTATGGTGAAATGGGCGTTTACGCAAAGCTTAGATTGCTGTTCTTTAAGGAATGGTGCTATCACTATTGCTTCCTGCGCGGCGAATATACTTGGCCGCAGAATCCAACAAGCTTCTCTCTTCCAAAAGAGCTTCTGTCGCCCGATGCATACAGCGACAGTCAGCGCACCTATCTTGAAAACCGAAGCGAATGGCTGGGCGAAAAAATTCCTCTCGGCGAAGCGCTTTCGAGCTTCAAGTCGCTTCAAACCTCGGTCAGTGATGCTGTCGAGCCGAAGCTTGTAACCTGCGGCGACGATATAATGATGCTCTTCCTCGATGATGACGGAAGCGAGGGCTATAACTACCAGCATCTCTTCTTCTCGCTTTATAACTCCGAAACAAACACGTGGAGCGAGCCTCGAAGAGTAGATTCCAACGCCTATCCCGATATCGAATTCGATGCATATTCCGACGGAAACGATATATATATCGTTTACACCGAATCCGATGAAATAACCGAAGATAACAAGGAAAACGAGATTTCGGTCATAAGCTCGATCGAGGTTTCGGCGGCAAGGTTCGATTTCGATAATGTAGGCTTTGTCGGATATCAGCGCCTTACCGATAACGAAATCATCGATACTCTTCCGCAAATCGTTTGCGATAGCGAAATCGTCTATGCTTCTTGGGTAAGTAACCCCACCGATGATGTTTTCGCGCAGAATGCAAACAATATCGTCAACGTTTCTGCTTGCATTTCGGGTGAATGGGGCGAGCCTTACGTTCTTTCCGACCGCGGAGCAACCGTAACCTCATGCGATCTCGGCGTTCTCAACGGAAAAACGCTTCTTGCGCTCGTGCGCGATATCGACTGTAACTTTGAAACTTTCGATGACCGCGCTTTAAGCTTCATCGATATGAACGGCAACGTCTATAACGTTGAAACCTCTGTTTTCCAAAACGACGGCGTGCGCTTTGTTAAACGCGGCGGCAAAACCGAGCTTATGTGGTATAACGGCGGATTTGTTTATACTGTGGATTCGTCAGATGCCGTTCCCGAGAATCCGTTCGGTAATTCTCTTTCGGGAATCGAACCCGATTTTGTGTATACCGAGCTTGAAAACGGAACCTCGGTTCTGGTTTATTCCAAGGGTACTATTCATAATCTTCCCGACGGAAGTCAAGTCAACGGATCGGATCTGTTTGCTTTGTTTATCGAAGAAAACGGCGAAGCAAACGATCCTATCAACCTTTCCAACCTTTCCGATGGCCGCTATATCAGCGCGTTTGACGTCGCACCACTCGGAAGCAAGCTTGTTGCGCCTTATATCAGCACGCTTGCCGTGTTCGGAGACGAAGAAGAATTTAAAACCGAAAACGATTTTATGTTTGCGTTGTTCGAGCAAACGACCGATATTTCGCTTGAAGACGTGTTCGTATCGCCCGAAAGCATTTTCGATGGCGACAGTTTCGAAATCGAATTCAACGTTCGCAACGGTTCATGGTACAGTGCATCGTTTGATTATTCTGTTGTCGATTCGGAAAACAATGCATTGTTAAGCGGAAGCTATAATGGTGATCTTGTATCGGGCGAGACCGCAAGTGTTGCTGTTTCTCTCGAAAAAGCTCTGCTTTCTGCCGATAAAGCCTATTATATCGTTGTTACCCCTAAGGATATATACGATTCAAACGAAACAAATAACCGCGCGCCTATCGCGCTGTGGTATAGCGACCTTTCGGTAGAAGCAAAGCAAATCCTTCTTCCGAGCGGTCTCGAAATACAATATCTCGTTTCCAACGACGGTAATTCTTCCGCCAACGGCGTGCTGAAAATATACAAAGAGGACGAAAACGGTAATTTGACCGAGCTTTATTCCGAATCGCTTAAAAAGCTTTCTGCCGGCGAATCGGTAAACGGTGCTGTTGCCGTAACCGACTCCTTCTTCCGAAACGGAGAAGAAAAGGGAATCGTTCTCGTACGGATAGAGTATGAAAACGAAGAAATATATTCCTTTAACGACAGTGTATATCTTTCCGTCGGTGGCATTAAAAAGACCGAAACCAAGGATCCGGATGCAAATCAAACCACCGTTAATAACCCAACCCTCGAGCCGCCTTACGTTCAATATGATAAAAAGAACGGCGGCGACGTAAATATTTCGGTTATTGAAAACGGTTGCTCGTTTGTCGAGCTAATCGACGTTGATTCGTCGAACTACAGCTATTCAAACGGCGTGTTATCCGTTAAAGAGTCGTATTTGCGCTCTCTCGAAAGCGGAAATTATCATTTCCACTTAAAGTATAATGCAGGCGATCGCTTTATCAATATCCTGCTTATCATTGATGTCTCAACCAGCGCATATAGCGATGTTTCGCTGACAGCAGACGATCAAACCGTCAAGTACGACGGCTTTGCAGTTGATATCGCCGACGATCTCGAATATTCAACCGTAAGCAAGGGCGAGGCAAGTGCATCCTATTCGCTTAACGGAACCGATTGGATAAGCGGTCTGCCAACCGATATCGGTGTGTATAAGATTCGTTTATTTGTCGGTGAGGATCACGAAAACGGCTATCTTTCCGCCGAATGCGAATTTGTCTTAACGATCGTTAAGGGAACGCGCGCCATATCCATTCCAACGGTAATATCCGAAGAAAGTGTTAATGTTCTGTTTGGCAACTCTTTAGTTACCGCAGGAGATACCGACGGAACGATCCTTTACGGTTATAGCCTTATCAATGATATCGAAACCGTTGAGACTTGGAGCGAATCGGGCGTTCTGCCGGAATCCGAAAACGATGCGGTATATTATATCTTCGCCAAAATTGTCGGCGGCGCTCTCTATGAGGATGCCTTCAGCTTGGGCGGAATTGCCGAGGCACACGTTCACAGCTACATCCAAACCGTAACCGAGCCCGACTGCGAAACCGAAGGTTATACGACCTATACCTGCCGTTGCGGCGACAGCTTTGTCGATGATTACGTTGCTGCAAAAGGGCATGCTTGGATAGAAGATCCCGAAGCTCCGCCCGCTTGTTACACCGGCGGAACCAAGCTTCAGGTTTGCCTTGTTTGCGGTGAAAAGACTTCGAGTTCAACCGCTGTTGAACATATCGACGTAAGATTGATCGTTGAAAGCGAAGCCACCTGCATCGAAGACGGTATTTCTTACTATTATTGCTTTGAATGCGATAGCCAAGTCGGAGATATAATTATTGATCCTGCATTTGGACATTCTATGTATCCTATCGGTATCGTTAATGATAATGTGTGTCATGATGGAGAATATACTTTGTACGGGTGCTATGACTGTGAGCAAACCTATAAAGAATACATTACGCCTCCCGGACACGATTATCAAAATACCGTAACAGACCCCATTTGTGAATTAGGAGGTTATACTACCCACACATGCTCTCGTTGCGGCGACAGCTACGTCGATGATTTCACCGATCCTCTCGGGCACGTTTCCAAAGGAAACGCGACCTGCACCGAAAACTGCGTTTGTGCGATTTGCGGCGAAATTCTTGAAGGGAAGCTCGGACACAACTACGGTTCTGTTATAACCGAGCCCGATTGTGAATTAGGAGGTTATACTACCCACACATGCTCTCGTTGCGGCGACAGTTATAATGATTCTTATACTCAGCCTCTCGGACATAAAGCGGGTGTCGAAGCAACCTGCACTGCCGATCAAGTCTGCACGGTTTGCCGTAAGACGCTTGTTTCTGCGCTCGGACATAAGTATGAAACCGAGATAACCGAGCCGAGTTGCGAATCTTCGGGCTTTACCACTCATACCTGCATGCGGTGCGGAAATGTTTCTAAAGACAGCTTTACCAAGCCTCTCGGACATAAAATGGGCGCTGAAGCAACCTGCATTGCCGATCAAATCTGTACTGTTTGCAAAAAGGTTCTCGTGTATGCACTCGGTCATAGCTACGAAACCGTTGTAACCAAGCCCACCGGCGACGATGCGGGCTATACAACCTATACCTGCACAAGATGCAAACATAGCTATAAGGGTGATTTTGTTGCGCCTCTCGGACATAATGCGGGAGCGGAAGCAACCTGCACAACGGCTCAAACCTGCGTCGATTGCGGAAAGGTTCTTGTCGATGCACTCGGTCATGAATACGATGCTGTTGTAACAGAACCTACCTGCGAAACGGGAGGTTATACAACCCACACCTGCTCTCGTTGCGGCGACAGCTATACCGATTCGTTAACCGAAGCGCTCGGGCATCGAGAGGGAAGTGAGGCAACCTGCACAACGGCTCAAACCTGCGTCGATTGCGGAAAGGTTCTTGTCGATGCACTCGGTCATGAATACGATGCTGTTGTAACATCCCCCACTTGCGAAACGGGCGGTTATACAACCCATACCTGTTCTCGTTGCGGCGATAGCTATACCGATTCGATAACCGAAGCGCTTGGGCATGAAGAAAGCGAATGGGTGATCGTTACCGAAGCGGGTCTTGAAACCGAGGGATTAAAAGAAAAACGCTGTAAGACCTGCTCTGAGCTTCTTGAAAGCGAAATTATCGAGCCGATCGGATACCGCGTTGGCGATGTTAACATGAACGGCAGAATCGACGCAACCGACTATGCTCTCGTTAAGCGCCATTGCCTGAAAACGTTTACGCTGAACGAAAAGCAACAGCTTCTTGCCGACGTAAACGGCAACGGCAGGGTAGATGCAACCGACTATGCTTTGATCAAGCGTCATTGCCTTAAAACCTTTGATATATATGCTTGATTAAAAAAATGAGCCATTGAAAAATGGCTCATTTTTATTGTAAAAACGCGTTGGATATGCTATTATAAAAATGCGGCTGGAAAACATATAAACAAAAAGGTGAAACATGAAAAAAATCATCGTGATCGGCTGTCCCGGTTCGGGGAAAAGCACCTTTTCGCGTGCACTGCGCGATAAAACAAAGCTTCCGCTTTATTATCTCGATATGATTTGGCATAAGCCCGATAAAACCAACGTAACGCGCGAAGAGTTCGATTCAAGGCTTCATGAAATCTTAAAAAACGAAGAATGGATCATCGACGGCAACTATAATCGCACCATGGAAATGCGCTTGAAGGAATGCGATACCGTTTTCCTTTTCGACCTTCCAACCGAGGTGTGCTTAAACGGCGCAAGCTCGCGCGTCGGAACCAAGCGCGAGGAAATGCCTTGGGTGGAAGAGGAATTCGACCCCGAATTCAAAGAATATATCATCTCTTTTCCTGAAAGCAAGCTGCCCGAAATCTATTCCTTACTAGAAAAGTATTCCGATAAGAATATCTTTATCTTCCGTTCGCATAAAGACGTAAGCGGTTTTCTTGAAACGATCTGAATTTTCCGCTGAAGTTTTTGTTTCTTGTTCAAACCGCAATCAAATACGAAACAAAAACGGTGTGATTCGTCGGAATCACACCGTTTTGTTTTATTTAATTTCGTAAGTGCCGAGGCAATAACGCTTTAAGAGCATATAGTCAACGACCGTAACGTTGCCGTCGCCGTTAACGTCGGCACGCGCCTTTTGTGCGTCGTTCAGCTTGTAGGTGTCAAGGCAATAACGCTTTAGGAGCATATAGTCAACGACCAAAACGCTGCCGTCTTCGTTAACGTCGCCCTTAATGCCCTTAACCAACGCATCGATCGC
>JAFSGD010000068.1 GCA_017434845.1 Clostridia bacterium
AGGTGACGTAGGTACCGTTATCGCTACCATGACTCTCGCAGAAGCAGTAACCGCTAACTTCGTTAAGGTTACCGTAAACTTCCCCGCAAGCCCCTTCGCAGACAAGGTTGTTTGGGAATTCATGGGCTTCACCGAAATCGAGCTTTCCAAGTCTGAAGAACCCGCTCCTTCCATCGTTCTCGGCGACGTTAACGGCGACGGTGAAGTAGGCGCGACCGACTATCAGCTCGCAAAACGCCACGTTCTTAAGACCTACACCCTCGAAGGCAATGCTTTCAAGGCTGCAGACCTCGATGGCGACGGCATTATTGAAGCAGGCGAATACGCTCTCATCAAGCGTCATTGCCTCAAGACCTTCGATCTTTCCACTCTTAACAAATAAGAGCTGATTCGAAGAGATAAATAACCGGTAAGCAAACCGCCGCAGGTGAAAGCCTGCGGCGGTTTTTTGGGGCTTTTTCGATTATGTAAAAATTCACAAATAATACAAAATCCGAAAAAAACAATTGACATATCGCATAGGGTGTAGTATAATGACATAAAACAATGGGTTCATTTTACACATTTGCAAAAAGCGCTGCTTTAAAGGCGGTTAAAAACCCTTAAAAAGCATACGTTTTTTGCGGATTGGCAGCCTCCCGAAGCGTTGCTCGAGGATGCTTCGGTTCGGATGCGCCCGTTGTTAAACGGGGGTGTCCTTCCGTTCGTTGCCGAGCGCAGTCGGCAACAGAAGCAAAACCCTTTCGGGTTTTGTTCGGATGGAACGTCCGGTATATGAAAGGAGTGTTTACCGGAAAGCAAAATCCGCGTTTTTCTTCGGAAAAGCGTTCGCGTCCCTATTAAAAATAATTAATAAGGAGAAACAAAATGAAAAGAACCTTAGCAATCGTTCTCTCTATGCTTCTCGTTCTTCCTTGCATCGCATCCTTCACCGTTTTTGCAGATGTTTGGGCAGGCGAAAAGATCAGAGTTGACGGTACTAACAACGGCGTATGGCAGGGTAATGCCGGCAGAACCGAGTATTATGATGTTAACTACGCTATCGACGACACCAATCTCTACATTGAGGTTGACTACTACGGCTCCCTCAACGGTACTGCTTCTTCCTACGGTAACGGCAACGGCACTATGATCCGTATCTGGTTCCATGATGAAGACAAGACCTATGACGGTGCAAAGGCAAGATCCTACACCAGCTTCATCGACATTTCTTATGTTGACGGCGCAGTTTGGGATCGCTTCCTTAATAACACCGTTGCTGAAGGCAATACTGCTTCTGTAGTTTATGCTTACAACGACGGCGCTTCTCGTTCTTACTCCATCAACAGCACCTTTGGTGAAAACACCTGGGTTATGAAGCTCACCATGCCTCTCGCTCTCGTTGGTACCAACGTTCAGTTCCAGACCACCGTTTCCAACAACGATGGCAGCGCGATCGGCAACGATGCTCTCTACTTTGGCAAGAACGTTCTCTTCAAGGGCGCAAACGGCCTTGCTTGGTACTGGGATAGAGGTTCGGCTCTTCCCGCTCCCGAAGGAACCGTTGCATACTTCACCGAAACCGACGTTCCCGATGTTGGTACTCACAACAACATCGCAGTTGGCTCCGATGAATACGGCACCAAGATCAACACCGACAGCTACTACGGCAAGATGGCAGACGGCGTAACTCCTGCTGCAGGATACGACACTGTTAACTGGCGCGGCTTCCGCGGTGCTGAAAACGAAACCTCCGGCGTTAACGGCTATCAGTTCGTTATCATCGACCTCGGCGAGGTTCGCGAAGATATCGGTTCTGTAGGTACTTGGTACTGGTCCGCTAACAAGTCCGGTATCGTTCCTCCCTATGAACTCTACTTCTATGGCTCGATCAACGGCTCCGATTGGCTCTACCTCGGCGCTCCCGATCTTTCCGATGAACTTCACCAGACCGCTAACGACACTGCTGTTTGGGAATATGTAACCTTCGATACCACTCTTGCTGCAAGATATATCATGATGAAGGTTTACGCAGGCTACACCTTCAGCTTCTTCGGTGAAATCTCGGTTAACGTTGTTGAAGAACCCGAATTCGAGATTCTCTCGTCTGTTGGCTTCGTTGGCGGCGACGTAACCATTCTCGTTCCTTATACCGATGATAACGGAACCTATAACACTCCTATGGAAATTTCCGCTCAGATCGGCCCCAATGCAGGCACCGGTAAGGACTACAACTACTACTCTCTCATCGTTGTCGGTGCAGACGGTAAGGTTGTTTCCACCCACAAGACCATTGGCGACACTGCCCACGGCGATGTTGAAATCCCCGAAGGCGGTTATATCCTCGCTATGAACGGCGTTCACGAAGAGATCAATAACTGGAACAACGCTATCTATGTTGGCGACACCATCACCCTCAAGGGCATCGATATCGCAGACTATGCAGGCGTTGCTGCAACCACTATCGAAGGCGCATCCTTCTCCTCTAACCACACTCACGCATACACCGAAACTGTTTATGAGCCCACCTGTAAAGACGCAGGCTACACCGAAATTACTTGTACCTGCGGCTACAGCGAAGTAAAAGAAGGCTCTGAAGTTCCCGCTACCGGCGAACACGATTGGGAAGAATTCGTGAAGGAAGCCAACTGTAAAGAATCCGGCTACACCTCCGATATCTGCTCGAAGTGCGGCACCGAAGTTATCAGAGAAGGCTCTGAAGTTCCCGCTTCCGGCGCACACGCTTACACCGGCGTTCTTCAGTCCAACGGCTTCTATCAGTTCTCCTGCTCCATCTGTGGCGACTCTTACGTTGGTTACGAAGATGGCACCGCAGTTATCTCCCTTGCTGTATCCCACAACAACGCATACTCTTGGGCAGCATATGACACCATGATCATCTCTGCTCCCGGCAAGACCGTTAAGGAATCATGTGGTTACGATTGCCAGTGGTGGGTAATGTACAAGGTTGAATATATCAACGGTAAGTATATCACCACCAGCTATCTCCAGAACTCTCTTGATATCGGAACCTCCGTTCCTCCCGAAAACGGCTTCCTCTGGCTCGTTCACGGTAACGATCCCGAGTTCACCTACGCTACCGAAGGCAAACTTCTCAACTATGAGTTTGTTGCAAGCACCGATACACTCTTCTTCACCACTGCTGCTTCCGAAACTCCTTTAGGATATATCTACGCAAGCCCTGTTGCTGAAGCAGATTACACCGCTTACAATGCAGCAGTTGCTAACGCAAATGCTCTTGACGAAAAGGATTACACTCCCGAAACTTGGGCAGTTCTTGCTGAAGCTCTCGCAGTAGACGTTTCCGGCAAGTTCGAATACCAGCAGGATGTTGTTGATGCCGCTACCGCAGCTATCAACAATGCACTTCTCGGCCTCGAAGATGCAGAAGTTTCTGTACTCCTCGGCGACATTAACGGCGACACCGTGATCGACTCTGTTGACCTTGTTGAACTTGCAGTTGTTATTGCAAACTCTGACACTAACGATGCGGGCGATATTAACGGCGATGGCGTAATCGACTCCGTTGACCTTGTTGAACTTGCGGTTGCTATTGCAAACGCATAATTCTGTACCATATTAATTAAGGAGATAAATCAATGAAAAAAATTGCTCTTATGCTCGCTATTGCACTCGTTTTGAGTGTTAGCATGTGCGTTTTTGCATCTGCGGAAGGCACCATCTCCGGTGAACTCGTAGTTACCTACGGTCTTGATGCAGACGGAAACGTAAACATTTCCGACTCGACATTTAACGAGTCTAACACCGGCTATGATCTCGCTATCCCTTCTGATGTTATCGCAGTTCAGTACAACTTCGATACAAACAACACCGGTTTTGCAGCATATATCTTCGAGCTTAACTATGATCCTACTAAGCTCCAACTTCTCGGTTGCATCAACACCGAAACCATGGCTCTCGCTGCAACCGGCGACATGAATGTTCTTGTATTCGATAAGACGAACATCTCCGAAACCTTCGGCGGCGTAGGCATTTTCGGTGAAGCTACTCCCGATCTCCCTTGGACTGCAGTTGCTGACAATGCAATTAAAGAAGGCGACGAAAAGGGTCCTCTTCGTATAGTTGGTGTCAACGGTGTTACTAACTACAAGAAGGGTCTCAAGAACCTCACTTCCGGCGTAGCTGGTTATATCTATTTCCAGCCTATCACCGACGAGGCTTGCGATACCACCATTTCTATTCCTTACATGGAAGCTACAGGTGCTGATAAGGTTAAGCACACCGGTTCGGGCAACAGCATTACCATCAAGCTTAACGGCGGCGCTCCCGAAGCAGCAGCTCCTGTTGTTTCTCTCGGCGCAAAGGTTAACGCTGCTCTCACCGGTCTCCGCTTCGGCGCAACCTACAACAAGATCGAAGAAAACGGCATCGTTAACGATCTCGGCATGCTCCTTCTCCCCACCGCTAAGCTTGGCGAAAACACCCTCGATCTCGACTTTGCTGCAGCTAACGCACTCGTTGCTAAGGTTCGCGCAAGATCTATCGAAGGCTACGTTGAAGGCTACAACTTCGAAGATTATACTACCTTCAACTTCTATGTAACCCTTCTTGGTCTCGAAGGCCACGAAGATGCTGATATCGTTGCTGTTCCTTACATCGTTTATGATGACGGCACCGTTATCTATGCTGACCAGATGGTTCACAGCTTCAACTCTGCTTCCGAAGCAGCAGCATAATTTAGGGGAGGTATACTGTAATGAAATATATTGCTCCTGAATTTGATGTTGTTCTCTTCGAATCCGAAGACATCATCACTTCTTCCGGCCTCGCTGTTGAGGAAGGCGACAACAACGTCAACGTTCCCGGCAGCTGGTGGGATTAATCTCAGCTAACGCTTAATAAAAAGCCGCAGGCATTTGCCTGCGGCTTTTTTGTCGCAATGGCGATGTGAAATATATACAAAAATGCTTTGCTGAAAATGTGCATTTATAGCAATAAAAAGGATATTTATGAACCAAATGTAAACAACCTTGAAACCTATTGAAATGAATTCTTATGCATGGTATACTATCTGCGTAAATGAATGAAAATTATAGAAAGAGGCAGATATATATGAAGATTTACAACGCACCCGAACTCGAAGTTATCGTTTTCGAGTCTGAAGACATCATCACTTCTTCCGGTCTCGCTGTTGAGGAAGGCGACAACAACGTCAACGTTCCCGGCAGCTGGTGGGATTGATCAAATCACAAAGTGTGAATCAACAGCGCGAGCTTTTGCTTGCGCTGTTTTTTTGTTTTTGCCTTTGTCTATATCGCCAAAAATGAGTTTTGTGTCGCCGTGGTGATTGACACTCGGCTTGTTGTGTGTTATAATAATTCGGATTAAAATACAGAGGAATAATAATGAAAGAAAAAAGAAGCTTTAAACCCGATAACCGACCCGAAGCGCCGGAAGAAGGTCTTTTTATCGGCAGAAACGCCGTTAGCGAGCTGTTAAAGAGCGGCAGGGAAATCGATAAGATATATATGCGCTCCGAAGCCGACGGTGTTTTGCTTTCGATTCGTGCAAAAGCGCTCGAACGCAAAATCCCTATCGTTGAGTCGGATATCAGACGTTTGGATAAAATGGCGTGCGGCGGTGTGCATCAGGGTGTTATTGCCGTTGCCGCCGAAACCGATTATCTTTCGGTAGACGAGCTTCTTTCGCTTGTTGCCGAAAAGGGCGAAAAGCCGTTCTTTCTTATCTGCGATTCCATAAACGACCCCCACAACCTCGGTGCACTTATCCGAAGTGCAAATTGCGCGGGCGTTAACGGCGTTATCATTCCCAAGCGCCGTGCGGTCGGCGTTAACGGAACCGTTGCAAAATCAAGCGCAGGCGCGGTTTTCGCAATGCCCATTGCCCGTGTGCCCAATCTTGCTTCGGCAGTTAAAACGCTTAAAGAAAACGGCGTTTGGATCTGGGCTGTCGAGGCGGGTGGAAAGCCCTATTACGACCATGATTATAAGGGCTCTTGTGCGCTGATTCTCGGCAGCGAGGGCGAGGGTGTTTCCGATCTTTTAAAAAAGGAAAGCGATTTTATCGCGGGCATTCCCATGTTCGGAAGCGTTAATTCGCTTAACGTTTCCGCCGCAGGCGCGATAGTTATGTTTGAAGCCGCAAAACAGCGGAATAATTGATTGTTAATTAATTTATAAAGCAGGTGAAACTGATGCCTAACGCCAAAGAGGGCAAGCCCTCTAAGGATATTCTCGATCTTTTGCGAGAGGCTGAGGAAGAAAACCGCTCGGCAATGAAGACCGATATGACCGAGCGTAAGCCCGAAATGGATAAAACCAAGGTTGCTTCTTCCGAACAGCCCGCAAAAAAGAAAACTAAGGTTACAAAGCGAATCAACGCAGAAACTGCGGAACTTATAGATAAATACAGCTCTCGTAAAGAGGAAAAACAGCTCAGCGATACGCAAAAGCTTCGCGCAAAGCTTGCCGAGCAGAACGAAAGCTCGGAGCTTTTGGGCTATTTTTCCGAAGAAAAGCCTCAGTCGCCCGGAAAACGCGTTGAAAAGCTTTATGAGATGATCAACGATGCAAAAACTCGCACTCTTTCCGATGCGGTTAAAAAACCGCCCGTCGATTTCGCTTCGGTGCGCTTTTCCGAGGGAAAAGAGGAAAATAGCGAGCCCGTTGAATACACTCAAGAGCAAATGTTTCCTCTCGGCGATACTCTGCGCTTCGAGCCTAAGGTTAAAGAGCACGAGACCGCAAGCTTCGATTCCGATTATGAAAAGCTTAGCGAAAAGGTAACCAACCGCGAGCTTCATTTCGAAAACGAGGGCGAAAGCGAGGGGCAGGTTAAGCTGTTGAACGACGATGACAGCATTGCGCCTGTCGGCGGCGATGAAATGCTTGACGAAACCGACATAAACCTTCGCCTTGCCTTTGAAATGCTTGAGGATGAAGACGGAACCCTTACCAAGCTTGCCGAAAAGAACCGCGAGAAACGTCTTCGTGAAAGCGAAAAGAAAGAGCAGATCCAAGAGCAAACTCTTGAATATACCTCACGCGAGCAAAACCCCGAAATTGCCGCAAAATACCGCAAAAAAATGCGCGGCGCGCTTATTCGCACCATAATCGTAGGAGTGTTAACGCTTGGAATTCTTTTCCTTGAGCTTGCAACCAACGACAGCGCCGTTCACGCCGATTTTACTCGGCAGGGAAGATACGGTATTCTTTATATCCTTATCGATCTTCAGCTTCTGTTCTTCATCGCGCTTTCAATGCTCGATGCTTTCAGGCGCGGCATTAAGGGCTTGTTTAAGTTCCAACTGAACACCGATAGCCTGCTCGTTGTTTCGATCTTTTTTGCGGCGGCATATTCGATGGTAATGCTGTTCACCGATCCGTATGCAACCGATCTTAAGCTTTATAATCTGCCCGCGGCGTTTGCGTCGCTTTGCGCGGCTGTTTCGACATATATGTGTGCGCGAAAGGACTATAAGTGCTTTAGAATTCTTGCTTCCAAACGCCCCAAATATACCGCTTGCGGTCTTACGGGCGGAACCAAGGAGGCGGATGAATTCTATAAATATCTGCTTGAGGACAGCGATATCTATACCGTAAAGCGTGCAAAGTTTGTTGACGGCTTCGTTGAAAGAACCGAAAAACGCGCCAAGTTTGAGGATGTGTTCAATTTCATCATCCCCGCGGTTTTCTTTGCGGGCGTTGCGCTGTTTATAACAATGAGCGCGCTCGGAAGCGAGCTCGTTGATGCCTATGCGGCGTTTTCGATAATAATCGCGGCAAGCGTTCCCGCGACCTCGTTCTTTATGATAGCTCTGCCCGTTATTTCGGCAAACCGAATCGGCGCAAAGCATTCCACCGCCTTTATCGGCAATGCTATCGCCGAGGAATATGCTACCGCTTCGGTGCTTTCCTTCGCCGATACCGAGGTTTATCCTTCAAGCCTTGTTAAAATAACCAATATCAGAATGTACGGTGATTTCCGCATCGACGCTATTCTAACCGACCTTGCCAGACTTTTCGGCTACGTCGGCGGTCCGCTTTCAAAGGTTATGGCGGCAACGCTTACCGAAGAATACGAAAAGCCCGCGATGATAAGAATCATCGAAAGCGCAAACGACGGTCTTTGCGTTGCAATGGACGGTCAGAACTATTTCCTCGGAAAGCGTTCGTATATGCGCCGCTACCGCTTCGAAGCGCCTGTTGACGAGGGCGATGATGCCTATGAGCGCGGCGTCGGCTCGGTAATGTACGTTGTTATCAACGAAAAACTCGCCGCAAAGCTCTATATCAAATATACAGTTAACCCCTTGTTCGATTCCTTGCTTAAAGATATGTATAAGGCAGGACTTTGCCTCGGCATAAAAACACTTGACCCCAATATCAACAACGAACTCATCGCTTCTGCGATAAAGTTCCGCAAATGTCCCATTTCGGTGCTTCGCGGAAACGATCCTGCCGAAATCGCCGCCGAGGTCGACCGCGTCGACAGCGGTGTCGTTTGCAACTCTACCTTGCACAATTTCCTTAAAATGTTTGCGCTTTGCGACAAGGCGCGCCATTTAACCAAGAGCAACGTTATAATTACGTTTATAAGCATCTTCCTATCGTTTGCCGCGGTTGCGTTTCTTGCGGTAACGGGTGATATCGGCGCAGTAACCTCGCTTCATGCGGTTGCATTCCAGCTTTTCTGGTTGCTTCCCGTGTGGCTGATATCATTTTTCATGATGTAAATGTAATTAATTTTGAAAAAATTGGTAATTTGGCATAAAAAACATGAAAATCCACTTGATTATTTAGCTTTAATCATATATAATATCATATATGTATCATGAAAGCTTGGAGGATTTTTTCACATGGCTAAGATTTTATCGAATAATATCAGAAATATATGTCTCGTAGGACACAGCGGCGACGGCAAAACCTCTTTTGCCGAAGCAATGCTTTATCTTGCAAAGGTAACCGACAGATTGGGTAAGCCCGCAGACGGCAACACCGTTTGCGACTTTGATCCCGAAGAGATCAAGAGAGGCTATTCTATCTCCACCTCTCTCGTTAACCTTGAATGGAACGGCACCAAGATCAATATTCTCGATGCACCCGGTATGTTCGGCTTCGCGGGCGAAGCCAAGGCTGCTGTCGCAGTTGCCGCAAGTACCGTTATCGTTGTCGATGCAAAGAGCGGCTGTAAGGTAGGCACCGAGCTCGCTTGGGAATATTCCGCAGGCAAGCCCAAGGCGTTCTTCGTTAACAAGATCGATGATGAGCATTCTAATTTCGAAAAGACCTTCGCGGGTCTCCGTGAACAGTTCGGCACCTCGGTTTGCCCCCTTCTTATTCCCTTTAACGAAGGCACCGGCGAGGTAGGTCTTTATAACCTTATCACCGACGAGGTTTTCACCTGCGAAAAGAAGACCGGCAAGAGAATCGAAATCGCTCTTCCTGCAGAATATCAGAGCAAGATCGAAGAATATAAAGAAGCGCTCGTAGAATCGCTTGCGCTCACCAGCGAAGAGCTTATGGAAAAATTCCTTATGGAAGAGCCCTTCACCGAAGAAGAAAAGCACGAAGCTCTCAACAAGGGTCTTCTCAGCGGCGATATCGCTCCCGTTTTCTGCGGTTCTTCCACCGACCTTGCAGGCATCCGCTTCTTCCTCGATACTGCGGCTGCATCGTTTGTTTCTCCGCTTGATATCATGAAATACGCTGATCCCGAAGGCGAAACTCAGCTCTTCGTGTTCAAGGTTCTCGCCGACAACTTCGGCAAGAAGGTTTATTTCAAGGTTATGAACGGCACCTTGAAGAAGGATCAGACTCTTAATAACATCACCACCGGTCAGCAGGAAAAATTCACCAAGATCTGCACCTGCATCGGAAAGAAAGAGATTGAAGTCGACGAGCTCGTTACCGGTGATATCGGCTACGTTGTAAAGCTTGTTAACACCGGCGTTAACGATACTCTCAGCAACAGCCCCGCGGGCAATGAATTCACAAAGATCGAATTCCCCTCGCCCTATTACACAATGGCTATCAAGCCTACCTCCAAGAACGACGAAGATAAGCTTTCCTCGGGCATCACCAAGCTTCTTGAGGAAGACCCCACTCTTCGCTTCACCAACAACTCCGAAACCAAACAGCTCACCGTTTCCGGTATGGGCGATATTCACCTCGACGTTGTTTGCGCTAAGCTCAAAACCCGCTACGGTGTCGGCACCGAGCTTGTTGAGCCCAAGATCGCATACCGCGAAGCCATCAAGAAGAGCATCGCCGTTGAAGGTAAGCATAAGAAGCAGTCGGGCGGTTCGGGTCAGTACGGTCACGTTAAGATCACCTTCTCTCCCGGCGAAGAAGACGGCTTGACCTTCACCCAAAGCGTTGTCGGCGGTAACGTTCCCAAGAACTTCTACCCCGCAGTTGAAAAGGGTCTTCAGGAAGCTATGCTCAAGGGCGTTCTTGCAGGATTCCCCATGGCTAACCTTAAGGCAGACCTCTTCGACGGCTCTTACCACCCCGTTGACTCTAACGAAATTTCCTTTAAGCTCGCCGCAAAGCTCGCGTTTAAAGAAGGTCTTCCCAAGGCAGGTCCCGTTATTCTCGAGCCGGTTGGTTACCTCAAGTGTACCATTCCTACCGCTTATTCGGGCGATATAATGGGCGACGTAAGTAAGCGCCGCGGCAGAATCATGGGCATGAGCGAAAGCACCCGTAAGGGCTACACCGTTATCGAAGCCGAGATTCCTTCTGCCGAAATGACCGTTTATGCAGTTCAGCTCCGCGCTATGACTCAGGGCAGAGGTACCTATACCTTCGATTTCGTAAGATATGAAGAAGCTCCCGCCGAGGTTGCACAGAAGGTTATCGCCGAGGCAAAGCTTGACGAAGAAGACTAATTAGCACTTGTTTTTCTCTGCGCTTGCAAATGCAAGCGCAGAGGGATTAAAAAATATCCCATTGATTTCCAAAAAGTGAGGCACTGAAATGAACACTAAATCCAAAAAGATCCGTCGCATTCCTATAATGCTCGGTTTGCTGATGATGCTTGCCGTTGTTCTCGCATCCTGCGTTAACGTCGACAATATTGAAGAAATCATCGACCAGAGTCTTGATGCACTCGAAAACGAATCTGTGATTGTTGAAGAGAGCAAAGAGGAAATCTCCACTCCCGACGGCTATACCGAAGCGCCCGTTGTTAAGAGTGTTGTGAACATCACACCCGACACCATCGCTGTTGCGGGCACTTGCGAAGAAGGCGCCGTTATAAGCATTAAGGGCGCTGTTGAAGATGTTTCCACCACCGCTATCGGCAATTATTTCATAATCGAAGCACAGCTTCCTTATCAGAACAACCTTCTCGAAATCACCGCAACGGTTGAAGGCAAAGAAGAATCTCTTGCTAACTCGTTCGTTGCAAGCTACAACGCAACCGCAGATACCCGTCTCGACGGTAACAGCGTTTCTATCGGCGTTGGCTCTCGTTTGTATTTTGATAAGATGGTTGAAGACTCTTCGGGCAAGAACCTTTACACCGAATCCGAGCTCAACTCTATTCTCGATTACGTTAACAACACCGTTAACGATTACTACATGAACAGAGCAGGCGCTCACGATGCCGAGCTTATATTCATGCTCGTTCCCAACGTTACAACCATTTATCCCGAGGTTTATCCCGAAGGTGTTGTTGAACCTACCAACACAACTCTTTACGATCAGATTCTTAAAACCCTTAATAAAACCCGTGCAACCGTTGTTGATATGCGCGAGATCTATATGAACCTTCGCGACGACGCAACCGTTAACGAAACCTATGGCGGACTTTACCGTGTAACCGATAGCTCGCTCACCGATTACGGCGCATATCTCGCATATAACGAGCTTATGAACGTTGTTGCTAAGCGCTTCCCCGATGCCGCTCCCAGAGCGCTTGAGGAATTCGAATGGAAGACTGTTTCTACCGTTGGCGGTAATCTTCCTTTCTATCGCGAGCTCGATAACACCGTTGTTTCCGAAGATATCGTTATTTCCGTTCCCAAGTTCTCGCTTGCGTTGGGAACCGACGGCAACGGCACCACCTCGCTCAAATCGCTTCGCAAATATAACGATATGGTAAACGGCGATTACTCTTATTTCACCGATACCGACAATACAGATGGCAAAAACGGTATCGCAGAGCGTTGGCTTATCGATACCAAGCGTTCCGAAGAACTCGATCTTCCCAACGCGCTCATCATCCGCGATTATGCCTCGCTTTCCTTCACTGATATTCTTGCAGAACGCTTCGAAAAATGTCTTGTTTCCAAGAACGGCGAGCTTGGCATCAACCTTTCGCTCAGCGGTCAGTATGCAGCTGAAGGCAAAACTGCAGTTGATTATATCATCGTTATCGTTTCCGAGGAAAACCTTGAAAACGCGTTCACCAGTGCTTTTGCCAACTAATAATAAGTGTTAATTGAGGGAACTGCCGCCAAAAGCGGCAGTTCTTTTCAGGTTATTTATAAGCAAAATTCAATTTGGAGAAAAAATGAGAATCCGTCTTTCCGACCATTTTACATATGGTAAGCTTATAAGATTTACCCTTCCATCGATCGCAATGATGATCTTCACTTCGATCTATGGCGTTGTCGACGGCTATTTTGTTTCGAATTTCGCGGGCAAAACGCCTTTTGCGGCGATAAACCTTATATATCCGTTTATAATGATAATTTCAACAGTCGGCTTTATGTTCGGCACCGGTGGCACAGCAATTGTTGCAAAAACCTTGGGCGAGGGTGATGACGAAAAGGCAAACCGCTATTTTTCGCTGTTTGTTTACGTTGCATTCGGGCTTTCGCTGGTTTTGGCGGTTGCGGGATTTGCTTTCGTTCGCCCGATTTCAATTTTTCTCGGCGCAGAGGGCGAGCTGATAGATAATTGCGTTTTATACGGAAGAATACTCCTTGCGGCATTGCCGTTTTTGGTGCTTCAGCTTTTGTTTCAAAGCTTTTTTGTTGCCGCCGAGGTGCCAAAGCTGGGTCTTATCGTAACCGTAGCTTCGGGTGTTACCAACATGGTGCTCGATGCCGTTTTGGTAATATTGCTCCCGCAGGAATTCAAGCTTGTCGGTGCGGCGGTTGCAACTGCGGCAAGCCAGCTTGTGGGCGGTGTCGTTCCGTTGTTTTATTTCTTCAGAAAAAACGATAGCCTGCTAAGGCTGGGAAAAACCAAGCTTGAAATCAAACCGATTTTAAAGGCGTGCCTTAACGGCTCCTCCGAGTTTATGGGCAATGTTTCCATGAGCGTTGTTGCAATGCTTTATAACGTTCGTTTGCTTGAATATGCCGGCGAAAACGGCGTTGCGGCATACGGTGTCTTAATGTATGTCAGCATGATTTTCGCCGCTGCATTTATCGGCTATTCGGTCGGCACGGCTCCGATAATCGGCTATCACTACGGTGCCGATAATCGCGATGAGCTAAAGGGGATTCTTCGTAAAAGTCTGCTGATGCTTGGGATTTTCGGCGTTGTCATGACGCTTTCCGCCGAGCTACTCGCGGTTCCGCTTTCGAAAATGTTTGTCGGCTATGACGGTGCTCTGATGGAGCTTACGGTTTCGGGATTCAGAATTTTCGGGCTTTGCTTTATTTTCATGGGCTTTGCAATCTTCGGCTCGGGATTTTTCACAGCCCTCAGCGATGGACTGACCTCGGCGTTGATTTCGTTTTTAAGAACTCTGGTTTTCCAGATAGCCGCGGTGTTGATCCTGCCGCTTATTTGGGGCATCGACGGTATATGGATCTCGATAGTTGTTGCCGAGGTCATGGCAGTGATTTTAACCTTTGTCTTCCTTGCCGTAAAACGCAAAAAATACGGGTATTAGTGGTATTTATAAATAATTTTGCTCAATAAATGCAAAAAATCAGGAGAAACAACGTGAAATATTATATCGGCGGCAAGCAGGAGTATCTGCAAGGCGTTATCAACGAAATAATGTTTGGATAAAAAAATAACGGAGCGAATATTCGCTCCGTTATTTTTTACTGTCGTAAAATTATCTTAATAATAACCAAAACCGTGATGTGCAGGGGATAGAAAACATAAAAGCCGTATTTAAGCAGACCCGATTTTATAAACCCGCGTTTTCCGTTATACATGTTAATGGGCACAAAGGCGCAAAAGGCGGCAAATCCGCCCGAAAGCATGGGGTAGGATAAAAGCGTTTTAACGGCGGGGCGTTCCTTTAGCGCATATAAAAGCAATATCAAAAGCACACCGCGCAAGCCGTAATCCGCTTCAAGAAAAAACGCAACTGCGGCAACGCAAAACATTAAGCCTGCTTTTAATGCCTCTTGGTTGACCGTTTCGTAAATATAAAGCAATGTAACGCCCAAAAGCAAAGTGAAGAAAACGTTTTGCTCTGCAATAAAGAAGGGATGTCCGCATTTCATAAAATTATAGGGTATTTCGGAAATCACCGCAAATAAAAACATATTCAGCATATAGCGCTTTCGGTTTCGCGTGTGGATGAAGCCCTCGGTAACCAAAAAGCAAAAAATCGGAAAAGCCAACCTGCCGATTTTCCTCATTATGAAATATAACGTAACCGTGGTTTCGCCAAACTCGAAAATCGGCTCGGTAAACACCGCAAGCTCTTCTCCGAGCAAAAGCGCGGTGTGGTCGATAAGCATGGTTATGATCGCTATAAGCTTAAGCATACTGCCGCTTAAAACCTTGAATTTTTCAAAAGAAAAGCTTTTCGGCATACCCGTTAACCTCGCAAGATAGTTTCTTTAACAGATTATAACACACCCGATCAAAAATGTAAATCCCTCTGTTTGTGAGTGAAAAAACAACAAGGCGAAGCGATAAGCAAAGCTGAAAAAAATCGGGCACCGCAACAGGAATTGTGCGCCGCCTTAACGACCTTGGCAGGGTTGTAATTCCCAAAGAAATCCGCCGTACTATGCGGATACGTGAAGGCGACCCTCTGCTGACAACATTGACACCAATCGACAAGTTTTATATTGCGATACATAGTGTAGTAAAAAGAGCAAAAGCGAGGGGAATTTCCCCTCGCTTTTGTGGTTAGTTATTGTTTAATAGAACTTGATTTATAAATTTAATAACGCCTTTATATCTACTGATTTCTGCTAAATCGCATTCGCCATAAATCGGTGGAATCATAATTTGATTGCCAACAACAGCAATATTTATAATACCCTCAACTCTGGTTAAGTTACGATTGGCATTTTGGGAAAGGAATTGATATAATGCATCGTTTAATACATCGGTGCAAATGATATTAAAACGCATCATATTGCCTGCTTCCATTCGATTTACCCACGGCGATATATTTAACTCTTTGTTTGCCTTTTTATTGATGCGGTCTTTTGCATTATCAAAATCTTTCTTATTGAAACTATCCGTTCTATAAATTACGGTTCTCAATTTGAAGATTTTCTTTAATCGGAAAAATCTCACATCTTCTGATATAGATAGTTGATTTTCTTCGATGGTCAGATTTTCAAAGATACTGACAATTTTTTCAAAAGTCAAATTCTTATCAGTATTAAAAATGACAGGTTTATAAACGCTTTCTTTTGCATCTTTTTTAGCAGTTCGACTACTGTGTATGAGATATACAATGCAAGCGGCAGCAATAACAAAAAAGATGATAGCAACAAAAGAGGGGACAAATAAAAACAAGATTCCAAAGCCGATTGAAATAATGGTCGATATAATAGCAACTAAAGAAAGTGTTGATCGTCTCTGGAGTTTTTTAATATGTAATTTAAGTTCTTCGTTCAACTAAATCACCTCATTTATTTTATTATAGCATATTTAATTTCAAAAGTAAATTCAAGCAGTATAAATCTCCTCAAAATACAGATAATAACAACACAATTTGTAATTTAAGGAGAAATTTATATATGAAAGCAACAGGAATTGTGCGCCGTATCGACGACCTCGGGCGCGTTGTAATCCCCAAAGAAATCCGCCGAACAATGCGGATACGCGAGGGCGATCCGTTGGAGATATACACCGACAGCGAGGGCGGGGTAGTGTTTAAAAAATATTCCCCGATAGGCGAATTAAGCAGAGTTTCGGCGGAATATGCCGAAGCAATGAACCGCTCAAGCGGAATACCGATTGCCATTTGCGACCGCGATAACGTTATTGCCGTTGCGGGCGTTCCGCGCCGCGAATATCTCGAAAAGCCGATCTCAAACGGGCTTTCGGGCGTTCTTTCAACCCACCGACCCTACACTTCAAGCGAAAAGGGCGGCGACGTAACCGTAACCGAGGGCGGCGGCGAGGTCAGCTATCTTTCGCCGATCGTAAGCGAGGGCAGCGTTATCGGCGCGGTAATGTCGCTTAAGCAAAACGGAAAAATGCCCGACGGTAGCGAAAAAAAGCTTATCGACACGGGCGCATATTTTATGTCTTCGCAAACCGATATATAAACCGCGCTTTAGTGTTGATTCTTCCGCCGATTTGGTGTATAATGCCGTTATATCAATAAATCGGCGGTGCTTTATGAAAATAAGACAGGCAAAAACCGAAGAATTCGAGGCTGTGCGCTCGTTCTATCATAAAATGACCGATTGGCTCGATACCGTGCAATACGGCCCCGGCTGGAAGAAGGATATCTATCCTTCGCCCGAAGACCTCATGAGCGCCATTTCGGGCGGCGAGCTTTGGGTTGCCGAAAGCGAAAACGGCTTCGCCGCGGCAATGATAGTCAACAGCCTTGCGGTCGAGGGCTATGAAAACGCGGCTTGGCGTGTTAATTGCGGCGAAAATGAGGTTTCGCTTATACATGCGCTCGGCGTAATGCCCGAGTTTCAGCGCAAGGGCGTTTCAAGCCGAATGGTCGAGCACGCAATCGGGCTTGCAAGATCGAAAAACCACAAAGCCGTTCGCCTCGACGTTTTAGAGGGCAACCTTCCTGCCGAAAAGCTTTATCCAAAGCACGGGTTTGAATATATAGAAACCGTTAATATCTTTTATGAAGATACCGGCTGGGCGAATTACGAGCTGTTTGAATTAGTGCTGTAAAAAAATGCTGTTACTATGAAAAGTAACAGCATTTTTTCGTTATGCAATCAAAGATATTAAAACACCGAAAACGGCGCTGATGCCATAAAGCAACGCAACGATGCCGAGGTTTGATCTAAAGCCGCGGTTAACCCTGAAAAGAACCAGCAAGCCCGCGCCCGCACTTGTGCAAAGCCCCGCAATAACCGAGCCGAGACTAAGCGTTCCCTCAATATACATCTGCGCAAGAATAATCGAGGGCGCACAGTTGGGTATAAGCCCGATAAGCGCGGTCAGAAGCGGCTGGAAAACGCTGTTTGTAAGCATAAATTCCTGCAAGCGCTCTTCGCCGATAAGTTCAACCCCCAAGGTGAACAAAAAGCTTGCGGCTAAAAGAAACGCAAAAACCGAAGCAACACGCTTTGCGGTGCATTTAATTATCGCCTTCCAATCGGTGTGGCTGCAACAATGCTCCTCGCCGATAAGCTCCTCGTCCTCGCAGGAATCATCGTGGTGGTGCGTGTGGTGGCATTCCTCGCTCTCGGGCTTTTTGCGAAGAATAAGGTCGATCGCATAGCCCGCAATAACCGCGATAACAAGCTTTAGTCCCATAATAATAAGAACGTTGGGAATATGCTCGGGACTGGTTGCAATAACAAGCAAAGCCTCGTCGGAGGTTGAAAGATAAACCGCAATAAGTGTTCCGAGCGTTATAATTCGCTTCGCATAAAAATTCGAGCCCACAACCGAAAACCCGCATTGCGGAATAAGCCCGAGCAATGCGGCGGAAATCGGCCCAGCCTTGCCTGCCTTTTTAATAAAAGAAGCGCTTTTTTCTTCAATGCGCGCTTCGAAAAACTCAAGCAAAAAGAATGCGATAACAAGAAAGGGAAGCATCTTTGCCGAATCCTCAAGCGCGTGCAATATCGAATGTTTTAAAATTTCAAGCATATCAGTTTTACCAAGAATTCAAATTGAGAACCGTTCTCAAATCGATTATACGCAAAAATTTTCGATTGTCAAGAAAAAAATTTGCTATATCGTGCATTAATCTTGTAGAACCTATTGACAAACAATGTTTCTTGTGATAGACTTATTACGGAGGTAGAACATATGCAAGCGTTCTTGCTTATTATTAATAAATTAGGAGGCTTTACTATGAAAAAATTAACTGCGTTAACCTTGTTACTGTGTTTAATCTTCGGTTTGGCTTCTTGCGTTTCGGAAGTCGGTGAAAGCTCGTCGGCTGCTGAAAGCTCGAAAGCGGCTGAATCGTCGGAAACAGTCGAAGCTTCCAAAGTTGTTGAATCTTCCGAAGTGATCGAATCCTCTGAAACTGTTGAAAGCCCCGACCCTATAAACAAATCGCCCGAAAGGGTTATTTACAGCGCCCGACCGTTGACAGCATGTGAGCTCGACGGCCATTTTGCTCCCGACGGACAAAAATATCGCCTGCCGAATGGCGATGAAGGCTTTGAAACCGTTCTTGAAGAATATAAAACCGATAACGAAACTTACTTTTTGGTCGCGCTTTACCCTGAGATGTACAAAGCGTGTGCCGATGAATTGGAAATCGGCAGATTTGTCGACGGGAACGAGCTGGAATCCGTTTTCGGAAGATCGCTTGACTATCTTTTGGATATTGGATTTATTCCCGCAAACGATCACAAAATTAATACTACGCCCGATCCGAGCGTCAAAGATTATAATTGCGCATATATCGTCGGTTATATGACCGCTGATATGATACTTTCTCTTGATGATCCCAATATGGCGTATCTTGTGTTCCACCTTCCCACCGAAGAGGATTGGGAAAGAGTCTGGTTAAGTTGCGAAAGACTTATGATACTTAATCCTTATGAAGAAGGCGTGGATTAAAAATAATTCTTACAAGGAGGCTTTACTATGAAAAAATTAACCGCGTTATTGTTACTGCTCTGCTTGGTTTTCGGTTTGGCTTCTTGCGTTTCGGAAGTCGGCGAAAGCTCGTCGGCTGCTGAAAGCTCGAAAGCGGCTGAATCGTCTGAATCGTCTGAGGATATTGAATCATCCGAACCGGTCGATTCTTCCGAAGTTGTTGGATCGTCTGAAGTCATTGAATCTTCCGATACCGAGGATTCTTCCGAACCGGTTGAATCTTCCGAGCCCGAAGAAAGCTCCGAACCCGAAGAAAGCTCCGAGAATGATGAGAACTCAAATACCGAGCAAAAAGAAAAGATCATATATAACACAACGGTTAAAGAAGGCTACGGCGTGAATTTGAGATTAGAGGGCAACTATCAATTTGCCGAGCAGTATGCCGACTTTTTCCGAACCGACAACCCCGAAATTAAAAAGCTTGTCGAAAAAAACAGAGGAAAAGATGACGTTAAATTCCTTGTTGGTTTATACGTTTTCTCGCGCGAGGGCGATTGGAGCAGCAATAACGTACCCGATGATAACGAACATCTTGCTGCGACGAAGAGCGGCGAGGAATATCTCAAAAGCATAGGCTTTGAGGTGATTGAAGATCATACCTGGAGCTATCAGCCCTTTGAAAACGGAGAAAGAGATAATCTTCCTGTCTTCGCCTTGATCGGCTATATGACCGCAGATATGATCGAATCGATCAACGATCCGAACAACAAATATGTTATTCTTCACCTGCCTTCCGAAGAAAATTGGGAAAAATTCTGGAGCTATGACTACAGAAGAGGTATTTCGTTCGGGATTGAAGACATCGGAACGTAAACAATATTATAATACCCGAACCGCGCGAGACAAACCGCGCGGTTCTTTTTTCTTGAAAAACAGATCAAAACGATGTATAATAACCTCGGAGGTGTTGTAAATGACAGATACCGAGCTTTTAAAAACCTATATCGAGACCTATGACAATATTGTTTTCTTCGGCGGGGCGGGCGTTTCGACCGAATCGGGAATAAAAGATTTCCGCTCGCAAAACGGAATCTACAGCATGAATTTTAAATATCCGCCCGAAACCATGCTTTCGCACAGCTTTTTTGTTTCGCATCCCGAGGAATTTTTCGATTTTTATAAAAAAATGATGATCTGCGAGGGAATCAAGCCCAACCGCGCACATATTGCGCTTGCAAAGCTTGAAAGCATCGGCAAGCTTAAAGCGGTTATAACCCAAAATATCGATGGGCTTCATCAAGCCGCGGGCAGTAAAAACGTTTTGGAGCTGCACGGAAGCACCAAGCGAAACTATTGCGCGCGTTGCGGAAAATTCTTTTCGGAAGAGACGGTTGCGGGCTATAACGGCGTTCTTTATTGCGATTGCGGCGGCATAGTTAAGCCCGACGTTGTGCTTTATGAGGAACAGCTCGATTCAAAAACGCTCGAGGCTTCGATAGATGCAATATCAAAAGCCAAGCTTCTTATCGTTGCGGGAACCTCTCTTGTGGTTTATCCTGCGGCGGGGCTTTTGCGTTATTTCAAGGGCGAAAAGCTTGTGCTTATCAACCGCGATGCAACCCCGTATGACGATTCTGCCGACCTTGTCATCAGAGAGCCTGTCGGCAAGGTTCTCGGCGATGTCGTTGGAGTTTAATAACAAAACAAAGGAACGAACCGAATCGGTTCGTTCCTTTGCATTAGGGGTTATTTATGGGGATGGAAATTATCAGGATTCTATTTCAACGTTGCCCATGCGGTTTCTTCCCGTGATGATAAGCTTGGGGCCAAAGCCGCGGTTTGCTCTGATCTCGGTGTTCGCCATCGAGGTCTCCATGTTGTTAACAACCTGCCAGTTAACGGGAACGTGCACCTCAACGTTGCCCATGCTGTTGCTTATATCAAGCGTGAGCGTTGCATCGTCGGCGATGCTTTCAACGTTCTGATAAAACACCTCGCGGTTGCCGAGATGGTTGGTTACCGAGGCGTTCGGCGATGCAACGGCATCAATATAAAGCATTTCCGACGAAAACGCATGGTCGCTTCCGATGCGCTTTGAAAATATGCTGCGGTGGCTTTTGGGAATTATAAGGCAAACCGCGAAATGGCAAATTATTGCCGCCGCCGCAATCAGCCAGTTGTTAACGATGTTTTCTTCGGGAAGACCTGCCCAAAAGGCGATCTCTTTTTCAAACAGCATAAACAACAGCGCAAGCGGTATCGCAATTTGAAAGCGGTGTCTTAAAGCATAGCTGAAAATGATCTTTTTGAAGATCCAGGCAAGCAAAACAAGGCCTAAAATTATTTTATAAAGCGGAACACCCGAAAGCTCGGGGCCCAAGCCGATGCTGTAGCATATCAATGCCGCCGCAACCGCAAGCAAAACTATGCCGAAAAATATTCTTTTTGTGGTTGAACTTGAATTAATGTGAAAGCTCATCTTTTTAATCTAATCTCCTTTACTGCCTCGCGGAACGGCTTATAATAGCTTCTTGAAATAAACACCTTTTTGGCGGTTCCCTCAAAAAACGCCTCACAAATGCCGGTAAGCTCGCGTCGCGTTGAAGAAACGGCGTTAATGTTGATAATGCAGGATTTTGAAATGCGCATAAAATAATGCGGCAGCTGCTCGGCAAGCTCATAAAGCTTAAGCTCGGTATAATACATTTTGTCTCTCGTGTGCGCCGCCGTTTTGCTTCCGTCGGTTTCGAAAAACAAAATATCCTTGGTTTTTATAAAAAAGTCGTTGCCGCCCTGCTTAAGCTCCATTTCCGAGCTGAAGGCGCTTCCGCCGCGCAATGCGGCTTCAATTCTTAAAACCTCTTCGCTGAGCGATTTGGCTTTGATAATGATCTCCTCTTCGCCGTTCGGGTCAATTTCGAGCCGAACCTTAATGCTCATCGGCGGCACCTCCTTTTCGTTAACAATTATATAATGATATTTTTCGTTTGTCAAAGGGTTTGCGCCAAGAGGAAGAAATCGAGCGCTAAGTTGCCGAAATTGTAAACTTAATTCGTTTATTAAAAGCGCTATTGCCAAAATCAAGTTTGTGTGGTAGAATAGCTTAAATGGAGGCGTTAAATATGGAAACTAAAGAAAATAAAGAAAAGCTTTCGTTCGGCGAATGGGTCGAAAATATTTGGTATCACTATAAATGGCCGATAATCTGCTTTACCGTGCTCGGTATATTTTTGATTTACAGCGCAGTTCAGTTGTTTTCAAAGGACGATCCCGATATAAAAATGCTTCACGTTGGTCCAATGTACGTTTCGCCAACCGATGCCGATGCTTTGCGCGGCTCTGTCGAGGGGCTTTCCGATGATTATAATGAAGACGGCGAGGTTATCGCCGATTTTATGGATATAACCATCGCGAAGTTCAAGGATGCCGATACGGGCGAATTCTTTAATTACGACGAGCACAATAAAGCGCTTCAGCGCTTTCAAACCGAGATTCGCGCGGGCGAATCAATGCTTTACGTTCTCGATCGCGAATATTTCGATATCTGCATGGACGAAAACCTTCTCGAGCCGCTCGATTCTTTCGTTGACGACGTCGACATGCCCGAAAACGTCATCGAGGGTTGCGGTGTGCTTATATCCGAGCTCGATGCTTATGAGCTTCCCGGAATATCGCGTTTTTCCGAGGATGCAATACTATGTCTTCGCCGCTCGCCCGATAAGGACGAGATCTCTTACGGCAGAACCGACGAGGAATGGAACGGCCATCGCCGTACTTTTATAAACATTATCAAATACCGCGCCGAAAACCAAGAATAATTGAATGTAAATTAACTATTGCAAAACGCTATTATTTGTGATACAATAAACTAATCGTAAATTGATCCGGAGGATTTATTAAAATGAGCAACACCGTTAAGACCAAGCAGAAGAGAACGATAATCATCTGCGTAGTTCTCAGCGTTCTTCTTCTTGCAGGCTCCGTTTTCGTTATAGTGGATAATCTTCTCCACATGAACGATCCCTACAAGGCATTTGAAAATCAGGATTTTGCCAAAGCATTTGCCGAAGCACTCGGTAAAGACAGCGTTCGCGATATCACCGAAGAGGATATCGCCAAGGTAGAATCCTTCGTTTATTACTACACTGTCGGCAACGATACCGAAAACGGTTATGCAACCTATGCATACCCCGTTGTTATGCTCGGCTATAAGGATATGACCGACGACATCATTGAAAACAGCGAAGAAGAGCCCGCTGAGGATTCCTTCGTTGTTGTTAACGCACAGGTTACCGACGTTGAGGATATCCTCGTGTTCAAAAACCTTCGCGTTCTTCGCACCTTCGACCTTGCCGAAGTTGGCGAAATGCAGAACAACTGCTATTACACCGAGCTTTATGCCGCATATGGCATGGGCGATGCGCTTCCCTTTGATCAGCTTATCAGCAGCGTTGCACTCTCCAAGCTCAAGAGCCTCAGCCAGCTCGAAAGCCTTACCAAGCTCGAGCAGCTTTCGCTTGAATACACCGGCATCACCTCGCTCAACGGTATCGAAAAGTTCGAAAACCTCACCAAGCTTGATATCGGTAACACCGTTGTTTCCGATCTCTCGCCGCTTTCTTCCGTAACCGGTCTTACCGATCTTTCGATCCTTTCTCTCGGCGAGCGTGTTGAGGAGGAAACCGAAGAAACCTCTTCCGAGTCTTCCGAAACCTCCGATACCTCTTCCGAAACCTCCGAGGATAAAGAAGAAAAGCACACTCATGCCGGCATTTCCGACATCAGTGCTATCGCAACCCTCACCAACCTCAAATCGCTTAACATCGGTAACAACTCTATCGTTGATATCTCTGCCGTTAAGAATATGACCAAGCTTGAAAGCTTTGTGTTCACCGGCAACTGCGTTGAAAACCTAAATGCACTTTCCGGTCTTACCGAGCTTAAGAACCTTTATGCGGCTAACAACCACCTCACTGACATCAGCGGCATCGGCGGTTGCACCAAGCTTGAATACGTTACCGCAACCGGCAACAAGATCACCGACATCAGCGCTCTTTCGGGCTGCACCAAGCTCACCGATCTTGACGTTTCCGCTAACGATATCGCTTCTATCGGCGATCTTTCCAAGCTTACCGAGCTTGTAACCTTCACCGCATACGATAACAAGATCACCGATATCAGCTCGCTTTCGGGCTGCACCAAGCTTGTAACTCTCAGCGTTTACGACAACAGAATCGAAACTCTCGGCGACCTTTCCAATCTTGATGAGCTCACCGCTGTTTCGATCTATAACAATGACCTTAAGGACCTTAACGGTCTTAACGGCTGTGCTAAGCTTGCAACCATCGATGCTTACAACAACAAGCTCGAGGGCAAGCTCGACCTCACCGGCTGCACCGAGCTCGAAACTCTCAACATCTATATCAACGAAGAACAGCTCAATAAGGATGAATCCAAGGAAGACGATAAGTCCGAAGAATCCAAGGATGAATCCGAAGGCGAGGCTTCCGAAGCAGCAGAAGACGAAACCTCTGAAGGCGAAAACACCGAGGGTGAAGAAAACACCGAGGGTGAAGAAAACACCGAGGGTGAAGAAAACACCGAGGGCGAAACCGAAACCAAGCCCGAAGCTCCCGAAGCAACCAAGATCGGCATCACCGAGCTTGTTATCAAGGGCTTGAAGAAGCTTGCTACCGTTAACGCTCATGGCAACGCTCTCACCGCAATTCCCGATCTTACCGATTGCGAAAAGCTTGCAACTCTTACCCTGAACGATAACCTTATCACCGACGTTAAGAACCTTTCTACCGCAACTGCCCTCACCACCCTTAACCTTCAGGGCAATAAGCTTGTTGATCTTACAGGTCTTGAAAAGGCAACCAAACTCACCACCCTTAACCTCGCAAAGAACGAAATTGTTGATATAACCGCTATCGGCGAGCTCGTTAAGCTCACCACTCTCGATCTCTCCAATAACAAGATCGAAACTCTCAAGCCCATTATCGACAAATTCCCCACCTCTTCTTCGCTCAACCTCACTGTTTACGGCAACAAGGTTACCACCGAGCAGATCAATGAGATGCAATCTAAGTTTGCAACCATGAAGATCACCTATATCGAAAAGACCGAAGAAAAGGAATAATAGCCTAAAACCGTTTGGGGCTGCTGCAATTCCCGCGGCAGCCCTTAAATATTATTGAATAAAAGAGGTATAATATCATGCCCGATATGTTAGTTAAGCTTTATGAGCTTCCCGACAGCAGCGCTCTTTATAAAAAACTCGAGTCTCAAGGCATAAAAATAATTCGTCCCATGACCCCCAACAAAACCAAGGTTGTTGAATGGGTGCGTGAGCATTTTCACGATGGCTGGGCAGATGAGATTTCTGCGGCATTCACCAAATTCCCCGTAAGCTGTTTTATCGCATACGATGAAAATGAGAAGAAAATTCTCGGCTTTGCGGGCTACGATTGCACCTATCGCGATTTCTTCGGTCCCACCGGCGTTGATGAATCCCAGCGCGGCAAGGGTATCGGCGGTGCACTTTTCATGCGTTGCATGGAGGCAATGCGCGATGAAGGCTACGGCTATGCCGTAATCGGAAGCGCCGGCCCCGTTGATTTCTATAACAAGGTTTGCGGCGCAACCGTTATTGAAGGAAGCATTCCCGGTATTTATAAAGACCTTATCTGAATTTAGCAAAGTATTGAAAGAGGATATAATTATCATGAATAAGATCAGAGCCGGCATTATCGGCGCGACCGGAATGGTCGGACAGCGTTTTATAACGCTTATAGAAAACCACCCCTATTTTGAACTTTCTGCGCTTATCGCAAGCCCCTCCTCCGCAGGCAAAACCTATGGCGAGGCTGTTAAGGGCAGATGGATGATGAGCACGCCCATTTCCGAAAAGGTTGCCAACATGGTTGTTCTTAACGCCGAGGATATCGAGAGCGTTAAGCCTCACGTTGATTTTGTTTTCTGCGCCGTTAACATGGCAAAGGATGCAACCAAGGCGTTGGAAGAGGCTTATGCAAAGGCTGAAATCCCCGTTGTATCCAACAACTCCGCAAACCGCGGCACTCCCGACGTTCCCATGCTCATTCCCGAGATCAACTATGCCCACACCGCTGTTATCGAGGCTCAAAAGGCTCGTCTCGGCACCAAAAAGGGCTTTATTTCCGTAAAACCCAACTGCTCTATCCAAAGCTACGTTCCCGCTCTCGAGCCGCTTCGCAAATACGGCATCAAGCAGGTTAACGTAACCACCTTCCAGGCTATCTCCGGCGCAGGCAAGAATTTCGATACCTGGCCCGAAATGGTAGATAACGTTATTCCCTTTATCGGCGGCGAAGAAGAAAAGAGCGAAAAAGAGCCGCTTAAGGTATGGGGTAAGGTTGAAAACGGCGTTATCGTTAACGCAGAAAGTCCCGTCATCTCGGCACAGTGCATTCGCGTTCCCGCTTCCGACGGACACCTTGCGGCTGTTTCGGTAAGCTTCGAGAACAAGCCTTCTATCGAGCAGATCAAGGCAGATTGGGCTGAATACGTTGGCGAGGCACAGCGCCTCGAGCTTCCTCACGCACCCGAAAAGTTCTTAACCTATTTTGAAGAGGATAACCGTCCTCAAACCCGTCTCGACCGTGATCTCTATGGCGGTATGGGTATCTCCATCGGCAGACTTCGCGAGGATAGCATTTTCGATTATAAGTTCGTTTGCCTTTCTCATAACACCCTTCGCGGTGCGGCAGGCGGCGCTGTTCTCGGCGCAGAACTGCTCTACAAGCAGGGATATCTCTATTGATTTTATTGAAAAAGAGGCTGTTGCTATGCGACAGCCTTTTGCTTGTGTGATATGAAAAACAAAGATTTAACAGTCGGAAACCCATATTCTGTGCTCTGGCGCTTTTGCATTCCTCTTTTTGCAAGCGTTATTTTCCAACAGCTTTACAATATCGCCGATTCGCTCGTTGCCGGCAAGTTTTTGGGCGAAATCGCGCTTGCCGCGGTTGGCAACAGCTATGAGATAACGTTGATCTTCATCGCGGTCGGATTTGGCTGTAATATAGGTTGCTCGGTGGTGTCGGCACAGCTTTTTGGCGGAAAACGCTTTTCCGAGCTTAAAACCGCGGTTTATACCGCGTTTATAGCCTGCGCGTTTATCTGCGTTGCGCTTGTTGTATTCGGCGTTTTCTGCGGTGATTTTATGCTTGGTCTAATAAACACTCCAAGCGACATTTTTTCCGATTCTTCGGTCTATCTTGCCATATATTCGCTCGGAATACCCTTTGTGTTTTATTATAATATCGCAACCGGCATTTTTTCGGCGCTCGGTGATTCCAAAACGCCATTTGTGTTCCTTGCGGCATCGTCGACCGCAAACGTCGTTGCCGATATAATTTTTGTAAAAGCCTTTGGCTTAGGCGTTGAGGGACTTGCTTGGGCAACCTTTATTTGCCAGGGCATAAGCTGTGTGCTTTCCGTTATTTTTCTTCTTAAAAGGCTTAAAGGAATCGAAACCGAAGGAAAAGCAAGGGCGTTTTCCTGGCGCTTGCTGGGCAAAATATCCGCTGTTGCTGTTCCGAGCATGATACAGCAAAGCTTTATTTCGGTTGGAAATATTGTTATTCAAGGTGTTATAAACGGGTTCGGCTCGGGCGTTGTTGCAGGCTATGCGGCGGCAATAAAGCTTAATAACCTTGTAACCACCTCGTTAACAACGCTTGGCAACGGCGTTTCAAGCTTTACCGCTCAAAACCTCGGTGCAGGCAAGCCCAACCGTATCCGCTTGGGATATACTTATGGGCTTTTGCTGGCGGGCATAGTTTCTCTGCCGATCGTTTGCCTTTACGTTTTCTTCCGCGAACCGCTTATTAACGTCTTTCTTAACGAGCCTACGCTTGCGGCGATGGATGCGGCAAAAGCCTTTCTTTTAATAGTTGCTCCGTTTTATCTTATTATAGCTGTCAAGATCATTACCGACGGCGTGTTGCGCGGTGCGGGAATGATGCTTCGCTTTATGTGCGGCACCCTGCTTGATCTGTTTTTGCGTGTTGCGCTGGCAATCGTTTTTTCGAAAACCGACCTCGGCTCAACGGGTATTTGGCTTGCTTGGCCGTTCGGCTGGACTCTCTCAACAGGGCTTTCGCTGTTGTTTTATTTCACGGCAAAAGCATTTCGCAAAAACCATTTATAATTGACAATAAAAGCTGTATATGCTATACTTTTCTATAATAACAATAAAAACTTGGAGGCTTTAATGAAAAACGCTGCAGCGGTTATACTTTGCGCCGGTAAAGGCACAAGAATGAATGACGATAGCAAAAATAAGGTGTGCTTCGATTGCGCGGGAATACCCGTTATAAAGCGCATTATCGCCGAGATGAAAAAAGGCGGCGTCGAAAGCTTTGTTCTCGTTGTGGGGCATCAGGCAGAAAGCGTAATGACTTGCCTTTCGGATATCGACGGCATCGCCTATGCCTTTCAAAAGGAGCAAAAGGGAACCGGCCACGCCGCGCTTTGCGGTCTTAACGTTCTTTCTTCGCTTGGCTATTCGGGCCCGGTTATCGTATCAATGGGCGACAAGATCGTTGATTCAAGCGTTGTTTCCGATCTTATCAGCCGTTCGGGAAGCGCAAAGGCGGTTTGGGGCGTTCAGCCTATTAATGCAAATAAAAACGGCGGCAGAGTCGTTGTAAAAGACGGCAAGCCCTATGGTATAGTTGAGTTTGCCGATGCCGCGCTTATGTCGCTTGCAGGTGTTCCCGAGGGCGAACGCAAGGCGAAGCTTGATGCTATCGGCCTTAACGAGAAGAAGAGCGAGCGCGTGCTTAAAGCCGCTAAAAACGCTTGCATTTCGGGCAAAACAACCCTTTGCGGCGAAGAATTCACCGCGGATGAAATACTCGCAACCGAGTTTGCAAACGCAGGGCTTTATTGCTTCGATACCGATTCGGTTATTGAAGCGATCGGCAGATGCGGCTCCTCGAACGCTCAAGGCGAAATTTATATAACCGATACCTTAGAGGATTTCGCTTCTCGCGGCGAAGCTGTGCTGTATACTGTTGAAAAACGCGAAGCAATGCTCACCTACAGCACGAAAAACGAGCTTCGCGAAATGAGCCGTTATTTCATGCGTAACGCTTCCGAGATAATATCGGATATCAAACGCGGAAATATGCGCGAGGAATTCGTTTCGCTTTACGGCGATAGCTATTCCGCGCAGGAAGCCCGCTACGTTGCGCTGTTAGAGCATTTTATCGCTCAATATGGCGATAAAAAGGTGATTATAACCCGTTCGCCCGGCAGAGTTAATCTTATGGGCAGACATATCGACCACCGCGGCGGATTCATCAACGTTATGGCTATTGATAAGGATACCGTTTTTGTTGCCGCACCCCGTTCGGACGATAGGGTAAATATAACCAATCTTGAACCCGTATATAAGAACAACAGCTTCTCGGTAAGCGAATCGCTTTCGCTTGCCGATAACAGCGATTGGCTAAGCTATATTTCTTCCGATGCTGTTTCTGCCGAGCTTGCCGACAGCAGAGGCGATTGGTGCAATTATGTGAAATCTGCGGTTTTGCGCTTTGCAATGGCAAGCGATATTTCGCTTTGCGGAATGGATCTTGCGGCATGCGGAAGCATTCCTGCGGCGGCAGGTCTTTCCTCCTCTTCAAGCATTGTTGTTGCGGTCGCCGAGGCGGTCGTTGCGCTTAATTGCCTTAATATAACCGAGCGTGAATTCATCGATCTTTGCGGTGAAGGCGAATGGTATGTCGGCTCGCGCGGCGGTGCGGGCGATCACGCCGCAATGAAATGCAGTCGCCGCGGAAGAATAACCCAGCTTGGCTTTAAGCCGTTTTGCGTTGGCGATTCGGCGGGCTTTTCGGATGATTATGCCATAATTGTCGCGAACAGTAAGCTTACCGCAAAAAAATCCGAGGGCAGTAAGGATAAATTCAACGCAAAGGTTGCGGCTTATGAATTTGCCTTTATGCTTCTCAAACGCGCGTATCCCGAATATGACCTGCGCGAATTTCGCGATTTGGCGGCTATCGAGAATAAAAAGCTTTATAAGATGCTGCTGTCGATTCCCGAATTTGCAACCCGAAAAGAGATTTCGGCGATGCTTCCCGAATATAAAGAAAGCATTGAACGGATATTCGCAACCCATGCCGAGCCCGAAACCTATGAGCTTCGCGGCGTTGCGCTTTATGGCGTTTCGGAATGCGCAAGAGCCGCAAAGTGCATGAAAATACTCGGAAACGGCGATTACCGCATGCTCGGCGAGCTTATGAAAATAAGCCACGACGGCGACCGTTTAACCGACCTTCGCATAACCGATGAATACCTCGAACGTCTTATTTCCGACGATGCCGATATCTGCCTGCAAAGCGGCGCCTACGGCTGTTCGGTTCCGATGATAGATTCGCTTTGCGATCTGCTCAATTCGGCATCGGGCGTTCTCGGAAGCGAGCTTGTCGGAGCAGGCTTGGGCGGCTGTGTAATCGCACTTGTCGAAAAGGCAAAAGCCGATTCGGTTATTGAGCTTATAAATAAAGAATATTATGATAAAAACGGCTTTGAGCATTCGGCGAACGTTTATATGGCGTCCTGCGGCTCGACGAAACTTTTTTAACAAAACAAAAACTCTCGAAGAATTGCGGTTCTTCGAGAGTTTTTTCGTTAAAGATATTTAGTTATTATCTGCCAGCGCTCGATAAGCGCTTCAAGCGATAACGCCGCGTTTGCGGGGCTGGTTGAGGGAAGACATATGGCTTCAACGTTGATTTTCGGAAGAATAAGCCTGTTGTAGAGCTCAAACGCCTTTTTTCCGTTGGTGAATATGGCTTTGATATTCGCTCGTTCAAGCAAGGGCTTGATGTCGTTGGCGGAAAACGCATTCAGCGTGCTGTCGGCGCTGCCGACGATATCGCATTCGGCAACAACGTCCCAAACCGCTATTCCGTTCGATAAAAGCATTGCCTTCTTTTCTTCAACCGTTTGAGGAACGGCGCATCCGAGCTCGGCGGAAACAACCCTCCAAAAGCGGTTTTGCTTGTGTCCGTAAAAGAATCCGCTTTCGCGTGACTTTACGGAAGGGAAGCTGCCGAGAATCAGGATTTTCGAATCACTGTTAAAAATCGGTGCGATGGGGTGCGCTATCATACAAGCTGTGCCTTGTCTTGCTGAAGCTTATAAAGCTCGTAATACCTGCCCTTCTTTTCAAGAAGCTCGTTGTGGGTGCCTTGCTCCTTGATTTCGCCGTGCGAAAGATAAATTATGTTGTCGGCACGGCGAATGGTTGAAAGCCTGTGTGCCACGATAAGCAGGGTTCCGATGTTCATAAGCTTCTCGAGGCTGTCTTGGATCAAAACCTCGGTTTCGGTATCAATGTTTGCCGTTGCCTCGTCAAGAATCATAATTTCGGGCTTGTGTACGATCGTTCTCGCAAACGAAATAAGCTGGCGCTGTCCCGCCGAGAAGTTGGCACCGCGCTCCATAACCTCTTCGTCAAGCCCCGAGGGAAGCTTATCGAGAAGCTTGTCGGCGTTAACGTAACGGCAAGCCTTTAGCACCTCTTCATCCGAAACGTCTTCTTTTCTGAGCAGAATGTTCGAACGAATGGTTCCCGAGAACAGAAAAACATCCTGAAGCATCTGACCGAAATGCCTGCGAAGCGAAGATATGGTATATTTTCGAATGTTTATACCGTCGATAAGAATCTCGCCGCGCTGAATATCATAGTTGCGGCAGATAAGCGAAAGGATCGTGGTCTTGCCCGAGCCGGTCGAGCCGCAGAACGCAACCGTTTGTCCTGCTTTAACCTTAAACGAAACGTCCTTTAAGACCCAATCGCCCTCGTTATAGGCAAACCAAACGTTTCTGAACTCGATATCGCCTCTAACGTCGGTAAGCTCGATTGCATTGTCTTCATCAACAACGTCGGGCTTGATATCAAATACGGTGAATATCTTTTCTGCCGATGCAAATGCCGATTGAAGCCAGTTGAACTGCTCGGCAAGGTTTTGAATCGGGTTAAAGAACTTCGAGATATACATATAAAACGCAACAACGACACCGCCGGTTATCTTCTGACCGAGGAAAACGGTATCGTTTATATATCCTCTTGCGCCAAGATAAAGCAGGCACAGCACCGAGGAGATATAAAGCATATAAACAAGGGGACGGAATATGCCGAAAACGAACATCTGGCGGAATTTTGCCGATTTAAGTTTGGTGTTCTTGCCCTCGAATTCCTCCATTTTGCGATCCTCACGGTTGAAGATCTGAATTATCTTCATGCCCGAAAGGTTCTCGGAAAGGAAGGTGTTGATGTCGGTCGTGCCGTCTTTGACCTCGCGGTATGCCTTGCGCGAGAATTTACGGAAAATAACCGTAAACAGCGCAATAAAGGGGGCGAAGCAAAGCACCATAAGCGTTAAGCCGTAGTTAAGAAGAAGCATTGCACCGATAACGCCAACGATAATGAAAACGTTCTTCAGCAAATTAACGAGAATGTTCGTAAACATCATCGAAATAGCGTTGGTGTCGTTGGTAACTCTCGTAACCAGCTTACCTACGGGCATTGTGTGGAGCTGTGCGTGAGAAAGGCTTTCAATGTGCGAAAACAGGTCTTCTCTGATCGCCGAGAGGATCTTTTGACCTATTTTTTGAAGCATTATAGCCTGAACGTAGGTTGAAACGAGCGATACCGCAAGAATAAGCGCATAAACGATAACGTAGCTTATAAGGCTTTTATATTCGAAGTCGCCCTTTATCATTTCTTCGACGTTACCGATAAGCGTTGGCGAGATGATGTCATAGGCGATCGAGAAAAGCATTATTATCATAACGAGAATAAAGCTCTTTGCGTGCGGCTTTGCATATTGCATAAGCCTTTTTATTATCTCGGAATCCTTCATGTTTCGGTCAAATCCGATTGCTTCTTTTCGGTCTTTTATCGAAAAATAAGCCAAAATGAAGATGACCGAGATAACGCCGACAACGGCGCCAACGGTTAAAAGCGGATAAAATTCATACATTTTTGCTTCCTCCCGTTCACATTCCTGCTTCAAGATCGTTAAGGCGCTGAAGCTCAACCATATTGCGATAATCGCGGTTGCGGTTATAAAGCTCGTTGTGCGTTCCAACGTCTAAAAGCTTGCCGTCATCGATAAAAATTATCTTATCCATGTTTTCAATGGTTGTAATTCTGTGGGCAATAAGAATGGTCGTTTTGCCCTTTCTTGTGTTTTTAAGGTTATCAAGAATAACCTTTTCTGTTTTAACGTCAACCGCCGAAACCGAATCGTCAAGAATAAGTATTGCCGCATCCTTCATAAGCGCGCGTGCAATCGAAATTCTTTGCTTCTGACCGCCCGAAATCGTAACGCCGCGCTCGCCGAGCACGGTTTTGTAGCTTTCGGGGAAATCGATTATGTTTCCGTGAACGTCAGAAAGCTTTGCCGCTTCTTCGATCTTTTCCTGCGAAATGTCATCAGAGGCAAACGCGATGTTTCCTTCGATCGTGTCGCTGAAAAGGAAATTATCCTGCGGAACGTAAGCCGCGGCAGAGCGAAGGAACTTTATCGGAATGGTGTTGATATCGTTTCCGTCGATAAATACGGTTCCGTCGGGCACGTTATAGGTTCGAAGAATAAGGTCGGCAACGGTTGTTTTGCCCGCACCCGTTCTTCCGACGATGCCAACGTTTTCGCCGGCGTTTATTTTAAACGAAACGTCGCTTAAAACGTCATATTCGCCGTCGGGATAGCGGAAGGTAAGGTTTTTAAATTCGATAGAGCCCTTGATAGCATCGGGGGTCTTAACGCTTTCGCTGTCGGTAATGTCGGGCTTCGAATCGAGAAGCTCGCCTATTCTGTTAAGCGATGCCTTTCCGCGCGAGCCCATTTCAATAAGCTGTGCAATAGCCATAATAGGCCAAACGATAGCGTTGAAATAGCCGATAAACTCAACGAGCTGACCTGCGTTGAAGGCATCGGTATAAACAAGATATCCGCCATAGCCGAGAATAACGCAGATAACCGATTCAACAAGCAGCGTTACGGCAACGTTAAGCTTAACCGAAAGCTTTGTGTATTCGATGTTGGCATCCTCGTTATCCTTGTTAAGCTTGCGGAACGCCAAAAGCTCCTTGGCTTCTTTAACAAACGCCTTTATAACTGCAATGCCCGCAAAGCTTTCCTGCGAAAAATCCGAAAGCGAAGAGAACGCTGCCTGACGTTTTTCCCATTTTAACGTCATGTATTTTCCGACGATCATACCGCCGATAAGCATTATTGTCATCGGTATCATCGAAAGACCGGTTAAAAGCGGATCCATTCGGAACATTTTAATTATTGCCAACGCGCCGAGCAGAACGGCATCGAAGAACATCATAATACCCATGCTGAAGCAATCCTGCACGGTTTCGAGGTCGTTTGTGAAAAGCGACATAAGGTTGCCGACCTTGTTGTGCTGATAATAATGCTGTGAAAGAGTGCGGCAACGGTCGAACATTTCGTTTCTTAATGCCGTTTCGATCTTTATTCCCGCGCCAAAAAAGCAAACGCGCCAAAGGAATCTGCCGAAAATGAGCGCAAGAATAACGAAAAGCATCGGGCGGCATATCTCATCGAGCAAAAACGCCATGTCGAAGGGAACCTCAACGCCGTCCTTTATTCCAACGCCCTCGTTGATGCCGTTGATAACCATTCTGTAAAGCTCGGGAACGATCAACTGCATATAGTCAACGAGAATAAGCGCACCTATGCCGAGCAAAAGCATCGGAAGATAGCGCAAATAATATTTGTTAATGTGTTTTCCGAAGAGCATAACCAAACTCCGAATATATCAAAAATAATAACCTGATAATTATATCATTTCCGCAGACAATATGCAACGATTTTGCTTATTTGTTTACACTTTTTTGAAAAGCGAGCCTTTCGCTTCCGTCGGCAAGAAAAATGATTCCGCATTCACTGAATCCGTTCTTTTTCAATGCGTTTTGCATAGGAAGATTATCGCGATGTGTGTCTATTCTCAGCTCGCCGTTTTGCGATAAACCGAATTCAAAGCACTTGCCGGCAATTCCCAATCCGTGCTTTGCGATCGCGATTCGGTGAATAACGAAATATCGGTTGTCGTTAAGCCATTTTCCGTTTTTTATAACCGCATAGGTAGGGTCGGGCCCCTCAAACATCGAAAACACTCCGCAAACCTCGCCGCAATGCTCGGTAACGTAGCAATTTCCGTTTGTTATATCGTTCATTATAAGCGAGCGTTCGGGATATGAGCCTGTCCATTGGCTCATGTTTCCGTTCGCGCGCATAAAAAGCTTTGCCTCGGCAAAAATGCGCTCGATGATTTCAATATCCGATTCGCGCGCAAGTCTTATCGTAACAGAATCGCTCATTTCAAAGCCCCCCCGTTGTTTATTAAAGATATCGCCTTGTCAACCGCCTTAACCGCAATTATTGCAAACAAAGCGCCAAAGAGAATTCCGCCGAGAACGTCGGTGGGGAAGTGAACGTAAAGATAAAGCCTTGAGAACGCGATCAAAACCGACAAAACAAGAGCGGGAATACCAAAGCGCTTATCCTTTATCATTAAAACCGTTGCCGCCTCGAATGAAGCAAGCGTGTGCCCCGAAGGAAAAGAATGATCGCTCGGCATATCGATCAGCGGCGATGAAATAAGCGCGCTTTCGAGTTCGAATGGGCGCACTCTTCCGAAAAGATTCTTTAAAATGCCGTTTCCGAGCGCGAGCCCAATCAAAAGCGCAACCGCAACCGAAATACCCGCAACTCTCGTTTTTTTAAAACACATCATCGCAACCGCAGTGATGATCCAAAAAACACCGCCGTTTCCGAGCGAAGTTATAATCGGCATCAATGCATCGAGAAATTCGCAGGAAAAAGCATTGCTTATCGCGTTTAAAAGCCATATATCAAATTGTTGAATAAAATCGGGAAAATATGGAAGCATGGCTGTTTCCTTCAAAAATGAATTATAAGCAAAGTATAATATATTTGTTGCTGTTTGTCAAACAAAGCAATAAAAAAGGCGGGAGTCAAGCTCCCGCCATATTGTTTTGAATTAACCGACGGTTATTTCAACCGTGCAGGATTCCGATTCGCCGAGGAATTCATTATAGGTATAAGTGAACTTGTCGGTGCCGGTGAAGCCTTTTTCGGGGAAATAGCGGAAGGTTCCGTCAGAAGCGATAGAAACCGTGCCGTGCTCGGGTGCAGATTCAAGGCTGAACATCTTTATGCTTTCGCTGTTGTTAAGCTTTTCGCAAAGCATGGTGTCCTGAGCAACGCTGAATTTTGCGGTATCGAGCGCATCGGGTGTAACCTCAAGCGTTCCCTTTGCGAATTTATAGGTTGCATCATATTGCATGCGGTGCAAGGGATCGTCGCTTCTTGCAAGCTGTGCATAGTTATCCTGATCGTCATAGTAGATATGGATAGCGTCCATATAACCGTAAACCGCACCGTAATAGAGATAGCTCATATAGGTCTTAACGTAAATAGGATCAGAGAATGCCTGATAAGAATGCTCTATTTCAACGCACATATTCATGCTCTTTGTGCGAAGCGCGGTTATATCAAAGTTGCGGAGCGGCTTTTCGAGGTCGAACATAACGTTGGGCTGCATTGCAACAACGTCAAAGCCCATTTCGTTGCCGAGGAAATAGCGGTTTGCGGTGTAGTAGGGAACCCAAAGATAATTTGTTCCGAAGCCGTGAACGTATTCGCCCACCTCGGTGATGATAGCCGAGTCGTCGTGCTCCCAGGTAACATCCTCGTTAAGCCAATAATAGCCGTCGAATTCAATGTGCTGATAGTTACGCTCTGCAAAGGTGGTCATGCAAAGGTCGTTATACCATTCCAAAACCTTCTTGCGTCCTTCGGGGGTTGCAAGCGATTCCGAAACGCCGTCGCCGTCAACGTCACCGAAATCGGTAACGGTATCGCGAACGGTAAGTATCGAAATATAAACCTTGACCTTATAGTCGGTAAGACCGAGCTCTTCTTTAACTTGCCCAACAACGTTGTTAAGGGTATCGAAGCCGTTTTTGCCGTTGAAGGTCGTATCGTAAAGATATTCCCAGTCGATCTTAACGGGCTCTTGGTAAGCCTTCTGACCGGAAGGAAGCGAGCCGCCGGGCAAATACATGATACCGTCCATGAAGGTATCCTTTATCTTGCCGTTTTCGTCAAGATAAGCAACAAAGGGAAGAAGCATATCGTCTGCGCCTTGGTTGCCGCCCCAGATAAGAGCAATGTCCTTTGCCTTAACGTTCGAGTTGTCTAAGCCGACGTATCTTGTGCGTTCGGGGTTGGTGTAATAGATCGAGCAGTTATAATCGCTGTCGGCAAGTCTCTTTGTGGAGGAAGAAACCTTTTTGGTTCCGATTGCCGAGAATTCGTCAATAAAGGTTGCACCCGATTCGATGCGGTAGCGAACGAATCTTGCGGCATAAGCCTTGCCGAGATCGAAATCGAAGCTTAAGCGCTTTTCGGTCTTGCTGAATTCCTCGGTATCGTCGTTTCTGTCGTAATAACCGACTCTATACCAATTTTCGCCGTCTTCGGAAAGGAAAACGGTTATAAACTTAGGTCTGGTTATACCCCAATCGGTCTGTTCAAGAAGGCTTATGTGCAGGCTTTCGATCGAAGAAAGCTTGCCGATATCATAGAAGAAATCGATAGCGTTGCCGCCTCTTGAATAGAACCAACCGCTGCTGTAGCAATACATATCCGAAGCAAGCTTGCCGTCGGTGAGCATGGTTGCGTTCCAGGGCGATTCCTCGTGCGAGTTTGAGGGGTGGTTTTTATCGGCATAATCCGAAGCGGCGATCTGCTGGGGAACACCGAGCAAAAGATTCTGCTTCTTGGTGTAATCCTCTTCGGATGCATCCCAAAGGATCTCTTCTTCAACTATCGGGAAATTAAGCTCGGGATAAAGCTCATCCTGAATTTCAGAGTCCGAGCCTGCAAGAATTTCGATTTCCTCGAGCCAATAATTGCCTGCGCCGTCTAAAAGGTCGAAGCGAACGTAACGCGCGCGGATATAATTGCTCATTATAAGGTTGAAAACATGGTTATCGCATTGAGTAGGGGCATAAAGCCTGCCGAGAAGAGTAAAATCTTTTCCGTCCATCGAGCCGTAAACGTCGATAGCACCCGGATACTTAACGTCAAGACCCGCACCGAGCATATAGAGACGGAAGGAATAAAGGTCCTCGCGGATCTTTCCGAGATCAACGGTTATCGAGGGGGTTCCCTCTGCCTTTATGCCGACCCAAACGTCATCGCCGAAAAGTCTTCCGGTTCTGTCGCCGTCGGTAAGAAGCTCGTCGCTCTTGGGTGCGCGTTCGTCGAAAACGCAGTTTTCGAATTTATAGCTCTTGCCGTATGCAACGTTTTCGCTGTCGGCAACCGAAGCCGTTTTTCCGGTGGAAAGTGCCTTCCAAGCGTTTCTGTCGATGCTTTCGTTTTTGTATGAAAGCTCGGCATAGTTGGTTTTATCCGAAAGATCGGCGTTGCCGTAAACTTCTATCTCGTCGATAAAGAAGAACGCCGCGCCGCTGCCGAGGTTTATGTTAACGCGAACATAACGGTAATCAACCGGCTTTTCGAGAAGCACCTTTGCGGTGCTCATGGTCTTGTCGCCGGTGGTTTGGAAAAGACCTCTGCCGAGGGTTTTGTATTTCTGACCGTCGTTCGAAGCCGCGAAGGTAACCATTCCCGCAACGCGAACGCCGTCGGAATAAAAGTCAAGCGTGCGCGCCGCAAAGCCGGTAATGCCCTTGCCGTCTTCGCCAAGGTCGATAACAAACTGGGTGTTTGCGGTGTAGCCAACCATTCTGAGATCGGTGTAGTGAACACCGGTATCAAGCGTTTTCTGACCGTCGGTGATCTGTTGACCGAAAAGGTCGGGATAGCGCTCTTCGGGCTGGGAAGAGGTGGTGTAGGGCTTGCCTACGCTGATAACGTTGTAATTCAATTCGCCGTTCTCCTCTGCTTGTGAAGATTCGTTCGAATCGATCGACGATTCGTCGGTTGTGGTGTTGTTGCAGGCAACGAGCAAAAGGCTGCAAAGAAGCAACACCCAAGCGATCCATCTTTTCATGTTTATAGGTTCCTTTCTTGTTTATATTGGAAACTCAATTTTATGATTATATCATATCTCTGTGTTGGATTCAATAGCAATAGAATTATGTTTTCGAGTTTTTGATCCAAAGCTTCAAAAAAGCGTTTTTAAGCTTTTTGTTTGCCGCACTCATTCGTTTGGCATCAACCTTTAAAACTCTTCTGTCATAGGTCAACAGCCCGTTGGTTTCGTCCTCAACGTCGCTAACCTGCGTTAACACCGCCCCGCAAAGCCCGTTTTCAACCGCAGAAAGGAGCTCGCCCTCATAAAGTGCGATCAGCGCGTTTTCGAACTCGGATTGCGATTTGAAAAAGCGGTAGCCATAGGTGTTGTCAAGGTTAAAGGAATGCCCTTCGATCTTGCAGGAATAACCGCCGAATTCCGAAAGCACCAAGGGCTTTTTATCGGCTTTAAGCTTTATCGGCTTGAAATAGATATGCTCGCTTTCAACGTCGGAGGCATCGGTTTTAAACCATCCCGATGTCGTATCGATAATTCGGGTGCTGTCAAGGCTTTTGAAAAAGCCGTAATAACCCTTTGCGTCGAAC
>JAFSGD010000069.1 GCA_017434845.1 Clostridia bacterium
GTTAAAAGGCACATGTCCTTGAAAAAACGGGAATTATTCATTGTATATAAGCGGTACGTTTTTCTGCGAAAAATGAATCTTATCGTATAACAAAAAGTTCAAATTTGAAAGAACGAAAAAACGAAACGCTACCGTTGATGACAACGAGAACGTTGCAATGCAGAACAGAAGTAATAAGACATAAAAAAAGGTGTGGTTCATGGGAAGCACACCTTTTTTGTCGTATTAATTCATTTTCTTTTCGTTTATAAAGGTTATTAGGCTGTTTGCCGCAAAGCTGAATGCCATTCCCGCAAGCACCGACCAAACGCCAACGGTTGCAGGATGGGTTGCCATGTTGCCCAATTTAACAACAATGGCGAACAGTGCGCCGAAAATCAAAGCGAAAACAAATCCGCTGAGATAGGTGAGAGCTTTGCTTTTGAAATCGGTTGAAGCAAAATAAATATTGCCCGCAAAAGCTATCGTTAAGCCCGCGAAAACAAAAGGCGAAAGCGGAACATCCAACGCCGACGTGGCGGAAGCAGGCGCGGAGTGAGAGCCATAGGTTACAAAAATCTTATATAAAAACGAGTTTTGGTCAACAAACATTTTGTATGCCGCGGTGTCTTTGTAGGCTTCGTTGCCTTCTTGGTAAAGAACGTTGTAATCTTCAAACAAGCAGTTATAAACAACGAGCGCTGCCGCAAGCAGAAGCAAAAGCGCAACGGCATAGGATGCGGCGGTTATAAAACCGCTTTTGATCGTGAACTCAAAGGGCTCTTTTTTGCCCGAAGCCCGCGGAATTATCGAAGGCAACGAAAAAACCGCGCCCAAAGCAATTATAATAACAACGTATATCAAGCTGATCCCGATATTTACTAACATTTTCTGTCCGTCTCCCTTCGCTGTGTCAATTATTAATATACCATAGTATTTTTAAAATGTCAAGCAAATTGTTACAATAGTAAATGAATATATCACTCGGAGAAGAAAATGTTAGCGCAAAGAATAAAAGAACTTCGCAAAGCGAGAAAGATCAGTTAGGTTGAGCTGGGAACGGCGTTGGGGGTTACAAAGCAGTGTGTTTCCAACTGGGAAAACGATAATATCCAGCCTTCGATAGAAATGTTGGTTAAAATAGCAACGTTTTTCGAGGTTTCAACCGATTATTTGCTTGGGCTTGAAAAAACCAATTATATCGATATAACCGATCTGCCGGTTCAGCAAGCCGAGCATATCAAGCAGATAGTTGAGGATTATAGATCGTTTTATATCAAACGGTAAAGAAAAAACCGATTCGTTGCGAATCGGTTTTTTGTTGTCAGGTTATCTCTTGTGTCTTTTTATAAGGAAAGAAACAAGAACCGCCGCGCCGTAGATAAGGAAGAAAACGACCGAGGCAAAGAAAATGAGAACGATCCAAGTGCTCGCCTTTGCATCGCTGACGTTGGCGTGAAGCGCATAAACGCAAACCATTGCGGCAACGTAGTTAAGCAAAAGGTGAATAGAGCGCTTTGCCGCATCGGAAAGGTTTTTCGCTCTCATGATAAGGAACGAAAAGCCGTAAACCGCCGAAAACAGCGCGATAGCAAGGTTGCTTTCCATCAGGCGGATCGCAAAAGCCGAAATGTCGGTGTTGCCGTTGCTGATGCCGGTTGCGATAAAGGCGACCCAAAGGAAGCTTATTATCGAATAGGCGCCAAAGGCGTGCAAGCCGCATTTAAGCAAAGAAAGCTTCTTTTCTTCCATTTGTTATTTGCGAACGAAAGCCGAGGTCTTTTCGGAAAGAGCCGCAGGATCAACAGAAGCGGTGATAACGCATTCGATCTTGTGCTCAGAGGTGAGCTTTTCAACCTTAACGATGAAATCCTCAAGAGCGGCAATATCGTTGTTGCACATTTTAAGGGTGTTGTCGATAAAGAGCTCGGTGATATCATAGTTGCCTGCGAGAAGGCCGCAAACAAAGCCATAGAGCTTGTCGGCAGTGTCGATGGAATATTCCTGAACGTCTACCAAGCGGGCATGATACTGAATATCGAAGGTGAGCTTTCTGCCGTATTCAATGCAGATAACCACACCGTTGGTTTCTTTTGATGCTTTGTTAACCTCTTCAATAAGGGCTTTGGTCTTACCTGTACCTTTAAGTCCAACTATAAGCTGCATAATAAAACTCCGTTCTTCCGGCGTTTGAATTTGTCAGAAACGCCCTTGCGCCGGCTCGGTGCGCTTCTCTAAGGTTATTTTACTTTATTTTGGTGAAAAAATCAATAGTCTTTGTGCAGAATTGGCATATTTTTTTCAAAGTGTATAAAAAATATGGAAAATTCTGTTATATTGCGTTAATCTTTGCAAGAAGCTCTTCCTTGCCCGCTTCATAGCCGGGCTTGCCGAGAAGGGCAAACATATTCTTTTTGTATGCCTCAACGCCGGGCTGGTCGAAGGGGTTTACCTCGAGAACGTAGCCCGAAAGCGCGCAAGCCGCAAAGAAGAAATAGATCAGCTCGCCGAGCGAATATTCGTCCTTGCCGCCGAAATCGATAATAACGCTTTCGGTGCCGCCGTCGCGGTGGGCAAGCAGGGTTCCCATCATTGCCTTTTCGTTAATATCGTCCATTGTCATGCCCGAAAGGAAATTAAGTCCGTCGCCGTTTTCGTTATCAAAGGGAATAACGGGCGAATTCTTGTCTCCGTTAACGGGGCGAACGATGGTTTCGAACATTATGGGCGAGCCCTCCTGAACGAACTGGCCAAGCGAGTGAAGATCGCTTGAATAGGTTGCCGAGGAGGGGAAAAGACCCTTCTTTTCCTTGCCTTCGCTTTCGCCGAAAAGCTGCTTGAACCATTCGCCCATAAAGCGAAAATCGGGGTCGTAGCTAACGAGAAGCTCGTTGGTTTTGCCGCGCGAAAGCATTATGTTGCGGAAAGCGGCGTATTTATAAACGGGGTGGGAGAGATCGCACGCGAAAATAGAAGCGCGTTCGTCGAGCGCACCCTTAAGAAGCGCATCGGTATCAACGCCCGCTACTGCCGCGGGAAGCAGACCGACCGCGGTAAGAACCGAGAATCTGCCGCCGACGTCGTCGGGAATAACAAAGCATTCATAGCCCTCTGTTTTTGCAAGCGAAAGAAGCGCACCGCGGTTTGCATCGGTGGTTGCAATTATGCGGCTTGCCGCCTCTTCTTTGCCATATCGGCTTTCCATATATTCGCGCAAAATTCTGAAAGCAACCGCGCTTTCGGTGGTCGTGCCCGATTTGCTGATAACGTTAACGCTGACTCTTTTGCCCTCGCAAAGCGAAAGAACGGTGTTAAGCTCGCCGCCCGCAAACGAGTTGCCGACGAAATAAACCTCGGGGTTTCCGTTTTTAAGCTGGTTGTGATAGGGTGTTTTTAAATATTCAATAACCGCTCTTGCGCCGAGATAAGAGCCGCCGATGCCCACAACGAGCAGAACGTCGCTGTTTTCGCGAATGCGTGCGGCGCATTTTTTAATGCGGTCGTGCTCTTCGCTTTCGGGAAGCACGGTAAGATCGCGCCAGCCGAGAAAATCGTTGCCCTTTCCGTTTTTGTTGCGGTAGAAGCCGTCTGCCTTGGCAAGAAGCTCGCCGAACGCCTCGAAATCGGCTTCAACAACGCTTTCTGCCTGCTTGTATCTGAAATTTACCATGGTTTTTCTCTTTTCTGAAATAATAATTCCGAACTATTATAAAGTATCGAGCCCGATTTGTCAACCTTAAAAATCCCTTGCCTTTCTTGAAAAAGCAAAGAAAAATCGAGCTTCAAGTCGAAGCTCGATTACAACGCTTATATTAACTTAAATTCGGGGCAGACCATATCGCCCGCAAGAAGCGATATCGAAAGCTTCTTTTCGGCGGGGTCGATCGTCCAATGCTGAACGTGGCAGGTGTTTTTATGGCGCAGCGTTACCGAAACGCTGCCGTTTTCGTTGATTTTATAAGCGGCAAAAACGCTTAAACGCTCAACCGTGTTAACGGCAGGGTCAAGAATGGTTATCGAGGGGGTCATGTTTTTAAGCATTATATGATTGAGCAAAAACTCGCCGTTGCCGCAAACAAGCTCTTTTTTGCCGTAATCGGTTTCAAGCTCAATATGAAGCAGGCTTTCGCCAAACAAGCGAAGCTTTCTGACCTCGGCATAGTTGTCCTCAACGCCGAACTCGAGCTCGCTGTTAAAGGGCGCGCTCTTTTCGGGCGCATAAAGCGTGTTCGCAAGCTGTTCAAGCGCTTCAACGCTTCCGCCCTCGCCGAGCATATTATCCATAAGCTCATAAATAAGCTCAACCTCTTTTGCCATGTTGCCCGCCTCGGCTTGCATGGTTATAACGATATCCTCCTCGGGAAAAACAAGGCAAAGCTGGCCGAACGCGCCGTCGCCGCGGAATCCGCCGCGTGCATTCAGCCAAAACTGATATCCATAGCCCGATATCCAATCTATCGAGCCGTTGTTTATATCAACCGAGTGGCTTTTGGTTGCATCGGCAAGATATTCCTCGCTAACGATCCTCGTTCCGTTATAAACGCCCTTGTTATAAAGCATCACGCCGAATTTGGTTATATCGTCGCTCGAAAGGAAAAGCCCCGTTCCGCCAAGGGTTTGACCGTCGCGGCATTCAAGCCATTTCGGCTTTTTTATGCCAAGCTTTGAAAACAGCCTTTCGTCAAGAAAATCAACCAGCTTTTTGCCGGTAACCCTTTCAACCGCCGCCGCGCAAACGCAGGTTGCCGCGGTGCTGTATGCAAAGGTCGTTCCGGGCTTATAGGTTGTGGGCTGTTCAAAAAACGCCTTTATCGAATCGTCTGCCCAACGCATATGATGAAGCACACAGGCGGTGTGGCCGCTTTGCATCGAAAGCAGGTCGCCAAGCTTCATTTCTCTCAGCGCATCGGTCATTTCGGCGGGCAGTTTGTCGGCAAACAGCTCGCACATTTTGGTTTCGGGCGAAAGCAAGCCCTCGTCAACGCAGATTCCGCACGCAACCGACGTGAAGGATTTTGAAAGCGAATAAAGGTGCATCGGCTCATCGAAGCGATAAGGCTCGAACGCCATGCGAATCAACGGCTTGTTGTTCTTTAAAACCTGAAATGCGCGCGGATTTATTCCGTTGGCAACACTGTCGCGCACGTATTTTTCAACAGCCTGTGCATTAACACCCTCTGCAACATAAACACCCATTTTTAAGTCTTGCTCCTTCTTTTCTATACTGAATTGTTCTCGTTACCATCAAAAGCGCTTACGCGCTCGCTTGAAAACACACGGTTTTCAAGCGAAGTTATATGTTTTCTTCGAAAACGTGATATGTTCGCTTCTCGAACGTGATATTGCTGTTTCACAGCAGTGATATTCGTCTTTTTCAAAGACGAGTTAATGAATGTTTTGCTTCGCAAAACTCGGAGGGAAAGAAATACAATAATATATACCGTTTTTCGCGGAAAAACGTTCCTTTTTTATTCTTTATTATTTATTTTCTGTCCGCAAGCGCACAACACGGAATACCGATTAAAATGCTTGCATTTTAATCGAAAGCGCGAGCGTCAGAAAATGCCCGTGCTGGTGCGCGGGCATACTCTTTGTTTTTATTCCATTTCGCCGAGGTAAACCTCGTTGCTCTTGCCGAGAAAATGACGCTTAATAACGTTTCTCATGCTAACGGGATAAAGCTCCTCGTGGAGAATATTATCGATCGAAAGCCACTTAACGCCGATCTGGTTAACGTCATATTCAAGCGCGGTCTCGTCGGGCTCGCCGATGGTTTCGCAAATGAACATAAATTCAATTCTGTGCGATTCGCCGTTATAGCCCTCGCGAATGAAAAGAAGGCTCTTGGGCTCAACCTCATAACCGGTCTCCTCGCGAACCTCGCGCTTAAGAGTATCGATCATGAGTTCATCGGGCTCTTGCTTGCCGCCGGGAAGCGTGTAATATTCCTCGCCGTCGGGCGTTTTTAAATGAACGACAAGAAGCTTCGTTCCTTTAATAATAATGGCTTTGATAGAATTTCTGATCTTCATTTTTTCTTCTCCGGAAAATGATTATTGTTCGTGCGTTATTCAACCGCCGAAACCGTTACCGAAAACAGCATATCGGTTGCGTTGTAATGAACTGTTATAAGCCTTTCGCCCCATTTTGCCGAGCGCGGAAAGCCCTCGCCCGAAAGCTCGATGCCGCATTCGCTTTTAAGCGTTTGCAGATATTCGTTTATCTGCTCGCCCGAAACGTTTTCGTAATAAGCGGCAACCGAGTTGTCGGCAGAAATTAACGAAGCCGCCGAAGGCGAAAACTCGGGTATGCCCTCGGTGAGCCCATTGCCCCATTCAACAGAAGAAACGGCGGGCTCGCTTTCATCAACGCTGTTTTGGCTCGGAACAAGCGCGGTTATAAGTGCGGCGATCGATATGATAACGCAAACCGCACAAATAATCAATATATAGTTTTTTTTCAGAAAGTCAATAGCTTTTTCTTTCATTTCGGCAAAAATTCAATTAAAATCTTTCTTGACGCCATTTAACGATGAACAATGCCGCGGCACCTGCTATCGCAACGACGATAACGATTATAACAACGATAAGGGTTCCGTTTCCGTCGCTGTCGGTGCTGTTATCCGAAGTTTCACCGTTAGCAACGAACTCGACCTTAATGGTGTGGTTTGCGCCGACCTTTTCAAAAATGTGAACGTATTTGTTAAAGCCCTCAACGTCGGCAAGGGGCTGATCGTCAACAAGAATCTGCTTGATGGTAAAGCCCTCGAACGCGGTTATAAGGAAGCTGCAATCCGAGTTAAGCGAAACGCGGGTTGCGCCGTTGGGGGTTATCGAGCCGCCGTTGTTAACGGTTGAAGCCTCGATAACGAATTCGCCGGGAATATCCTTCGAGCAGATAACAACGCCCTCGTTATCATAGAAATATTTGCCCGAAGCGCCGCCTGCACCAACCATGATGGCGTTTGCTGCGTTTTCTTTGGTGAAGAATTTTGCGTTTGCGCTGTCGTAAAGAAGCATAACGGCAGGGCTGTTTGCAAACTCTTCGCCGAGCTCAAACGAAACCATCGTTCCCTCGGGAAGCTCTATTCCCGTGTTGAACGTGAAGGCTTTATAGATGATTTCGGCTTCGCTTGCCGAAGCAACTGCGTTTTTAATGCTTTCGTGAAGCGCGCCCGAGGTGAGCTCGCCGATCGAAAGGGTTGCGCTTTCGAAGCTGCCCGAAAACGCTTTGCCGTAAGGGATATAGAAGGTGCCGCCTTCGCTGCGGAACTCAATGAATTTGTTTTCGGCGGGCTCAAGCGATGCTATCTTATCGAAAACGTCGCGCATAATGCTCTTTCCGCCCGAAACGTCAACGATTATTCTGTCAACGTCCCAAACGATGTCGTCGGCGGTTATGCCAACCGTAACAACGGGGGGCTTTTCGCTCTTGAACAGAGCCGAAACCGTCATCGACGAGGTAACGTTTGAAAGAGTATAGGTGTTGCCGTCGAGAGTAACTGCGGCACCGCCGACGCGAAAAACGTCGATAACATAGCCGTCGTCGGGGGTTATGGTAAAGTTAAGGCTTTCGCCTTCAAGAAGAACGATCTTGGTTCCGGTTCCGCCGATTATGGTCTGACCGCCTGCCGTAACCGTTCCGCCCGTGCCTGCATTGACCTGAATGGTATAAGAGGGGGTGGGGTCGGGAGCGGTGCCGCCCGAAAGCTTGAATCTCGCGGTAATGGTGGTGGGGCCGGAGGGGCGGAAATAATAAACGCCGTCTTCATAAACGCGGTTGGGCTCGGTTATCTCAACGATACCGACGAGCTCATAGTTAAGCGCGGGGGTTGCTCTGAAGTTATATTGACCGTCTTTAACGAGATAGAAGGTTCTTTCAACGGTTGCACTGCCGTTGTTGCGTATCTCGCCGATATCGCTTACGTTGAACATACCGGGGCCGACGAGAACGAATTTTACGGGAACAACGCCGTAAAGCATAACGATTTTGGTGTCGGCGGTAACGGTGAACTCAAAGGTGTTTGAGGTTATGGACTGCGAAACGCCGTTAAGGGTCAGGCTTGCCTTTGCAACGTCGAAGTCTTCGGGAATTTCGAAATAAACGCTGACCTTATCGCCCGTGAAAATATCCGAAACGGCGGTGCCGAATTCGGCGCCGTTAACGTAAAGCTTGTGCTCTAAAACGCCCTTTGTTTCAACCGATACCGAAACCTTTTTGGGAACAGCCTTTGCGGTAACGGTAAGATCATAGCTCTTGCCCGCCTCGGGAACGATGTTGAAGCTGCTTTCGCCGTTGATAACGGGCTCCTTGGTATTGCCCCAATAAACCGAAACAAGCTCGGAATCGGTTTTGGGCGCAACCTTTATAGAAAGAACGCTGTTGCCGTCGGCAGAGGCGGTATAAACCGAGCCTTCAAACTTTTCGCCGTTGAAATAAACCTCTGCGCCGCCGTTGACGCTGACGTTAACGGTATATGCGTTGGGGTCGGGCTCGGGCTCGCTGCTCGATTCATCGCCGGACGTTTCGTCGCCGGAGGTCTCGTCGCCGGAGGTCTCGTCGCCGGACGTTTCATCGCCGGACGTTTCATCGCTTGATGTTTCGTCGCTTGATGTTTCGTCGCTGCCCGAGGTTTCCTCGGCGGCCGAGGATTCGGTTGAGGTTTCTTCAGCCGAAGAGCTTTCGGCTGAAGGGTTTTCTTCCTCTGCAAGCACAGCCGAGGCAAAAACCGTTATCGTCATCAGCACAGCAAGAAGCAGTGCCGCAAACCTTGTTTTGTTTTTCATAATTCCTCCGAAAAATAATAATTCCTTTACGATTGACATTTGAGCATCAATCTGTTATACTTCATTCATCAAAGATATATTATAATGAAATATTCGAATATTGCAAGACCCAAAAAAAAACAGTATGAAAATTTTTTGACCGAAAGGAAAAATTTATATATGGCAGAGAAGAAATTCGTTGAGGAGATAACTCCCATGGAGGAGGATTTCGCCCAATGGTATACCGATATCGTTAAAAAAGCCGAGCTTATCGAATACACCTCGGTTAAGGGCTGTCTCGTTATCCGCCCCTATGCCTATGCGGTTTGGGAAAACATTCAAAAAATTCTCGATTCAGCGTTTAAGGCAACCGGCCACGAGAACGTTTGTATGCCTATGTTCATTCCCGAAAGCCTGCTTCAAAAGGAAAAAGACCACGTTGAAGGCTTTGCGCCCGAGGTTGCTTGGGTAACCCTCGGCGGAAGCGAGCCTCTCGAAGACAGACTTTGCGTTCGCCCCACCAGCGAAACTCTCTTCTGCGAGCATTATTCCAACATAATCCATTCCTATCGCGACCTGCCCAAGCTTTATAACCAGTGGGTAAGCGTTGTTCGCTGGGAAAAAACCACCCGTCCCTTCCTTCGCACCCGCGAATTCTTGTGGCAGGAGGGTCATACCATTCACGCAACCGCCGAAGAGGCAATTATCGAAACCGAGCAGATGCTTAATATATATGCAGACTTCTGCGAAAACAGTCTTGCAATGCCAGTTATCAAGGGCAGAAAGACCGAGAGCGACAAATTCGCGGGCGCCGAGGCGACCTATGCGATAGAAGCGCTCATGCACGACGGCAAGGCGCTTCAGGCGGGCACCAGCCATTATTTCGGCGACGGCTTCGCAAAAGCGTTTGATATAACCTACACCAACAAAGAAAACAAAAAGGTTTATCCCTTCCAAACCTCTTGGGGTGTTACGACCCGCCTTATCGGTGCTGTGATCATGACTCACGGCGACGACCGCGGCCTTGTTCTTCCCCCTGCGGTTGCGCCCATTCAGGCGGTTATCGTTCCCATCGCGCAGCACAAGGATGGCGTTCTCGAGCGTTGCAGAGCGCTTAAGGAAGAGCTCGCCGCCGCAGGCATTCGCGTTAAGCTTGACGACAGCGACATGAGCGCAGGCTGGAAGTTCTCGGAATATGAAATGAAGGGCGTTCCCGTGAGGATCGAGCTCGGTCCGCGCGATATCGAAGCGGGCAACTGCGTTCTCGCAACCCGCCACAACGGCGAAAAAATCGTTGCTTCGCTTGAAAACATCGGCGAAACCGTTAAAGAAACTCTTGAAGCGGTTCGCAAGGGAATGTTCGAAAAGGCACTCGCAAACCGCGAGGCACACACCTACCGTTGCGACACTCTCGAAGAGATCGCTTCGGCACTTGAAACCAATGGCGACGGCTTTGTTTATGCACCCTGGTGCGGCTGTGAGGAATGCGAGGACGAGGTTAAGGCAAAAACCGGCGTAGGCTCGCGCTGTATCTATGATGAGGTTTCGGTCGAGGGCAAAAAATGCGTTTGCTGCGGCAAGGATGCCGTTCACAACGTTGTTTGGGCAAAGGCATATTAATTAAATACTCCCGATAAGAAATTAGCGGAACCTCAAAAATAAATCTTTTGGGGTTCCGTTTGCTTTTTTATAAAAAATCAAAAAACAAGGAGAAGTCAGCATGAAAAAAAGATTAATCAGCGTTGCGCTCGTGCTTGCCATGATATCAACGCTGTTCACCGCATTTGCCGTTAGCGAGGTTGCCGCGGCAACGGTGATCTCGAACACCTCTCCCGCAATAACCGCCAATGTCGGCGATACCGTTGATCTTTCCTCTTATTCGGTCGTTTTTGACGGCGACACCGCCGCAACCGCCGGAGTAAGCTGGAAAAATTCCACAGGCGCTTCGATAAGCTCGGTTACCGTTATGGCAAAGGGCGTTACCAAGCTTACCGCAACAAGCGGAAGCAAGAGCAAAACGGTTTATCTCGTTGCAAAGGAAGCAAGCGAGACCGAATACGTGCTCTTCGAAGCCGATTTTTCGAATTATTCGAGCATAACCCAGCTTAAAAACGAGGGTTGGGCGTTCCTTAACGATTCCACCCGCTATTCCTTAAGCGGCGGCGATCTTGTCATAGGCCATATCGACGATGCCTATGCAAGAGTTATTCTGCCTTCTTGGCTGGGTGATTTCGGCGATTATTCAATAACCGCCAACGCAAAAATGCTAACCAGCAAGGATACAGGCCGCTGGTTCGGTCTTGTTTACCGAATCCAGAACGCAAACGGCTCTTATTATCCCTATTACCATATGTGCGTTCGCGAAAAAACCACGGGCAACGGCATTGAGTTTGCCGAAAGAACAAGCTCCGACGGCTGGAACGTTTGCCAATACGGCGCAGGCACGGTTTCTTCGCTTAAAAACGGCTATTACGATTTCAATATTAAGGCATTCGGCACCAACATCCAGCAAAACCTCGACGGTGCGCAGGCAATGTACGTTACCAACTCGGTCATCGGCAACACCGCGCCCCTTTATTCCAAGGGCATGATCGGTTTGACCGTCAACTATGCCACCGTGGCGGTAAGCAGCGTTAAAGTCTGCGTTCAGGAAGCCGCCCCCGAAAGAAAGCTTCAGCTCGTTAACAACGATCACGAGGAGCTTCCTCTTATCAACCCGATCGCAAACGTTCAAACCGTTTCGGGCAGCAATGCGCTTTCGGTTCTTTCCTCAAGCAACGCGCCCGGCAGCGTTCTTCTCAATGCTTCCGAGCTTTCCGATATAAACGCGGTTATCGTAAACTGCAAAAAGAACTCGATTATTCCCACGTTCCGCATAACCACCACCGCGCAGGCAGACGCTATCGTTGCGGCAATGGACACAAACGGCTTTAACGACGTTACCGTTATTTCCGCAACCGCAAGCCATCTGAGCTATATCCGCGGAAAGAAGAGCCTTATCCGCACGGGTCTTATAATCAACCTTACGAACGGCGACCTGACCGATAAAGAAGCCAACACCATTCGCAAAACCGTTCGCTCGGCTCCCGCAACGTTCTGCGTTATCGAAAGCGACAACGCAACCCGCCAAGCCGTTGCCGAAATTCAGGAATTCGCCGTTGCCGTTTGGGTCAACGTTAAAGCCCAAGCGGGCACCGATGCCTTCACCGTCGAAGCAATAAAGGCGGTTACTTCGGGCGCAAACGGCGTTATTTCGGGCTCTTCCGCAGCGCTTGCAAGCGTTGTTAACACCCACCTCGTTGATAATTCGTTAACCAGAACCCCCGTTATGATCGGCCACCGAGGCAATCCCTCGCAGGCTCCCGAAAACTCGCTTTCGGGCTTTATCGAGGCTTATAATAACGGCGCCGACGTTTTTGAGGTCGACGTTGAAATAACCCTTGATAAAAAGATTATTATAATGCACGATAACACGATCAACCGCACAACCAATTATACCGGCACAAAAACCGTTAACCAGATGAACTATGCCGAGATCCTCAACTATAACCTTCTTGCGCTTGACGGAAGCGTTTCGACCGAAAAGGTTCCTCTGCTTACCGAGGTTCTCGATTATTTCAAGGATAAGGATTGCAAGATATTCATTGAGTTCAAGGGCTCGAACGCCTCGAACGTTCCCTATACCGCGGCATTGCTTAAGCAATACGAAATGGAATATCTCGTAGACGTTATCTCGTTCTCGTCAACCTTTATCACTCAGACCCAATCCGAGCTTCCCGGTATGTCGACCGGCTTCCTGCTCGCTCCCTCTATCTCAAGTTGCAAGACTCCCGAGACCGCGCTCGAATCTCTTTATGAATCGCTGACCGCGGCACAGGGAATAAACAGCACCATCAACCCCGCTTGCGGCGTTGTTTGGTCGGACGGCAACTATTACACCCAGGCGGCAACCGACCGCGGCATGACCGTTTGGCCCTGGACCTACACCTACAGCACCAACGATATCGGCTTCCTTTCGGGCTGCGACGGTGTTACCACCGACGATATGCAATGGGTTACCGATATGGCAAAGTCGCTTGAAGCGGGCGTTTCCGAAAGCCACATTCTTGTCGGTCAGGAATCGGCGATGGGCGTTTATGCCGTTTCCTACGGCGGCGCAAGAACCGAGATAAGAACCAACAACCTCGTTGCAAGCGTTTTAACCGGCAACGATTGCGTTGCCGTTGTCGACGGCGCAATAGTCGGCATCAAAGAGGGCACCGCTCAGGTAGTTATCGGTTATCCCACCAGAACCACAGGCGGCAAGGAATACGTTGTTTACACCCAGCCCATAACAATAACCGTTGGCGGAAGCAACGCACTTAACCAGCTTATCGAAAAGGCAAACGGTATTTCCTACACCGAATACGATGAAGCTTCGCTTGTTAAGATAAGAGACGCCTATGCAAAGGCTGTTAATCTCAACAATTCCTTCAACGCAAACGACAGCGAAACCAAGGCTGTTGCGGCAGAGCTTGCATCGCTTCTTAACGATTTCTATTGCGTTTCTATCGTTTCGCTTGGCAAAGATTACACCACCACCGCTCCCAACAGAGGCGAGGGCAACGCATATAACGACGATCAGATCCGCCTTACCGATGGATCTAAGGGCAACATCGATGGCGGCAGCACCACCAAATATTCGGCTTGGTCGAACATCGATACCTCGACCGACAACGTTGCCGACGTTATCATCGACCTCGGCAAGAAGACAGAATCCAACGTTTATAACGTTTATTTCGCGGCAGGCAACTGGGGCATTATCTCGCCCATAAACAAAAACTCCATCGAGGTATTCGCATCCGACGATAATATCAATTTCCGCTCGGTTGCATCCTCTGCCGACGTTGTTTTAACCGCAGGCACGGGTGAAAACGGAAGCTGGAGCACCTATAAGGTAACGGCAACCTCCGATGAGCTCGTCAGCGCGCGTTATATTAAGGTTACCATAACCGCAAACAAAAACGGCAACGCATTTATCTGGACCGACGAGGTAGAGGTGCTTCTCAACGCCAACGTTCCCACCGATAAGGGCGTTTGGGTAAACGGCTTCAACACCCGCATCACCTCGGGCGCGGTTCAAATCTTCACCCCCGATTTCGGAACCATAACCACCGCAAACGCAAACCACACCTGGGCGGCATATCTTACCGCAAAGTGGGATCCCACCATTAGGCAATACGTTGTTAAGAGCACAGGCGGCGGCATCGGCGCGAGCACGCCCGATATCGTTCTTGCCGAAGACGAGATCTTTGTTGTGGCTCACCGCTGGGAAGGCGAAGGCGTTGCAGACCCCGTTGTGGGAAGCAACCAGAACGCCGCAAACTTCAAGGCTTGCGCGGTCGGCGACGTTATCCTCTTTAACGGCATTGATATCGAAAACAAATCGTTCGGCATCGCGCCCTATATCAGCTATGCTTCGGCAAGCGATTTCTTAATGCTCGGCGACATCAACGGCGACGGTGAACGCACCGTTCTCGACTATATGCTCTTAAAGCGCTCCTGCCTCGGAACCTATACGCTTTCGGATGAGCAGCGCGCTGTTGCCGACATTAACGGCGACGATGACATCGGCGTTCTCGACTATATGCTTTTGAAGCGTTCTTGCTTGGGCACCTACGAAATCAAATAAAATGCGGGGATGTTTTATTTGAAATGATATATTTTCCTTTCGGAAAATATGATATATTCGCAAGCGCCAATGATGAATGATGTATGCCGATTAATCGGCATATTAAGGAAGTTTTTCTGAAGAAAAACAAATAAGAAAACGGTGTGATTCGTCGGAATCACACCGTTCTTTAGTATTCGGTTTTGATATTAAAAGTTATGGGCAAGAAGCGATTGCTTAAGGTCCCAAAGCTGTTTTGAAAGGTCGACGTAATAGCGGTGGGGGTTCTCGAAGCGGCGCACCTCTTCCCAAAGCGTTGCAACCTGAGCTTCGCAATAAGCGCGTATCTCGGAAAGCTTCGGGGTTTCATAAACAAGCTCTCCGCCGATGAAAATGGGCTTCATCAGCTCAACTGCCTCAAAATCGGTAACCGTTTGATGCTTCCAAGTGAAAATAGGGTCGAAAAGCTCAAGCGGAGCGTTTTTGTCGAGATCCTCGTTGTAAAGGGTTATATAATCGGCAATGGCGCGTCCGTCGCTCTTTCTGAAAAGGCGGTAAAGCTTCTTGAAATGGGGATTGGTTATCTTTTCGTGGTTTTCGCTTATTTTAATTTTGGGAATTATATTGCCGTTTTCGTCCTCGATTGCCGCAAGCTTATAAACACCGCCGAAAACGGGGTGGCTTTTTGCGGTTATAAGCCGTTCGCCGACACCGAACGCATCTATTTTTGCGCCTTGGCGCAAAATATCGGCAATAATCTTTTCGTCAAGCGAGTTCGAAACAACGATTTTGCAATTCGGCAAGCCCGCATCGTCAAGCATTTTTCTGACCTTTTTGGTTAAATAAGCAATATCGCCCGAATCGATTCTTACCGCGCATTTTTCGATGCCGCATTCGCGAAACGCCTTTATTGCGTTGGGCACACCGCTTTTTATAACGTTGTAGGTGTCGATAAGAAGCGTTGCATTGTCGGGATAAAGCTCACAATAGGTTTTAAACGCCTCGTATTCGCTGTCGAACATTTGAACCCAAGAATGCGCCATGGTTCCCGAGGCGGGAATATCGTAATCCTTCGCCGAAAGCGTGCAGGAGGTGGAGTTAACACCGCCTATGTAAGCCGCGCGCGCACCGAGAAGTGCGGCATCGGCGCCCTGCGCGCGCCTTGCACCGAATTCGCTGACGGCTCTTCCGTCGGCGGCGCGGGCGATTCGGTTTGCCTTGGTTGCAATAAGCGATTGGTGGTTAAATGCGGTTAAAATAAAGGTTTCTATAAATTGCGCCTCCATAACGGGCGCTTTAACCGTTATAACCGGCTCGCGCGGGAATATCGGCGTTCCCTCGGGAACGGCATAAATATCGCCGCTGAAGCGAAAATCGCGCAGATATTCGAGGAATTCGTCGTTGAATATATTCATCGAGCGCAAATATTCTATATCGCTTTCGCCGAAACGCAGATTTTTGATATAATCAACGATCTGTCCAAGCCCTGCTGCAATGGCAAAGCCGCCTCCGTCGGGAATATCGCGGAAGAAAACGTCGAAATAGGCTATCTGATTTTGCTTTCCGCAAAGAAAATAGCCGTTCGCCATAGTTATTTCATAAAAATCGCAAAGCAGGGTCAGGTTACGCTTATCCATTATTTTTTGCCTTTCTTTCTGCCCAAAAGATATGCAAGCCCAACAACAGCCGCCGCAACGCCTGCGCCGAGAAGAAGCTTTTTGCTTTTATCTGAAATCGGCTTTTTCTTTTTTCTTATGCGAACCGTTCTTTTCGGATTTTCCGAAAGCGTTTCGCCGTCATAACAGGGCATGTCGGGAATGGTGTAGTTTAATATCTCGGGCGTTACCTCGGGCTCGGGTTGAGGCTCGGGTTGAGGCTCGGGCGTTTCTTCGGGCGTTGTTTCTTCTTTTTTGGGCTCAAGGTCCGAAAGAGTAAGCCTGCCTTTGATGAATTTATAAAGATTATCGTAAATACCTCGCAAATATTCGTCGCTCGATATCGCGCAATCATAGAAAACACCGGGTCCGGCGCATTGGTAATAGGTGTGAACCGAATCGGTCATCATGCCGCTTTTTATGCCCGAGCGCATATATTCATAAAAATATTCGCCGTAAAGCTTCTTTGTTTCTTGGTTTTTAACGCCGTGGTGAATTTCAAGCTCGATGCCATAGCCGTATTTTTTGCAGGCGTCAACAAAATCCTCCATTGCGCCGGCGGGATCAAGCTGAAGCGGCTTGTTAAACGAAAGGTTGGGCTGCATGGTAACGCAATCGAAGCCGATCTTTTCGGCTTTGTCGGCACCGCCTGCCTGAAAATAGGGAATAAAAACGCATTTATAGCCGCGGTCGTGAAGACCCTTAACACAGCGCGTTGCGAAATATTCCTCGTCGTCGCGTGTCGCGCGCGAAACCGATTCGTTTATCCAAAACCAGCCGTCTATTTCCAAATTTTCAAATCCGCTCGCCTCAAAGCGCCTTGTAACTTCATCAACGTACCATAAATAAGCGTCGACGCAATCGTCGGTGGAAAGCAGCTTTTCCTCGATGCCGTCTCCGTTCATGTCGCCGAACGGCTCAAGCGAGATCTTGGGCACGGGCGCGGTCAAATAAACCTTAAGCTTTTTGTCGGCGGGCAACGCAAGCGCGCTTTTCGTTTCGGCATAGGCTTGGTCGAGCGCCGAGAGGGAATAATCCTTTTCGAAGAGAACGTCCATCAAATATTCCCAGTCGGAAAGAAGCGAGGGACCGCCGTGGTAGCCCGTACAGCCGCCCGAGGGGCATCTGCCCTGAACGAACAGAAACAAAAGGGAATCGAACATCGTGTCGGTTATTTTGCCGTTTTTGTCGATATAGGCAACGTAGGGCAAAAGCTCTTGCTTGTTGCTTTTTGCGATATGCTCGTTTTCTGGCCAATAGCCGAAATAAACAAGCGGAAGATCTCGCACGCCGCCAAGGCTGTTAAGCGGTGCAAAGCTGTTTTTGAATGCTTCGCGCTCGGGCTCGCCGCAAAGCGAGAGCGTGTTTTCGTCGTCGGCTTTGCCGATTATTTTTATCTCATCGCAGAAGGCGTTAACGTCAACGTCGAATTTAAGCATTGCATAACGCGCGCGGTAAAGCTTTTCGCCTTCGAAGGAATAAACCGCGCGAACGTTCGATGCAAACGAAGCGGGGTATGGGGCATCAACCTCCGAAACGGTGAAAAAGTCTTTTCCGTCTTCCGAAAGAAGAAGCCTTACCTTTTCGGGACAGTAAATTCCCGCGCCGCGGTCGTGAATAAACCCTGCCTCGAAGCCGCAAACCGCAAAGGTGTTTTCAAGGTCGATAACTATGCTTCTGCCGAATCCGCGATAGAAATGTGCCCAGCCGCCGCCGTAATAATCTGCGGGGTCGGCAGTCAAGCCGTCGGTCAGGGCGTTTTTGTTGCCCTTTTCAACCGAGGCATAGCTTTTTTGCATTGGAACAAAGGGTGTTATCTCGGTTTTTTTTCCGAGCGCAAGGTTTAAAAGCTCCATAATATCAGCCTCCGGCTTTAACGCCTGTTTTTTCTCCCATCAAAACCGCCGTTTCGGTCTCGGTAAGACTGTTTGCGGCGATATCGCCGTCGGGAACAACGGCGTCTTTTTTGTAAAGCAAAATTATGGTCGAGCCGCCGAACGAGAAATAGCCCTTCTCGTCGCCGCGCGCAACCGGCTGTTCGGGGTGGCGGTTGTTTATCTGCCCAACCATCATTGCGCCAACCTCAATGTAAGCAACCGTGCCGAAGCTTTCGGTTTCCAGAATTGTAAGCTCGCGGCAGTTTTTGCCGTAAACGTCATAGCGCGAGGTGGCGATGGGGTTAACCGTGTGAAGCACGCCCGGAATAAATCGGTGCTCAAGCTCAACGCAGTTGTCGGGATAGCAATAGCGGTGGTAGTTATCAACGGTCAGGCGGTAAATAAAGCATTTTCCGCCGAAGAAGTGCTTTGCGAGCTCGCGATCGCCGCCAAGAAGCTGAACCACCGAATAATCACAGCCCTTTATTTTATAAACGCTGTCCTCGCCGATATCGTAAACGGTAAGCTTCGAATCAGCGGGCGAAATTGCGTGGGCTTTGGTTTGGTCGATGCTGCGCCTGCCTTCTTTTATTTTTCGTATGAAAAATTGGTTAAACGAGCGCCAATCCTCAACAATATAATCGTCCATGTTTATATTATGCTTCGAAACAAGCTTTTTTATCCTGCGCTTCGAAAGCGGCGAGCACATATAAAGCCTGCCAAGCTTTGAAACAAAGCGACGGCACAGCAGCTTTGTTATAATTCTTCCGAAAGAGTTGGAATAAAGAAACGAAAGCGTTTTTTCCTGCTCGGAATCTGCGGTAAGAACGTTACCGTTGCGGTCCTTTATCATTTGAAGCTCCTTGGTTTTATATTAACAGCATTATATAATGATATGCGAAATTTGTCAATAAACCGTTAATGCATAAGGACATAAACAAGTCGGCTAATAATTAAATATGCCTCCCGAATAATCGGAAGGCATATCGTAATATAAAACTATTTCAAGGGCGTAAATAATCCGTTTATGATAAAGAAGGCAGAGGAAGAGAAACGGGGTTAGTTTGAAAGAAAAACGAGCGTCGCCCTACAAATGTAGGGCAGTCGAAGTTTTTCTTTCAAGCCCTTGAAAATACAATGAAAATCATTCAAAAAATATGCCTCCCGAATAATCGGAAGGCATATCGTAATATAAAACTATTTCAAGGGCGTAAATAACCCGTTTATGATAA
>JAFSGD010000070.1 GCA_017434845.1 Clostridia bacterium
AACGGCCCGCAACGTGGAACGCGCGAATAATGTGGAACATTTTTTCTTCAAAGCTGTTCACTGCCGCCTTGTTTTCAATGCCGCTCTTGGGGTTATCGAAAACGCATTTTTCGCAGGTACAAGCAGGACAAACGTCTCTGCAAGCATTACAGCGAATGCATCTCGAAAGCTCGTTTTGCCAGAAAGCGAATCTTTCGTCGGCAGTCATTGCTTCAAGCCTTGCAACCTCGTCAAAGCGGTTGGAATCGACAACGTCGCCGTCTTCGCCGATAAGCTCGTCGAAGGCAACATGCTTTTTGCTCTTGCAGTTAACGCAACGCTCTGCAAGAACGTCGGCGAGCTCAACCTCGGTAACGTTATCCGAATAAAGATCGGTAACCTTGATCTTTTCGCCGCATTCAATAGCGGCAATGCCGTCGCCGCAAATGTTTTTGATCTTGTTTATATCAGCCATGCCCTCGCAGGGAATGCCTACCGCATAAACCTTTTCGCGATCGAAGCGGTGCTCGGTAAGAAGCTGATTGAAGCTGTAGGTATCGCAGGGCTTAAGGAAAACGAGAACCTTTCCTTCGGCCTTGCGGGTGGTTTTTAAAAGATATTTCGAGAAGTTGGCACCGCAGAAATCGTTCCAAACAAAGTTTTCTTCAATATCCTTTGCATCGGTGAAGACTGCGGGAGTTATATCATAGTCGAACTCGCCTTTTTTCCAGCCGAGAGCACAGCAGACCTCGCCGCTTGAAAGCAGAGAATGAGCCTTTTCGACCAAAATATCACGGGTTATCTTTTGCATCGCAGATCCTCCAATCTCTTGTTTTCGCCGAGAGCAGCAACCTTTTCGGCGAAATCGTTCATTGTAGCGGCAAATTTTGCGCCTTCGGCAGCAGAAACCCATTCAACTCTGGTGCGTTCCTTTTCAATGCCGAGATAATCAAGCATCGAGAAGAGAAGCGCCATTCTGCGTCGGGTAAAATAGTTGCCGGATGTGTAGTGGCAGTCGCCGGGGTGGCATCCGCAGATAATAACGCCGTCGGCACCGCGCTGGAATGCGCGAAGCACAAACATGGGGTTAACACGGCAGGAGCAGGGAACACGAATGATTTTAACGTCGGCGGGATAATTCAATCTGTTGTTGCCGGCGAGATCGGCGCCCGCATAAGAGCACCAGTTGCAGCAAAACGCAACAATAAGCGGCTTATATTCTTTTACTTGCATATTGCATCAACCTCCGCAATGATCTGATTGCTTGCGAATCCGCGAAGATCCATAGCGCCCGAGGGGCAGGCAACGGTACAAGCGCCACAGCCCTGGCAAACCGCGGGGTTAACCTGAGCAACGCGGCGGATCGCGGTGGTTCTGTCGGGCATACGGAATTCCTTGTCAACATAGGTAATAGCGCCGTATGCACAAACTCTTTCGCAAGAGGAACAGCCGTTACACATAAGCTCATCCGAGCTTGCAATACAGGGGTTGCCGGTAAGCTTGTCTTTTGCAAGCAGGCCGATAACCTTTGCGGCTGCGGCACTCGCCTGAGAAACAGTTTCGGGAATATCCTTGGGGCCTTGGCAGGTACCCGAAAGGAACACGCCTGCGGTGGGGCTTTCAACGGGGCGAAGCTTGGGGTGCGCCTCGGTGAAGAAGTCGTTGGTGTCCATGCTTGCGGTAAGCATCGTTGCAAGCGGACGTGCAGACTTGTCGGGCTCGATAGCGGCGGCAAGAACAACAAGGTCGGCATCGATATGAAGCTGCTTGTTGTTGAGAAGGTCGGAAGCCTGAACCTTAAGCTTATCGCCCTCAGGGCTAACCTTGCCAACCATGCCCTTAATGTAATGAACTCCGTATTCCTCAACCGCTCTGCGATAGAACTCGTCGAAGCTCTTACCGGGTGTACGAACGTCGATATAGAATACGTAAACGTCGGTATCGGGATATTTATCTCTGGTAAGCATAGCGTGCTTTGCGGTATACATACAGCATATCTTCGAGCAGTATTCCTTACCCTTTTCTGCACAGGAATCGCAACGCGAGCCAACGCACTGAACGAACACGATGGTGTGGGGGTGCTTTCCGTCGGAAGGTCTTAGCAGCTTGCCCGCGGTAGGTCCTGCGGCGTTGGTAAGACGTTCGAATTCAAGCGAGGTAATAACGTCCTTCGATTGATTGTAAGCGAATTCATCGAACTTATCCATGCTGATGGGGTTAAAGCCGGTTGCAACAACGATCGCGCCGTATTTTTCTTCAATGAATTCATCCTTCTGGGTGTAATCGATAGCACCCGCGGTGCAAACCTTTGCACAAACGCCGCATTTGCCGTTCTTAAGCATGTTGCAGTAATCGGGATCGATGGTCGCAACCTTGGGAACAGCCTGCGCGAAGGGAATATAGATAGCTCTGCGGTTGTCCATGCCGAGGTTGAATTCGTTGGGAACCTTCTTCATGGGGCACTTTTCGGTGCAGGCACCGCAGCCGGTGCAGAGGCTTTCGTTAACAAAACGCGCTTTTTTCTTTATTTTAACGTCGAAATTGCCGACAAAGCCCTTAACCTCGGTTACTTCGCTGTAAGAGAAGATGCGGATCTTGTCGTTCTGAGCAACGTCAACCATTTTCGGGGTAAGAATACAAGCGGCACAGTCGAGAGTAGGGAAGGTTTTGTCGAGCTGAGCCATTTTACCGCCGATGGTGGGCTTCTTTTCAACTATATCAACCTCAAAGCCCGCGTCTGCAATGTCGAGCGCGGTCTGAATGCCCGCAATACCGCCGCCGATAACGAGCGCACGCTTTGTAACAGGCGATTCGCCGGGGGTAAGGGGAGTGTTGAGGTTAACCTTTGCGATAGCCGCTTTACCGAGGATGATTGCCTTTTCGGTACCGGTGGCCATATCCTTATGTACCCAAGAGCACTGCTCGCGGATATTGGCTATTTCCACCATATAGGGGTTAAGGCCTGCCGCCGCCGCGGTCTTGCGGAAGGTGGCCTCGTGCATTCTGGGCGAGCAGGAGCAAACGACGATGCCGGTGAGCTTATGCTTTTTAACGGCTTCGATTATCATGTTCTGGCCTGCCTGAGAACACATATATTGATAATTTGCGGAAAAGACTACGCCGGGCTCGCTTTTAAGCGCCTCGGAAACTGCCTGAACGTCAACGGTTCCGGCAATATTGCTTCCGCACCAACATACAAAAACACCGATTCTTTGCATTTTGTCTTTTCCTCCTTACTTAGTGTATTTTCTGAATGCGCTGACGATCGCCTGCTGAGGCATCTCATCGTCGATAAGAGCGGGAATATCGTTTGCGGTCAAATGGTTTTCGCCCTGTCTGCGAATAACCGAAAGGCGAACCGCCTCAACGAGCTTGGCGGGCTCAACGCTTCTCGGACATCTTTCTATGCAAGCAAAGCAGGAAAGACACTTATAAAGCGAATCGGAATTGAGAAGAGGCTCGATATCGCCGCTTTCAACCATATTAACGAACTGATGGGGATGATATTCCATTTCGTCAAATGCAGGGCAGGTAGCCGAGCATTTGCCGCAACGCATACATTTTTTGGGGTTAACTCCGCTCATGCGGATTATCTCCTCGCGAAGATTTTCGTTTGCCTTATTCATTGCCTGCCTCCTTAACGCCGAGCGCCTCTGCGAGAAGCTCGGTGAAGTAAACAACGGGAATTTCAGAGCCGTTCTTAACGAGATTATAACGGCAAAGCGGGCAAGCGGTAACCATAAGCTCGGCACCCGCATTCTGCGCGCTTTCGCTGACGGTGTTGCTCTTCTTCTTCGAAAGCGCGGGGCTTTCAAGGGTTATATAACCGCCGCAGCATTCGTTGCGGTAGGGGTAAATAACCGGCTCTGCGCCGATAGCGCGAATGAAATCCTCCATGATCTTGGGGTTTTCGGGATCATCCATTCTCATAACGGAATTGGGGCGGAGAAGCAAGCAACCGTAATAAGCGGCGATCTTTTTTCCCGAAAGGGGATTGACCACCTTTTCCTTAATAGCATCGAAGCCAACGAGATCGCGAAGCATTTCAAGATAATGATAAACCGCGGTTTCGCCGTTATATGCTTCCTCGGGCGCCATATAGTTGTTAACCTTGCTTGCAAATTCCGCATCGGTCTGCATAGCATGGTTGGTTTGCTTGATAACGTTGTGGCAAGCAGAGCAAACGGTAACAAGTGCCTGCTCTTTTGCTTTTGCATCCTTAAGAGCGCGAACCGAAGAAAGCTTTGTTGCGATTTCGGTCTTTGCGGTGGTGAAAACGCCGCCGCAGCACTGCCAATTTTCTATTTCTTCCAAGGTTATACCCAAAACCTCGGCGCATTTGCGAGCATAAAAATCAAGCTCCTTTGCCTTGGTTTTAAGAGTACAGCCGGGAAAATAACTCAGTTTCATAAACAACAGCCTCCCGTTTATACCATTTCTTCGGGGTGGAATACCTCATCGAATCTTTCTGCAGTAAGGAATCCAAGCTCAACGCAGGCTTCCTTAAGCGAGATATTGTCCTTAAACGCCTTCTTTGCAGTCTTAGCCGCGTTTTCATAACCGATATAGGGGTTAAGTGCGGTAACGAGCATAAGCGAATTGTGAAGATTGTGATACATCTTTTCTTTGTTTGCCTTAATACCAACAGCGCAGTTCTTGTTGAACGAAACGATAGCTTCGGCAAGAAGTCTTGCAGACTGAAGGAAGTTATAAACGCAAACGGGCATGAATACGTTGAGTTCGAAGTTACCCTGAGAAGCTGCAACGCCTACTGCAACGTCGTTACCCATGACCTGAACGGCAACCATGGTAACGGCTTCGCACTGAGTGGGGTTGACCTTGCCGGGCATTATCGAAGAGCCGGGCTCGTTTTCGGGAATGAAAATTTCGCCGAGGCCGTCTCTGGGGCCCGATGCGAGCCAACGGATGTCGTTTGCAATCTTCATCATATCGCAGGCAAGCGCCTTGATGGCACCGTGAGCGAACACGAGCTCGTCTTTAGAGGTGAGCGCGTGGAATTTATTCTCGGCGGTAACGAATTTTTTACCGGTAATGTTCGAAACCTCTTCGGCAACTTTTTCCGCGAAGCCCTTGGGCGCGTTAAGACCTGTGCCGACTGCAGTTCCGCCGAGCGCAAGCTCCTTAAGAGGCTCAACGGCAAGCTTAATAAGCTCAACGTCTCTCTGAAGACTCGATCTCCAGCCGCTTATCTCCTGGCTGAACTTAATGGGGGTTGCATCCTGAAGATGCGTTCTGCCGCTCTTAACGATGCCTTCGTTTTCTTTTTCAAGACGGATAAAGGTTTCGATAAGCTCGTTTGCGGCGGGAATAAGCTTGTCCTCGAGCGCAATAACCGAAGCGATGTGCATTGCGGTGGGGAAGGTATCGTTAGAGGATTGGCTCATGTTAACGTCGTCGTTCGGGTGAAGAAGCTTTTTGCCGAGGATCTGGTTGGATCTGTTGGCGATAACCTCGTTGGAGTTCATGTTGGACTGTGTGCCCGAACCGGTCTGCCAAACAACGAGCGGGAAATGGTCGTTAAGCTCGCCTGCCATAACCTCATCGCAAGCCTGCTTGAGCGCACCGAGCTTTTCATCGGTCATCTTCTCGGGCTTAAGTGCGTTGTTGGTTATAGCGGCAGCCTTTTTAAGAACGCCGAATGCGTGGATTATTTCACGGGGCATGGTCTCGATGCCAACGCCGATTTCAAAGTTTTCGTGGCTTCTTTGGGTCTGTGCGGCCCAAAGGCGATCGGCAGGAACCTTAACCTCGCCCATAGAGTCATGTTCGATACGGTATTCCATCACAAATTTCCTTTCAATTAAATAGATACTGCTCTGATAACTTCTTTAAGGCTTTCGGCGCTCTTGTTAAGAAGCATACGCTCCTGCTCGTTAAGAGGCAGCAAAACCTTGCTGTGCGCGCCGTTCTTACCGACAACGTTAAGAAGGCTCAAGCATACGTCGTCGATGCCGTATTCGCCGTGAAGCATTGTGGAAACGGTGAGAGTGGTGTCAATACCGCTGAGAAGACATTTGCAGATATGGCAAACCGAAACCGAAACGGCATAGAAGGTTGCACCCTTGCGCTGAATAACTCTTGCGCCGGACTTGCGAACGTATTCTTCAACCTCTGCGGTGTCAAGCTCGGGGAATATCTTATCGGTGTTGCGGAGCACGGAATCGCGGTAATCCGCAACGGGAATGTTGGAAATATTAGCAAGCGACCAGGGGACGAAGCAGGAATCGCCGTGTTCGCCGAGTACGTATGCGTGAACGTTCTGCTGGCTTACGGAATAGTATTCCGAAAGTCTCGAACGAAGTCTTGCGGTGTCGAGAATAGTGCCCGAACCGATAACGCGTTCTTCGGGAATGCCCGAATACTTGCAGAAGGTGTAGGTAAGAATATCAACGGGGTTGCTTACTATAACGTAGTGTGCGTTGGGAGCGTATTTGGTGATTTCGGGAATGATGGCCTTGGTAATGTTAACGTTGGTCTGAGCAAGGTCAAGTCTCGACTGACCGGGCTTTCTTGCAACGCCCGAGGTGAGAATAACAATGTCGGAGCCTGCCGCATCGGCATAACTGCCCGCATAGATGGTGCAGGGGTTGCAGAAGGGGGTGCCCTGACGGATATCGAGTGCTTCGCCGAGCGCCTTTTCAACGTTGATGTCAATCATAACGATCTCGGAAGCCAATCCGGTGGTGGTAAGGGTATAAGCGATTGTGGAGCCTACGCTACCTGTGCCGATAATGGTGATTTTGTTCATTACTTTGTCCTCATTTCATTATATTTAGAACGCTGACCGCATCTTTTATTGTTTTTTCCAAAGCCTCTCGGCCGTATTTGTCAACCTCGGCTTTGTTCTTTTCGCCGTGGGTCAAGCAGCCCGCGCCGCCGATACATCCGCCAACGCAAGCCATGCCCTCGATAAAGTTTGCATCGAGAACGTTTTTGCTTTTCTTAAGCAATGCTACTCTGCATTCCTCAATGCCGTCGCACGAGCAGGGCTTAAGATTGAAATCGTCGATTCCGTGCTCCTTAAGCGCTTGTGCAACTGCATCCGAAAGACCGCCGCAACGTGCGAAGATCCTTCCGAAATAGGATGCGTTGTCAAGAACGCCCTCTTCAAGAGTTGTGATGTCGAAATCGCGGCTGTCGAACAGCGCTTGAAGTTCTTCAAAGGTGAGCGCGCTGTCAACGTATTTAGCAACCTCTTCGTCCATAACCTCTTTTTTCTTCGCGGTGCAGGGACCGATAAACACAACCTTCGAGGTCGGGTCGATGGCCTTTATGTGCTTTGCGATAGCCGCCATGGGAGAAAGGTTATGCGAGATAAAGGGAACAAGATCGGGGAAGTTCTTTTTGATATAATCAACAAATGCAGGGCAGCAGGAGCTGGTAAGGAATCCCTTTTGAACAAGCTCGAGCGATTCCTGCTGTGCAACGATATCTGCGCCGAGAGCGGCTTCTATAACCGTGTGGAAGCCCATTTCCTTCAAGCCGGTAATAACCTGACCGAGCTTTGCATAGGTGAACTGGCTGGATATCGAGGGGGCAACAACGGCATAAACCTTATATTTCGTGTTGCCTTCGCTTTTTTTGATGTGAGAGATAACGTCGGTTATAAACGATCTGTCGGTTATTGCACCGAACGGGCACTGATAAACACAGGCACCGCAAGAAATGCATTTGTTGTCATCGATAGCCGCCGCATTGTCCTTGTTGATGGAGATCGCCTTTATCTTGCAGGCGTTCTGGCAGGGACGCTTTCTGTTTGCAATGGCGCTGAAGGGGCAAACCTTTGCGCACTGACCGCATTCAACGCATTTCGATTTGTCGATATGCGCAACGTGGTTGTGGTCAAACGAGATCGCACCGCGCTTGCAAACGTCTTCGCAACGGTGTGCAAGGCAGCCGCGGCAGGAATCGGTAACCTCATATCCTGCGGCAGGGCATTCGTCGCAGGCAATGTCAATTACCTGAATAACGTTGCTTTTGCTTCTGTCGCCGCCCATTGCGATATGAACTCTTTCGCTCAAGATCGCGCGCTCCTTATAAACACAGCAACGCATGGTGGGCGTTTTTCCGGGAACGATCTTTTTGGGAATCTCGGTGATGTTTTCCAGTAAGGTATCGTCCCAGGCACATCTTGCGACTTCGCGCAGAACCTTATATTTAAGGTGCTGAACTTTTGTGTCAAATTTTCTGATTGCCATTTTAACCGTCCTCAATCAAAATTATATCTTTGCTTTAATATTCTTTTCGAAAAATTCTTCGAGCTCCTCGGGCTTGACCGAGAAAACCTCGTTATCGATCTTTACCGAAACACCGGGCTGGCAAAGACCCATACAAAACGCACCCTTAAAGTCGAGCTTGTCCGAAAGTCCGTTTTCTTCGATGAGCTTTTGAAGACCCTCGACAACTCTGTGAGAACCTTTTAAGTGGCAGGAACTGCCGATGCAAACTTTGATTTCCATGTGTTTAACTCCTTATCGGTGCATAAATAATAGCGCATTTGATCAGAGCGCTAACAAAATTCGCCGCAAATCGCAAATGAAAATATTATCGCCCTGTTGTGTATCCAAGACATTATAACAAAATATATTATTGATTGGAAGTATTAAATTTGTATTTTGATATATCTTTTCGGATATATCCCCTGCTGTTTGAGCGGCGTTTTGCGGGCACGGTGCGACCGCAAAGAGATAGTACCATATTTTCAACGAAAAGTCATGGGGTTTTTGAAAAAAATCAAATGTAATTATTGCCGTTTGAGGAAATGATAACAAAGCCGATAACCGCCTCAATATATCATAATTCATAACAGAAAACGTAGGAGTTATTGATTTTTAGCCGTTGAAGCAAAGCTCGAAAGCGCAATCAGGCATTGCGCGGGAAAATAGGTTAGCATACAAACCGTATTAACCGCCTCTGCTCCTCCGCCGAAGCAGTAAATCAACAGCATCAGGTCTGAAATAAGAAACAAAACGCTTCCCAAGGCGGCAAGCGCCGACGCCTTTTCCCTTAAAGCCATATACATCGATATCGCTTTTCCGCACATTAAGGATATTATAAGTGCATATATAATGCAAACGGCTTGCATGATCAGCCCGCCGAATTCCAATGCATCATAAAGCAAAATAAACGCCGAAGCAACCGCAAAAATAACACCGCTCGGAATAAGATCCTTCGCCGAAAATCTGCATTTAAAGCAATAAGCCGCAAAATATGCAATATGTCCGAGCGCAAATATCAAGGCGCCTATAATAAAGCTTATGCCGATAACTATATCGCCGGTTGCCGAAAGCAACAACCCGAGTGCGATCAAAAGCGGGAAGCGTGCTCTCGATTTGCTTATGAACGAATACAAAAGGTTTATAATGCCAAGCAAAGCGAAAAACGAGCTTGTAATGCCCTTTAAAAGCAAGCCGCCGTTGCGGTAATAGAAAAAGCAACCCACCGCAACTCCGACGATGAACAGTATGTTCAGTATTCCGAAAAGTCTTTTCATAAACAGCTCCGCCGAACAAATGTTAACAAATTATTACATTATTATATGATTATATATCGTTATAAACGGTTTGTCAACCGAGATGATATATTTCAAACGATATTTTAGGTAAAAAACAGACCCGTTTGAAAAACTCAACGGGTCTGTTAATTCATTTTTGCGGGGCTTGAGCTGTCTCAGAAAGCCTGAGCTTTTGCGAAAAAGCTTTTTCGAATTTTATCGAAACATAATCACCGTCGATCTTTGCGAATGCCGAGCCGAATTTTTCGCTCTTGGGCACCAAGGTTGTAAGTATATTCGGCAACGCTCGCGGAAGCATCTCTGCAGGCGTTTCACTGAATTCGGCATGAATATCATCGCAATCGAAAAAGAACTTATAGCGCCTTGAATATGGCGTTTCGGCAAAATCGCAGTCGATTATAAGAACGGGTATTCCGTCCTCGTTTTCGGTGAAGCGCCCCTGCGATATCACCAAGAAAGGCTCGCCGTGAAATCTAACGGTGCTTTTATCGGGCGATTCAAACCCAACGGATATCTTGTGCGTTTCATCCTGCTCGGCAAAGCTTACGCATAAGCTGTTTTCTTCGCGCAGGAAATAAACGCTTTTCAATCCCTTCGTGTAGTTTCCCTGAACTATCTGAAGAACCAGCGGTGCAAATCCGGTCGAAGCCGAATTTGCGCTGTCAACGGCAAAGCGTCTGCCGTTAATGGCTTTAAGGTCGGCATCAAGATCTCGCTTTTCTCTCGGCATCGGCAAAAAGCTTCGCTTGCAACCGCATTGAAAAGCTTTAACTTCGTTTTTAAAGCGCATCAGCTCCCCGAACGCCGCTTCGTTGCTTTCGGTCGTTTCGGGGAAGTAACGGTTGAAGTATTTTTCCGATATGCCGAAAAAAGCACCCTGCTGAAAGGTGTCGCAATTGCCGCAGTTGATAACGATGATAACTCCGCTGTCTCGGTATCCGAGCAGATTCTGCCCCATCAAGCCGTTGAACAAAAAGCTGTCAGTGCTTCTTCCGCTCCAAATATGGTATCCGTAATTGAAATCGCCGTATTCCTTCGGTGTAACGGCTTGTGTTTTCGTTGCTTCGATAATATATTTTGCCGAAATAAGCCGCTTTCCGTTCCAAACTCCGCCCTGCATAACCAAAACGCCGAGTTTTGCGATATCCTCGGGCAGAATATAAAGCCCCCAGCCGCCCTTTTCGATTCCCTTGGGACATTTTTCCCAATAATAATTCGTTATTCCGAGAGCGGAAAAAAGGGTTTTGTCAAGAAACTGCGAAAGCGATTGACCGGTTCGCTCTTTAATGATCGCCGAAAGCATATAGGAATTAAGGCTGTTGTATCTGAAATCGCTGCCTTCGGTTCCGTCGGTGTCGGAATCAAGAAATTCCTTGACCCAATCGCGCGAGACCATTGCCTCGAATTCGTTGAAGGAAACCGAAGAGGTCATGCTCAGCAGATGACGAACTGTAATTCCTTTCATTTTAATTCTTGAAAGCGGCGTAAGCCTTTCCGAAAAAATATCGGTAAGCCTTTCGTTAAGCCCCAATCTGCCCTGCGTTACCAAAACGCCGACAGCCAGCGAAACAACGCTTTTGCATTGCGAAAAGGTCGTTTTCGGAATATTCATGGTTCGGTTGCCCTTCGAAGCCTCAAAGATGACCTTACGGTTTCGGATAAGCATAATGCTTTGAAGACCTATGCTTTTGTCTGCCAAAAGCTCACCGACGTATTTTTGAATATGCTTGCTTTCGATACCGCATTCCTCGGGCGTTGTGCGCTCGAAGAAAAGCTCGTTGCTTTCTTTAAGCTCGGGCTTTAGTTCGTCAAACCTGATCGGCGATACCTTGCGTTTGGTTGTATCAAGTATGTTTTTGAAAAGCGCAAGCGCCTTTCCCGTATTGGTAATGTTCATATGAATACCTCGCATAAAGCATTATATCATATTTTCATTAAGATGTATACATTATTTAGCACAAAGTGAAAAAATTGTCTGTTGAAAAATGTATGTCGGTATGTTAAAATTTTTAAAAAGCTTTGGAGGAAAATCGTTATGGATATAAATAAAATTCTTTCAATGTGCGATCATACTCTTCTTGCGCAAACCGCAACCGAAGCCGAAATAATTGCGCTCTGCCGCGAAGCAGCCGAATTCAAAACGGCATCTGTGTGCGTTGCGCCCTGCTACGTAAAGCTCGCTTCCGAAACGCTTTGCGGAAAAAGCGCGGTTTGCACGGTCGTCGGATTTCCCAACGGCAACACGACAACGGCTTCAAAATGCTTTGAAACGCGCGAGGCGATCGCAAACAGCGCCGATGAGATAGACATGGTAATTAATATAGGAAAGCTTCGAGAGGGCAACCTCAAATACGTTTCCGAAGAGATCGCGGCGGTTAAGAAGGAATGCGGTAACAAAATATTAAAGGTAATTATTGAAACCTGCCTTCTTTCCGACGAAGAAAAGAAAACCATGTGCTCGCTCGTTGCTTCTTCGGGCGCTGATTATATAAAAACCTCAACCGGCTTTTCAAAGGGCGGTGCAACGCTTGCCGATATTAAGCTGTTTGCCGAATACGTTCCCGAAGGCTTAAGAATAAAAGCCGCGGGCGGCATATCCTCGCTTGAGGATGCAAGCGCGTTTATCGAAGCCGGCGCATCTCGCTTGGGAACCAGCCGCTTGGTTAAGCTTGCGCGCGAATTTCGAGAGGGGAAATAACAAAAAATGTCTTTTTTGAATAATTTACAGTATTTGTGAAAAAATGTTAAAAAAATTTCAAACCTTAAATTAACTTAAAAAAGCTTGCAAATAAACATTTTTCTAAAAAAACACCGTGCGGATAAGTCTAATAAATTATACTTTTTTTCAAAAAACTCTTGCTTTTTTATAAATAATATGATATAAAGATTGTGGGTACGAGTATTTAGGCTCGCCAAACATCTAACAGTGTTACTTTGATAACGCGATAAAGCTTGTTTTGTCAGGGGTAGGCATTTGACTGAAAAAGAATTAAAAAAGCTTAATCGAAAGCAATTGCTCGAGCTCCTGCTTGTTCAGACCGAGCGCATAAATCGCTTGCAAAAGCAGCTCGAAACGGCAGAGGAAAAGCTTGCCGAGCGGATTATCGCCGAGCGCGATGCGGGTTCGATCGCCGAAGCGGCGTTGAAGCTTAACGGCGTTTTCGAGGCGGCGCAGGCGGCAGCAGACCAATATATCGAAAACATAAAAAGCATCAGTGAACGCCTTGAAGAGAAAGAAAGGCGTTTATCGTCAATTCCCGATTTCAGCGAAGAGCGCTTTAAGCTTAGCGATAAAAAGTTTGAAAATTCGGAAAAAGATCTCCCCGTCGACGACGAAAGCTTCAAATTCGAAATTCCGAACGGTGAAAACCATGACTGATAACGAAAAGGATGTTGCTCGGGAATTTCCTTCGGCAGAAGACCTGAGAACCGAAATCAAAAGAGAAAACTATAAACAAAAATATAAAAAGATATTAAGAAGCACGGTTTACGCTCTCGTCGTTGTTGCGGCGGTGGCGGTTCTTATCGCAACTCTCGTGTTGCCCGTTGTTCAAATAACCGGCACAAGCATGGATCCGACTCTTACCGAGGGCGATATCGTCGTTCTCGTTAAATCGTCTCAACTCAAGCGCGGCGATCTTTGTGCATTCTCATATTCAAACAGAACTCTTATCAAAAGAGTTATCGGGCTTCCCGGTGATTATATCGAAATCGATGCCGAGGGCAACGTTTTCGTAAACGGCGAACAGCTCGATGAACCCTATGTTATAAATAAATCTCTCGGTGAATGTGATATTGAATTTCCTTATCAGGTTCCCGAAAGCGCATATTTCATGCTGGGCGACCATCGCGACACTTCTATCGACAGCCGCAGCACCGTTATCGGCTGCATTACCGATGAACAGCTTATCGGCAAGATAGTTTTCCGCGTTTGGCCGTTCAAGGATATATCATTTATAGATTAGTGAGGTTATCATGCAAACGGCAATTAAAAAATACACCAAGCATGTAAAATTCAATAAAGATGTTGTGTATAGCCGTGCAGTTGCTTTAATTTTCATTTCCGCAGTTGTCATTGCAGGCGTTTTCTGGTGGTTGAAGATCATCGGTATCACCATGGCGGGCGAAGCCTTCTGCGGCTATGATGAGCATCAGCACGATGCGGCTTGTCTCGTTCGCGAGCTTGTCTGCGAAACGGCTCACGACCATTCGGAAGATTGCTATCAAACCTCTTGCTTGCTTGGCAAAGAGGAGCATATCCACACCGTTTCCTGCTATTCCGATATAACCGCCGATCTCGAAACGGCTTCGGTTTGGGAAAAAACCTTTAAGGATGTTGAGCTCACCGGCAACTATGCCGAGGATATCGTCCTTATCGCCAAATCCCAGCTCGGTTACAACGAAAGCGAACGCAACTATCAGGTCGATGATAACGCAAACCGCTTCGGCTATACCCGTTACGGCGAATGGTATGGTAACCCTTACGGCGAATGGTCTGCAATGTTCGTGGGCTTCTGCCTTGAATATGCAGAGGTTCCCGCAGAATACGCTCCGATTTCCTCGGGCAGCGAAACGATGAGGCTCGAGTGGGCAACTCTTGAAAACTACGTTGATGCGGAAGGTTATTCTCCCATAAAGGGCGATGTTCTCTTCCTTGACAAAAATTCCGATAACGCCGCAGATTCGGTTGCCGTCATTTATTCCGTCGGCAGCGAAAAGATCGTTGTTATCGAGGGCGATTACAATAACGCCGTCGAAAAGGCAACCTACGATCTTTCCGATTCCTCTATCATGGGCTACGGCAGCATGCGCGCCGTTATCAAAAATCTTCTCACCGAAGATGATTATGCAACACTTGATTATTTCAACGGCTTCATTGCAGATATTCCTTCTCCCGAGCTTGTTGAATACACGCTTCTCAACTATGAGAACAAAAACGATATGGATGGCTATATCGCTTATAAATCCGATATAGCGAAAGACGTAAGCGCAGTCTATAACTTCTATAATGATGATCTTAAGCCTATTCTTAAGCCGTTTATAGAAGAATATGATAAGATCCTCGAGCTTTCTTGGGTATGGCAGGCTGATAAGCAGGGAACAGTCGCCGCTTCGGCAACCGTTTCGGTAATGGAGCTTAACGACCGCGGCTATTATCAAGACCCTTCTCCTTTTGCTACTCAGAACAAGATCTATACCGGCGGCAGTATTTCGCAAAACAGCAACTCAACTATTGCGTCGACCCCGTTCTATTGGTGGGCGTGCTACGTTATCCAAAAGGATGCCGATTCGGGCAAGTATTACGTTCAGAAGATTATAACCGACACCGCTGACGATAAACGCTCTTATTCTCCCGCAGATGCCGATCTCGACGGTGACATCGACTATAACGACGGCTTCATTTTCCTCGTTCACTGGCGCGAATATAAAGCCGCAGGCGGACAAGAGCAGTATATCAAGCTGTTCCAGTCTGTAACTTGGGATACTGCCATGGGTAATTGCTTTACCGCAAACTGGGGTGCCGATTGGACAAATCACAACGCAATAGGTACTCTTTATTTCGGCGTCAACGCTCAGCTAAAGCCTACGGTTAACAATAACTCCGCTTTAAGCACGATCCAGGGCGCATATACCCGTGATATAGTCGAGATCAACCTCTATGACTATAACTATAACATCAACAACTGGTATAAATCCGATAACAAGTATCCCGGCTTCCAGCGTCCCAGCTCGGCAACCGCAACGGGTATGGTAAACAGCACTACGGGGCTTATGACCTCGGGCGCGTTCAACTTCGGTGATACCGTTGTAACAAACTTCGGTTCAACCACAACCTCTGTCGGTAAAACCGACGTTGACACTATTAACAAAATCGTTAACCTAGCAAACAGCCCTAACCGCGGCTATATGTATCCAACCTTGGTCGGCGGCTATCCCGCGCTTAAGGACGGAACCAGCCTTTCTTACCTCTTCACCGAAAACTCTGCCGTTGATAAGCTCAACACGCAAAGTATAACCGGTCTCTTCCAGTATGACGAGGTAGGGCAGGAGTATTACTTCAACTGCCGCGATAACCACGCGCAGTATAATGCCTCGAACGATACCTTCACGCTCTATCAGCAAACTATAACCCCAAACTTCATGATGTATCCGTTCGGCAACTTCCTGCCGCTTAACGACATCAGAACTCAGTGTACTAAGCTTAATTACTGTAACTACGATTATTTCGAGCGCATATCTGCTTCCTCGATGTTCCGCTATAATCAGGGAAGAAACGGCGGTTGGCCCGCAGGCGCGGCTCCCTATCTCCAACTTTCTCAGGCGATCGATAAATTCCAAGAACTCATGATCGCGGAAGAGTACGGTATATATAACGATACCGGCAGAGCTTATTGGTGGGATTATCTCGCGGCATATTTCCAAAAGGCGGATATTCCCGTAGGTAACGTAACTCAAACTCCCGGTCTTTACGACAAAAACGGTGTTTTCAACCTTTATAACATCGACTTCGATGAAGCAACCAACTTCTTCTTCGGAATGGACATGCATTTCGAATTCATACAGCCCTATCAGGGTCTTGTAGGTCAGAATAATGACCACATGATCTTCTACTTCACGGGCGACGATGACGTTTGGGTTTACGTTGATGGCATTCTCTTCCTCGACTTGACCGGTATCCACCGCCATGTCGGCGGCTCTATCGACTTCACAACGGGCGTTGTAAACTATTATGAATTCGATAAGAATATCGGTGATGTTAACACCACAACACCGATCGCAACCCAAACCTTTGCAGAGATACTCGGCTCGTCCGCAAGCCTTAACGCAAGCGGAACCTTCGCCGATTATTCCGAACATACCTTCGATTTCTATTATATGGAACGTGGTTCGGGCTCGGGCGTCTGCAACATGAACTTCAACATTTCAATTCTTGAAAAGAACACGATCTCGGTTACCAAAGAAACAATGGCATCCGACGGTAACGTTGAAGCTCTCGGCAATCCTTGGTATTATTTCCAGGTATGTCAAAACGGCTCCGATGCTTCCTATCTTACTCCGTATTATGAATTCTCGGTTCTCAACTCCGCGCAAGAGCTCCTTCGTACAGATAAGGTCGATGCAAACGGAATCTTCCGCATCAAGGCAGGCGAAACCGCCGTATTCAGTAACATCTCCGAGGATGCGGGCGTGCATTACGTTCGCGAGCTTGTTGATCCCGCTGTTGTTTCGCAGTATGCGGGCGTTATGGTCGACGGTGTAGTATCCCGTTACTTCTACGATACAACCGTTGCCGGAAAAGCATATAAGTTCTTCTCCTCGGCTCCCAAGAACATCTCCAACGGTTCGACGACGTTCTCCTTCACCAATATGATCGATACGTCGCAATACGGTGTTCTTAACGTAACCAAAGATCTCCGCTCGTTTTCGCAAAGCGGCGGTCCCGGCGCTGCAACTTGGCTGCCCTTCGATATTTACGTTGAAGTTGACGGCACACCTCTTCCTGTCGGCTATAGCTATCAGGTCGTTTACAGCGACGGTGTAACCGAAACCCGTACAGTTGAAACCGCCGGCATAGTTAAGGTTTATTCTCAGCCGCCCAATCGTCCCGGCGGAACAAGCGGAACCGGAACTGCGATTATTCCCGACATTCTCGGCGGCTCTGAGGTTAAGGTTTATGAAACCGCCGATTCGTCCGACGGCTACACCGTAACCTATTCCGGCACTAACATCAGCCTTGTTAAAGATGCTTCGGGTGCCGTTTCGGGTGTTGTTCCCGGCGATGCTACGGCAGAAATAGCTGTTATTAACGAAGAAGGCGGCGCAACTCTTGACATTCCGTTCAAGAAGACAATGCTTCATTCCGACGGAACCGAACGCACCTATACCTTCGAGCTTATCGAGGTAACCTCGCTTACCGATATGACCCCCGTCGTCGGCGGTAAGTACCTCACAACAACCGTAACTCTTTCCGAGGGCTCGGTTGAATCGCTCTTCTCGCTTATCTTCACCAGCAGTACGACCACTAACGGAGTGCATTATTATATGATCCGCGAGGTTGGTGCAACCGCAACCAACGGTATGGATACCGACGTTTACGTTTTCGACCTTTCGATCTACGTTGATCGCGGCAGAGTTTCTCTCGCAACGCCTTCGTTCTATAAGAACGGCAGCTGGATCGCGGGCGGCGATACCTATGATCCCACCAACGCATATGTTCAGTTCGAAAACAGCGATATCCGTTCGATAACTATTACGAAATATCTCGAAAACCTCGATGTCGGCAATGCTAAGTTCGATTTCACGCTCAGCTTGTCGCTCGACGGTTCTCCTCTCAACGGCACCTATCCCGTAAGCGGAATTGATGGCATTACCGAAGCAACCTTCGTTAACGGCTTGTTCGAATTCCAACTCGGTGCCGATGAATCCATAACCATTTCTTCGCTTCCTTACGATACCGCTTGGGAAGTAACCGAAGCTAAGGTCGACGGTGTAACCGCAAAGAGCGGAACCAACGAAATTCCGTTAAGAGTCGGAAGCACCATCAACGGCGAGCTTCACTTCAACGAATCCGTAATTTTCGTCAATATGCCAACCGGCGTTGAATTGCCCTCTACGGGAAGTTACGGTAACCAAATTTTCATATACGCGGGTCTGCTTATCATAGCTCTCTCGCTTGTATGCGGATGCATTATAAGGCGCAGACGTTAAAAAAGGGGAGGGCTTTGAGTTTGAAAGCGCTTTGAGCCCGTTAACGCTTATAAATGCCTGTCTTTTAAAGTATCCAAAAATAAAAAAAATAAAATTTTAGAAAGGACCCAAAAATCATGATGAAACGTGTTCTCGCAATCATGTTCGCAGCTATGCTCGTTCTTTCGATGTGCGTAGTTGCATCCGCAGACGGTGAAACCGGTAAGATCACCATTAATGGCGCGATCGAAGGCTACACCTACTCCATCTATAAGCTCGCTAACCTCGAATCCTTCGTTGAAGGCGGCGCTTACTCCTACACTGTAACCGATTCCGGCGCAGACATCGGTTGGGATGACTTCTTTGCTTCTCGCGAAGAGTTCGCTATCAATGAAGATGGCTACCTCGTTTTAGCTGAAGGCAAGGAAATCTCCAATCCTGCTCAGTTCGCAAAGGATGCTCTCGCTTGGGCAAAAGCAAACGGCGTTGCAGCTGATGCTTCCGCAGAAGCAGGCACCGATCCCGTTAAATTCGAAAACCTCGGCCTCGGCTACTACCTCGTTGACTCCTCTGTCGGCGTTCTCTGCTCGCTCGATACCCTCGACAACGACGTTGAAATCGACGAAAAGAACCTCGTTCCCACCGTTGTTAAGCAAGTTGAAGAAGACAAAACCGGCGCATACGGCGCAACCAACGATGCAGACTTCTTCCAGACCGTAAACTTCAAGGCTACCATCACCGTTCAGCGCGGTACCCAGGGTCTCAAGTTCTACGATGCTATGTCCGCAGGTCTCACTTTCGACGATGCAAGCGTTGAGGTTTATGCCGGCACTATCGCTGACGAAAACCTTCTCACCGAAGGCACCGAGTACACCTTCGCAGGCGCAGGCGTTGACAATAAGGGCACTGCCGAAGATGATTCCGATGACTATGCATACACCTTCGCTCTCACCTTTGATCAGGCATACTGTGATGGCCTTGCAGCAGGCACCGAGCTCATCATCGTTTACGCTGCAACCGTTAACGAAAACGCTGTTGTAGCAGGAAACGGCAACCCCAACGAAGCTCTCATCATCTACGGTGATAACAACTGGTCCGAACCCTCCCAGACCATTACTTACACCTTCTCCTTCGATCTCGTAAAGACCGATATCGAAAACAAGCTCATCACCGGCGCTGAATTCAAGCTTTACAGCGATTCTAACGCTCAGAACGAAATCGCTCTCGTAAAGAATGCTGACGGCACCTACCGTCGTGCAAAGGATGGCGAAACCGCTGTTGATATCGTAGTTGCTGATCTCGCTGCTATCACCATCGTTGGTCTTGACAGCGATACCTACTACCTCAAAGAGACCGTTGCTCCCGAAGGATACAACCTTCTCAAGGGCGCAACCGCTGTTACCATCGACGCTGAAAACAACTCTGCTACCGTTGAACAGGGCGCTTACGTTGAAGGCGGCGTTCAGGTTATCAACAAGTCCGGTTCCGAGCTTCCCGAAACCGGCGGCATGGGCACCACCATTTTCGTAGTTGTTGGTTCCATCCTCGTTCTCGTTACCGGCGTTCTTCTCGTAGCTAAGAAGAGAATGTCCAAAATTGCCGGCTAATTTTTAAAAGCTTTCAATTTTCATGTCTGTCGCGGGAGGGCTTCCTCCCGCGGCAGAATCTAAATTAAATTCAGTATAACCGTGGGGAGAGCTCTATGAAAAAAAGAAAATGGTCAACCTTTTTCCTGTTATTGACCTTTTTCATAGGTCTGTCCGTGCTGTTATACCCCGCAATAAGTAACTATTGGAACTCGCGAACCCAAACCCAAGCGCTTGTCGACTATGAATCCTTGCTCGAAAAGATAAACAAAGAGGATTACACCAGGTATTTTGAAGAAGCCGAGGCATATAACCAAAAGCTTGCTTCAATGACGTTTCCGCTTGTCGAGGGTGTGAATTCAAACGAATATTATCAAACCCTTAACATAGCGGGCAATGGCATTATGGGCTCGGTCAATATCGATAAGATCGGCGTCGAGCTTCCGCTTTATCACGGAACAAGCGAATCGGTCCTTGCGGTTGCGATCGGGCATTTAGAGGGAACAAGTCTTCCCGTTGGCGGCGAAAGCACCCATTGTGTCGTTTCGGCGCACCGCGGCCTTGCATCTGCCAAGCTGTTCACCGATCTCGATAAGCTCGAAAAGGGCGATCTGTTTCAGGTCAAGGTGCTTGATAAGACGTTAACCTACGAGGTGGATCAGATTCGCATCGTGAAACCTAACGAGGTTGAAGAGCTTGCCATAGTTAAGGGCGAGGATTATTGCACGTTGCTAACCTGCACGCCTTACGGTATCAATACCGATCGCCTGCTGGTTCGCGGCACAAGAATTAAAACCACCGAGCATAAAACCATCTACGTTCGCACCGAGGCTCAGCGTATAGATACGCTTATCGTAACGCCTATCGTTGCGTTGCCGATACTTTTCGTCTTAATGATGATTGTTTTGTTTAAACCGGTCAAAAAAGACCCATTGGGAGATAACCTATGAAAAAGAAGTTAATTTCCATAATTGCATTTGCTTTGGCGGCAACCCTGCTTGCAGTTGGTTTGCCATTTGCCGTTGGCGCATCCGACACCTTCGACGTTGAGAAAAAAGGCTCGATAACTCTTTATTATACCCATAACGGCGATACCTTCGAGGGCTTGGATATCAAGCTTTTCCGTGTTGCCGAGCTTTTCCCTGACGGTACCTATGCGTTAACGGGTGAGTTTTCCGAATATCCCGTCAACATCTATGGTATAACGACTCAGGAGCAATGGGACGTCGTTGCTTCGACGCTTGCTTCTTATGCGATCGCCGATGCGATCGAACCTTCGGTTTTAAAAACCGATTCTGAGGGCAGGGTAAGCTATACCGAGCTTGCAACGGGTCTTTATCTCGTTTTGTCGGTTAACACAACCAACGAAAACGGCGCTTATATGTTCGAAACCTTTATGCTTGCGCTTCCCGCGCCCGACGAAAACGAAGTTTATCAATATGAAATAACTGCATATCCCAAATGTGCTTCCTACGTTCCCTCGTTGGAATATAAGGTTGTTAAGCAATGGAATGATATCGGCATTTCCGATGAACGCCCTCTAAGCATCGAGGTTGGCATTTATAAAGACGGCAAGCTCGATTCGGTTCAGATTCTTTCTGCCGAAAACGATTGGACTTATAGCTGGAAGGCTCAGGATGACGGCAGTGTCTGGACTGTTGCTGAGCTTAACGTTCCCGATGAATATACCGTAACTATGGAATCAAACGAAAACGTGTTCGTTATAACCAACACGCGTGAGGTTCCGCCTCCTCCCCCTCCTCAAACCGGCGATACAAGCGTTATGTGGCCCTATATTTTAATTCTTTGCCTCTCGGGCGCTATCCTTATTGCATTTGCAACCCGTCGCAAGAGGGCTGAATTTTGATTAAGCCTTCTAATAAAAAGCTCACAAATGTATTGCTGATTCTCGGCGCTTTGCTTTTGGTCGGCGCTGTCGGCTTGCTGGTTTTTTCGCAGGTTTCCGCTTCGGTTAACGCCGATAAAGCAACCGCAACCTTCGAAAAGCTCGTTTCGGTGTTCCCTCACGTTGAAAACGCCGTTCCCGACAATCGCGAAAACGCAAATATGCCCGTTATGCAGGTCGAAAATACCGACTATATCGGCGTTATCGAAATCCCCGCATATTCGGCTCGATTGCCCTTGCGCGCCGAATGGAATAAGAACAAGATAAGTTCTTCGCCAATGCGATTTGCGGGTAGCGTTTATAATAACACCCTTATAATCGGCGGAAGCGATAATAAAGGCCAATTCGATTTTATCAAAACGATAACGAACGGTGATTCGGTTTATATAACCGATATGAAGGGCTCGCGCTTTTCTTATGCGGTAACGAAGATATATAATACAAAGGACGTTTCCTATCAAACCCTTTCCGCCGTAGAAGCTGATTTGGTGCTTTTCGCAAGAAACACCTATTCCTTTGAATATACGGTAATTCTTTGCAAAAACGATTAAAAAAATCCCGACATCATGTCGGGATTTTTTATGTCAAAATTGATGTTATTCTAAAGTGTAGTTAAAATAATCATTTACCAAATCGGTGTAGTAATCCGGCGAGCTGAATGAGCCCCAAAACGATATGACTGCTCCGTCGGAAGAATATTCACCGATATATCCGGCATAGCTGTTTTCGGCGTAATTTGCCCAGATGATCAAGAAATCGCCGTTTTCATAGTTAAGCCTCAGGCAAACATCTTTAGGTGAGTTATAAGCATAATATGTGTGAAGTATATCGGTGCTTGAAAACGCATCCAAGAACTCGTCGTTTTTTTCTTCGGGCAGGGTTTCGATAACTGTTGCATTATCAAGCTCGAACGGAACAAGTTGATCGAATTTATCTGAAACCCAGCTTGCAAAATGCTTTTGCTCTTCGTTTTTATATTCGATCAGCTCAACGCTTACAACGTCGTTTAGCTCTTCACGGTCGATAATGTATCCGCCCGGGTCGCAAGCGCAGGTAAAACAGCATATCACCGCTGATAGCAATAATATAACAGCACGTTTCATAACAAAACCTTTCTATGCGATAATGTAGATTTCAATCGGAACCTTGCGGCGCTTTGCATAAGAAATTGTAAATTCGGTGCCGGGCGAAGAACCGTCCCAAACCGCGATAACAAGATCGGCATGGTCAACAATAAGCTTGTTTCTTATCAGCGGTGCGTTCTTGCCGTATATCTCATAATCGGGATAAAGGATCAGTTTTTTGATTCCGTTTGCATCGGCGTATTTCTCTGCAAGCGTGTCGATCCCGACAGCGCCTCCCGAAATTATAAGCTCGGCATCGGGCGGTATGAATTTGTTAATATCCGTATCGGTAAGGCTTCTCGAGCCAACGACCGCAACCTTCATTTTTTTGCTCCTTTGCCGAACAGCTTGTTTATAATTGCTTCCAAATAACGCTTTGTGCGCAGAAAAAGAATAGTATTCACTTTAAATCTCGAATAAAAATATTGCCTTTTGCTGTTAACGCTTATCCATTCGTTGTTTCTTGTATATGCCTCAACAACACCGATAACCATATCTTCGGTAACAGGAAATTCATTTAAAATCTGATTATCGCCGCGGCAAATATAGCCGCCCTTTTTAACCTTAACGATTCGGTGAAGAATAAAACTTCCGTCTTTTCTGCGGTAGAAAATAATATCGTATTTCTTCGGTTGTTCCTTCGGCTTTATTATCCTAACGCTGTCCTTGCGGTCCTTAAGCATGGGAAGCATGCTCGTTCCGTGAATGGCAAACGTTGCGCTTCCGCCCGAATCGAGCTGTTCCTTAATAATAGGGAACATATCCTTTAAAGCGAACGATTTATTCAAGAATACCCGCTCCGTTCATTTTGTCGATGAAAAGATTAACGTCGCGCAGTGCGGTCGCTTCGTCAACCTCATAAATTTCGGCAATTTGCTTTGCAATGTCTTCGGCATCCTTGCCTTCTTCGATGGCGCGCCAGATCAAAGCGCCCGTTTCGTTTAAGGTTATCATGCCGTTAAAATCTATATTACCGCCAATGTTCATAACAACAAAGCTTCCTGCAGCCTCGCGCAGAACAAAACCCTCTTTAATTTTCATAAAAACCTCCGCTGTTTAAAATCGGTGTATATTAATTATAAATGCGTTGTTCGTTTTTGTCAATGAAAATCGGCTCGCATACCAAAAAACAGTAATATTTACTGTTGATTTTGTTACTGCGATTTGTTATACTGGATCATAGGAAGCTATACCGAGATTTTATTTGTCAGAAAAGAGTGATATACCGTGAAATACGTCGTTATGCTCGGCGACGGCATGGCAGATCTGCCAATCGCCGCGCTCGGAAAGAAAACGCCTCTCGAGGTCGCATATAAGCCCACAATGGACATGCTGGCATCAAAGGGCTTTAACGGCAACGTCGAGACCGTTCCCGAGGGAATGGTTCCCGAAAGCGATACCGCAAACCTTGCGGTGATGGGCTACGACCCCAAAATATATTCAAAGGGCAGGTCGCCTCTTGAGGCGGCAAGCATGGGAATTATCATGCAGGACGGCGAAACCGCGATAAGAGCAAACATCGTTTCGCTCGGCGGCGAGGGCGATTATGAAGACCTTGTTATGCTCGACCATTCCTCCGATGAGATTCCCACCGAAGAGGCAAGGGTTCTTGTTGATGCGATTCAAGAGCATTTCGGCAACGAATTCCGCCGTTTTCATTGCGGAATAAGCTATCGCCATTGCCTTATTTGGAAAAATTGCCCCGAGTTTACCGATTTTTCACGTCCTCACGATATAATCGGCAGAAGAATAGGTGATTATCTGCCTTATTCCGAGCTCGGTAAGCCGATGCGTGATTTGATGAAAGAATCATATCAGCTTCTTAATAACCATCCGTTAAACCTCGATCGTGAATCGAGAGGCTTAAAGCGCGCTAACTCTCTTTGGCTGTGGAGCCCGGGCAAGAAGCCCTCGCTTCCTTCCTTCGAAGAAAAAACGGGCTTGAAGGCTTCGGTCGTTTGCGCGGTTGACCTTATCAAAGGTATAGGCGTTTGCGCGGGAATGAACGTTCCTGCGGTTAAAGGCGCAACCGGAACGCTCGATACCGATTATGAAGCAAAGCGCGATGCCGCTATTAAAGAGCTTGAATCGGGCGCAGACCTTGTTTACATTCACGTTGAAGCACCCGACGAGTGCGGACATCAGGGCAAGGCAGACGATAAGATAAAGGCTATTGAGAATATCGACAAATATATTCTTTCGGGCGTTTATGAATATCTTAAATCCAAAGAAGAGCCCTTCCGCATCCTTCTTTTGCCCGATCATCCAACGCCTATCAGTGCACGTACGCACACCCGTGCTCCCGTTCCCTTTGTGCTTTATGATTCCGAAAAGGAAAAAGAAAGCGGAATAAGCTGTTATTGCGAAAAATCGGGTGCAGAAAGCGGCGTTTATCTCGAACGCGGCGAAATGCTCATGGAGCTTTTGATCGGAGGTGCAAATTGAAAGCACTTGAATGTAACGGGTTTGTAACTCCCCGTGATTATACCTCGTATTGCCGTTTCAATATGCTCAAGGGCAGGCTCTACCGCATAAAAGCCATCGGTGCGGCGGTATTGCTTGTTGTTGCCTGCCTTTTGCTTGCTCTTTTCGGCTTTGCATATAGCATCAAAGAGCTTTTCGTTGTTGCCGGAGTATTGTTGTTTTGCGCGCTTATGTTTGCCTACGTTATGAACGTTAACGTAAAGAATATGTGCAACAGCAAGGCTAAGATCGTTCGCGCAAAGCAGAAAACGATTTTTGGCAAAAACGGCATCGTTTTCGAGCTTATCTTCGAGAAAAATCCCGATGAAAACGAATACAGCGAAATTTTCTTCGATGAGATCGACCGCGTTTACGACGGCCCCAAAGCGATATATATCTATATAGAAAAACGCTCGGTCATAGTATTGCCCAAGCGTAATCTGAATATGTCGCCTGCCGAAGCACGCGTGTTTTTAAAGAAATACGTTCCCGCTCATAAGCTTGTTCTCTGTGTTTGATCTTCGCAATATGCAATAAGACAGTCGATTTCTTCGGTCGATTCATTTCTTGCAATATGCCCCAATCGCCGCTTTTTTGCGGCGATTGCTGTTTTTTTGCAGTATTCCGAAAAAGCATCACAGCGGGGTCTTGATTGCCCGAGATAAAGATCGCAATAACTGTATTTGGTGTTATTGCCGCTGTATTTTGCGCGAATAATAACGTAAGGCTTTCCCGAATCGGTAACGAATTTTTCTTCAATTATTAAAAAACCGTTTTCCCACATAGAGCGCCTGAGCTCTTCGGGTGCCGACATCGGCTGAAGTATAAGCTCGCATCGGTGCGCTGTTTCGCTTCTCAACAGCATTCCCGCTATCAGCTCTCCGCCCATGCCGCAAACAGCGGCTGAGGTAACGCCTTTGTTTTCAATCGAATCGAATCCGTCGGATAAAACGAATTCGATATCAAGCGCTTGCTTTTCGGCGTTCTCACGTCCTTTTTGAAGGGGCAGAGGATTAATATCCGAAGCGATGGCTCTTTCGGCAATACCGCGCTTTATCGCTTCAATGGCAAAAAAAGCGTGATCGCTTCCTATGTCGGCAAAAAGTGCGTTGCTTTCGCATTTTGCCAATAATTCAAGCGCCGCTTCAAGTCGGCTTCCGAGCATAGACATATGTAACTCTCCGTTTCGGCGAAGCGGCTTAAAACAGCCGCCCGCAGTAATAATCGCTTTAACAGCAATCGAGCTTTTCTTCCATTGTTTTCAAAGCGCGTTTTGCCTTGCTTTTTAAATCGTTGCAGCAACAGCAACGGTCGACAACCATTTTTGCCGCCGCCATTCCCGCAAAAGCGCCCAATGCGGTTATAATAAAATAGGCACACATTTTGTTGGATGCAATGGTTTTTTTCATAGTCATCATAAGTTTTTTCACCTCGATGCTATTATGCGGCAAAACCGCAAAAACTATACTAACACAGATTTTCGTTTCAAGCAACCGTTTTTGTGCAAAACGCTTTAATTTTCAATGATTTTTCGGCTTTTGAACATAAAAGACCCGAATTTGTAAAAAGGTATTGACAAATCGATTCTTCAAATATATAATAAATAGTGCGCTTTTACGCGTGTTTTGCGGAAGGAGTGGTCAAACTGCTGGATCTGAAAAAGCTTCTCGACGGTTCTGTCGATTCTGTCGAGTTCAGTGTTTCGCTTGATGAATGCGATTTTATCGAAGATTCGGTTTCCGCTTCGGCAACCGCTTCGGGCATTATAACCAACCATTCGGGTCTTATTTTACTTGAAGGCTCGGTCAAGCCCAACATTTCGGCGGTGTGCGCTCGTTGCGGCAAAGAGTTCGTTTATAACGAGTCCATTGCGCTCGAAGCAAAGATCGCCGATAAGCTTGCCAATAAGGATGAAGATGAATTCATTCTCATGGTCGATTCCGCAATCGATATCGAAGACCTTGTCCGTTCTGCACTCATTCTCGAGCTTCCGTCGCGCTATCTCTGCCGCGATGATTGCAAGGGTCTTTGTGCAAAATGCGGCTGCGATCTGAATGAAACCGCATGCTCCTGCGATACAGAAGATCGCGATCCCCGTTGGGACGTGCTGAAGGATTACTTCAGCGAATAATTTCGTATTAAAAAAATATATAACTAATCTTAAGGAGGATTCCAAAGATGGCTGTACCTAAGAGAAAAGTATCCAAGGCAAGAAGAGATAAGAGACGTTCTTCCGTTTGGAAGCTCGACCTTCCCGGCATGACCAAGTGCCCCAAGTGCGGTGAATATATCCTTTCTCACCGTGTTTGCAAGAGCTGCGGTAGCTACGGCGGAAAAGTAGTTCTTCAGGTCAAGGATAAAGAAGACTGAGCGAAATAGCGTGTTGCATCTGTTATCGGCAACACGCTTTTTTGTTAACAAGGCAGGTAAGTGAAATGGTTATTATAACGGCTGTCGAGCGCGGTTCGTCGGCAGATAAAAACGGAATCAAATCGGGCGATAAGCTTGTTTCGGTGAACGGTAACGAAATTAACGACGTTCTCGATTATCGATTTTATATAATGGAAAAACGGCTTTCTCTTTCTTTGCTTCGAAACGGCGAAGAAATCGAAATAACCGTAACAAAGCCCGAATACAGCGATATCGGCCTCGAGTTTTCAACCTATTTAATGGATGAAAAAAAGAGATGCCGCAACAACTGCATTTTCTGTTTTATCGATCAAAACCCCGAGGGAATGCGTGAAACAATATATTTCAAGGATGACGATGAGCGCTTGTCCTTCCTTATGGGCAACTATATAACGTTAACAAACCTTAAAGAAAGCGATATCGAGCGCATTATAAAAATGCGAATCTCGCCTGTCAATATCTCGGTTCACACAACCGATCCCGAGCTTCGCGTTAAAATGATGCGCAACCGCTTTGCGGGCGATTGCCTGCGCTATATAAAAATGCTTGACTCTGCGGGAATCGCCATTAACGCCCAGCTCGTTTTGTGTCGCGGCATAAATGACGGTGCCTTTCTTAAAAAATCTCTTTCCGATCTTATGGCGCTAGAAAATATCGAAAGCATCGCGCTCGTTCCCTGCGGCTTGACAGGCCACCGTGAAGGGCTCTATCCGCTTGTTCCTTTCGATAAAGAAACCGCATCCGAAGTTATCGATATAGCCGATTCGTTCGGAAACAAAAGCTTGATCGAACGCGGAATGCGTTTGGTTTACCCTTCGGATGAATTCTTTCTTCTTTCCGAGCGTAAGCTTCCCGACGAAGCGTATTACGAGGGCTATCCACAGCTCGAAAACGGCGTCGGAATGATAAGAAGCGATACCGATGAATTTATCGAATGTCTTGAAAATCTTCCCGAAATGGAGTATAATAGAGAAGTAAGCATTGCAACGGGCGAGGCTTCGTTCGAGTTTATCTCTTCGTTGGCTTCTCTTGCAATGGAAAAATACAAAAATCTGAGTGTTTCGGTTTATGCTGTTCGCAACGATTTCTTCGGCGGCAGCGTAACCGTAAGCGGTCTTGTAACGGGCGGCGATATAATAAAGCAGCTAAAGGGCAAGCCGCTTGGCGAAGCGCTCCTTATTCCCGAGAATATGCTTCGTGCAGAGGGCGATCTCTTTCTTGATAACGTTTCGCTTGAAGAGGTCTCGAATGCGCTCGGCGTTCCGATAATCGTTAATGCACGGGGCGGATATCCGCTGTGCGAGGCGATAACGGGTCTTGGTGAATGATTCCAACCGAAAGGAAAATTAAAATGGCAAAAAGCACAGTTGCCGTTGTCGGCAGACCTAACGTCGGCAAAAGCACGTTTTTCAATAAAATAGCGGGCGAGCGCATCTCTATCGTTGAGGATACGCCCGGCGTTACCCGCGACAGAATCTATTGCGATGTTGAATGGAATTCGCGTTCAATGCTCTTTATCGACACGGGCGGTATAGAGCCCACGACCGAAAACACGCTTCTTCGTCAAATGCGCGATCAAGCGTTGATCGCTATCGGCAGCGCCGATGTAATAATTTTTATGACCGAGCTTTCGGTTGGTGTAACCGCGGCAGACCGCGAGATCGCCTCTATGCTCAAAAAAAGCCGCAAGCCCATTGTTGTGGCGGTAAACAAGGTTGATACGATCGGCGAGATCCCCGCGGGCTTTTATGAATTTTATGAGCTCGGCTTCGATGACGTTATTGCCGTTTCTTCGGTTCACGGAACGGGAACGGGCGATATTCTCGACCGAGTAACCGAGCTTCTTCCTCCCGAAACCGAATCTCCCGAAGAAGAGGGTTCTATTCGTGTTGCCGTTATCGGCAAGCCGAACGCGGGCAAAAGCTCGATAATCAACCGCATAACCGGCGAAGAACGCTCGATCGTTTCGGATATGCCCGGAACCACCAGAGACGCTATCGACAGCTTTGTCGAGAATCAACACGGTAAATATATCTTCGTTGATACAGCGGGCATACGCCGAAGCGCAAAGGTCGAGGATAGGATCGAAAAGTTCTCGGTAATCCGCGCGAATGCCGCTGTTGAAAAGGCAGACGTTTGTCTTGTTATGGTCGATGCCAACGAGGGTGTAACGGCTCAGGACGAGCGCATTGCGGGTCTTGCACATAATGCGGGCAAGGCAAGCATAATCGTTATTAATAAATGGGATTCGCTCGAAAAGGATAATTCCTCTGTAAGCAATTTCAAAAAAGAGGTATATACCGCGCTCGGCTATATGCGTTATGCGCCCGTTGCGTTTGTTTCGGCAAAAACGGGTCAGCGCGTTGAAAAGCTTTATCCCGAAATCAACCGAATCCACGAAAACGCAAACCGCCGTATAACGACAGGCTTGCTGAACGATTTCCTCGCCGACGTAACCGCTCGCGTTCAGCCCCCTTCCGATAAGGGAAGAAGACTTAAGGTTTATTATATGACTCAAACGGGAGTTTGCCCTCCCACCTTCGTTCTTTTCTGCAACGATGCCGAGCTTTTCCATTTCTCTTATCAGCGCTATATCGAAAACTGCCTGCGCGAAGCCTTTGATTTCTCGGGCACACCTATCCGATTGATAATCAAGCAAAAGGGCGAAAACCCCAAAGGAGTGAACTAAATGGTCTATTTATATAACGTTTTACCTCAAATGTTCGGTTTGATGGTGAAATGGGCGAACGACACCCAAAATATTGCAATATTCATCATCGGCTGTGTTATAACCGCCGTTGCGGCATATCTTTTGGGCTCGCTCAATTCTGCAATAATCGTTTCTAAATATAAGTTCAATCAAGATATCCGCTCCTTCGGAAGCGGCAACGCGGGCCTAACCAATATGCACCGTGTTTACGGAAAAAGCGGTGCGCTCTACACCCTGTTTGGCGACATCGCAAAGCAGATCGTATCGGTTCTTATCGGTTGCGTTCTTCTCGGTCAGAAGGGTGCCTACGTTGCGGGCTTGTTCTGCATTCTCGGCCATATTTTCCCGATCTATTATCGCTTCAAGGGCGGTAAGGGAGTTCTCACCGCCGCAACGATGATCCTGCTTATCGACCCGATGATATTCTGCGTGCTCTTCGTTATCTTCGCGTTGGTGCTAACCTTAACGCGCTACGTTTCGCTTTCCTCGATAATAGCGGCGCTGGTATATCCCAGCGCGGTATACTATGCTTCGGTTTTAAGAACCGAGTCGGTTCCCGGCGTTGAGCTCGTTCTCGCACTGTTTATCGGTGCGCTGGTAATATTCATGCACCGTTCCAATATCTATCGCATCTTCAATAACCAAGAATCGAAAT
>JAFSGD010000071.1 GCA_017434845.1 Clostridia bacterium
GCGGTCGAATTTTTGCGCCGAAGCGATTAGCGTAGGCGAACAAAAATACGGGCACCGCAAAATCAAATCCCTCCTTCTCCGCCAAAAATAAGACAGTCTTTGGACTGTCTTATTTTTTATCCATTGCGAAAGCAATGGTATATCATCGCCGAAGGCGTATATCATCACGCGGAGCGTGCATATCATCAGCCGCAGGCTGTATTCCGCTTTCGCAATGATGATATACAAGACTTCGTCTTGATGATATACCGCAACAAGTTGCGAATGATATACAACGGCTTTCGCCGTTGATTGTTTGCTGTCGGGGACAGATACAGCGAGTTGGCTGAGTTGAAGCGGTCGAATTTTTGCGCCGAAGCGATTAGCGTAGGCGAACAAAAATACGGGCACCGCAAAATCAAATCCCTCCTTCTCCGCCAAAAATAAGACAGTCTTTGGACTGTCTTATTTTTTATCCATGCGAAAGCGATGGTATATCATCGCCGTGAGGCGTATATCATCACGCGAAGCGTGCATTCTCCTGCGGCTTGATCGTATACAACAAATAAGGCTCTTTTATAATTTCCTCTTGCGCTATTCGCTTTGATGTGGTAAAATGACAGCAGAGGAGGAATTACAACACTATCAAAAAAGGAGATATACGATGAAAAAAACTGAAAAACTTACAGTGATCGCAGGTGCAATCGCCGGCAAGGAAATGTGCAGTTGCAACTTCTCCTATGATGACGATGTTCTTTATTATTATCCTAATGCCGTTAATGAAAAATTGTTGCTCGGTCAAGAGGTGCGAGATTTTTGCCTTGACGGTTATACTGTCCGCAAGATGTCTCAGTTGAAAAAGGTTGAAATAAATGTTGATAAATATAGCGAAATTAGTCGTTTTATCGGTTTGACAAATCAAATTAAGATGCCCGAAGCTGATATAGCTTCTTGGCAAACGGTTTTTGCATCGCTGAAGCGGATTGACACCTTTGTTATAATAGAAAATGAAACCGACGGCGGCTTTTATATAGGTGAAGTCATTAAGGTGTTAAAAAACAAGGTTCTGTTCAAGCATTTTGATGCCGAGGGCGTTTGGGAAGAGCCGATAGAGATTCTTTATTCAACGATAACAAGCGTTTCTTGGAATACCTGTTATTCAAATACGTGGAAGAAATACCTTGATTCGGTAAGCAACATCTAGAGTTGCAAACCACATAAAGGAGCTTAAAATGAAATTTATAAAAAGCGTTATGATAGTGTTTTTGCTGTTGGCGGTTAGCTTGAATTTCGGCGGTTGCATAATTATTCCGAAGTCAATGCACTATGATGAGATCGAGCTCAGCTCGGTCGATTCGATCGAGATATATGATAACCGAGACGCAGAACACCGCGAGCATTATTTTTGGGAGACCGAGGATTCGGTATACACGCTTACCGAAGAAGAAAACGAACGGTTTCTTGAAGAGCTTGCCGAGATAAAATTCACCGACGTTATCGTCATTACGCTTGCGGCGGTGGATCCGGGCTTCAGCTTTGGCGATTGGGCTGTTAGGATCAATTACACCGACGGCGGCTATCAGTTTATTTCCGACGGCGGCTATGGCATAACCTTTGACAAAGACGGAAACCCAACAGACTCTAATCACTTTAGCTGTGAAGATGAGGAATGGGACGAGCTTGTTTTAAAATATCTGCCCGAGGAGCTTGCTTAAAAAAACAAATTGTGCAAAGGAGCGGAAGCGATGAATGGAAAAACCAAATACCCGATACTTCTTGTTCACGGAATGGGCTTCCGCGATTATAAGCGGCTGTGCTATTGGGGCAGGATACCCAAAATGCTCGAATCGCTTGGGAACAAAGTTTATTTCGGAATGCAGGACAGCAACGGCGATATCGAAACCAACGGAGCCTTTCTTGCCGAGCGCATAAAGCAGGTTCTTGAAGAAAGCGGTGCCGAAAAGCTGAATATTATCGCTCATTCAAAGGGCGGGCTCGACAGCCGCTATGCTATCTCAACGCTTGGAATGGGCGACCGCATTGCCTCGTTGACAACCATTTCGACCCCGCACAACGGCTCGAAAACGGTTGATAAATTCCTTTTTATTCCAAAATTTTTGGCAAAGGCAGTTTGCTTCTGCTACGATTGCTTTTATCGCGTTGTCGGCGATAAAAAGCCGAACACTTATAATACGGTCATGTCGTTCACAACCGAGGCGGCAAGCCGTTTCAACCGCGAAAACCCGAATTGCGAAAACGTTTATTATCAAAGCTATGCGTTCGTTATGAAAAAGCCCACAAGCGATATTTTCATGTGGTTCACCAACGCGGTGGTTTCGCATTTCGAGGGCGAAAACGACGGCATGCTTGCGCCCGATGCGGTCAAATGGGGTGAGTTTAAGGGCATATTCCGCGGTGTCGGCAATCGAGGCGTTTCGCATTGCGACGAGATAGATTTTCGCCGCCGTCGCTTGACAAAAAAGCAGGGCGAGGGCGTTTGCGAGATTTTAGACGTTTATAAAGAAATAGCGTGCGATCTTGAAGCACGCGGATTTTGAAAGGACAACAGATCATGAAAAGGTTGATTTTGGTTATTCTTGTTGCGTTTTTGGCGCTCGGCTTACTTGCCTGCGGCGAAAAGAAAACGCTTCATTGCGACCATTGCGGAGCAGGGGTGGAGGTCGATGCCGATTCCAACATGGAAGAAAGCTGGATTATTTATTGCGAGGCCTGCAACGAAAAGCTCTTCGGCGATAATTCGCTTTTCACCGAAACCGAATAAACGCATTATGAAAGAACCGAGCTCATCTCGGTTCTTTTTTGTTTGCACTACGAAGATCAGACCGAAAGCTCTTGGTTTTTTTGAACTTGTCGAAAGAACAACGAAAAAGAAAAAATTGGTCAAAATTCCTTGTTTTTGCTTATGAAATAATGTATTTTAGTGCAAATGAAAGGCAAAAAGCTCTTGTGATTTTCTTTAATATATGATATAATAATACGGATTATCATATGAACTGCAAAGATATGCCAAAAAACTTTGCTGAACAAGCTGATAAAAGCAGGAGATCTAAGATGAATGTTGTAACGGACAATAACAAAATTTTGGATAATGAAGCTTTGGAAGAGCAGTATGTTCCCGGTGAACCGTTCGATCATACGGTTATACATTCGGATACTTTTTACGAGCAATACATAGCAAGCTTTGTTCCGAACCAAAAGAAAAGATTGGTTTATCGCTTTTTCAAAAGAGCCTTCGATCTTTTGGCTTCGCTGTTGATGCTTATTATTTTTTCTCCGATAATGCTTGCTGTTGCAATAGCAATAAAATGCGATTCTAAGGGCAACGTTATTTTCAAGCAAAAGCGCGTTGGCAGAAACGGCAAGGATTTTTATTGCTATAAGTTCCGTTCGATGAGAACCGATGCCCCCAACAACTGCGCAACCTCTCGCTTGGAAAACCCCGCGCAGTATCAAACCCGCATCGGAAGATTTTTGCGTAAGACCTCGCTTGACGAGCTGCCTCAATTATGGTGTGTTCTTGTGGGCACCATGTCGATAATCGGCTACAGACCCTTGATTTTAACCGAGGAAAAGTGCAACGATATGCGCCGCAGGCTTCATGTGTTTTCCGCAAGACCGGGCATTTCGGGCTATGCGCAGGTTCAGGGAAGAGACGACGTGTATTATAAAAACAAGGCGATTCTCGATGCCGAGTACGTTAAGAACGCTTCACTGTGGTTCGATTTAAAATTAATGTTTCAAACGGTTGCCGTTGTTTTGAAAAGAGACGGCAACAACGATGAGAAAAAAGGCGGTTCGAAATGAAGGTAACAGAAGAGGGCAAAACCGAAATAAAAAGCGAAGCCTGCGCCGATTACGGCTTGGTTTCGATTATAATGCCAAACTATAATTCGGCAAAATACGTTGAGGCGACCATCAACAGCATTTTGGCGCAAACCTATAAGAATTGGGAATTGATATTTGTTGACGACTGCTCGACCGACAATTCAATGGAATTGGTTAAGGCATTTAACGATGAAAGAATAAAGGTTTTTCAAAACGAGAAAAACAGCGGCGCTGCAATAAGCCGAAATTATGCTTTAAGAATGGCAAGCGGCAAATGGATGGCGTTTTTGGACAGTGACGATCTTTGGGAAGAAGAAAAGCTTGCAAAACAGCTTGCGTTCATGGTAGATAATAACTACGATTTCACATATACGCATTACAGGGTTTGCAACGAGGGCGTTTGGGAAAACTTCATTCGCGTTTCGCCCAAGAAGGTAACCTTAAGAAAGCTTTATAATTATTGCTATTTTTCGACCATAACCGTTATATACAACAAAGAAAAGGTCGGTTTGGTGCAGATTCCCGATATA
>JAFSGD010000008.1 GCA_017434845.1 Clostridia bacterium
AAAGACCTCTCTCTCGAGAGGTCTTTTTTTATGTCTTATTTCTTCTGTTCTATACTTTTTCGTTCTCGTCATCATCAAAAGCGCTTACGCGCTCGATTGAAAACACACGGTTTTCAAGCGAAGTTATATGTTTTCTTCGAAAACGTGATATGTTCGCTTCTCGAACGTGATATTGCTGTTTCACAGCAGTGATATTCGTCTTTTTCAAAGACGAGTTAATGAAAGTTTTTCTTCGAAAAACTCGGAGGGAGAGAAATACAATAATATATACCGTTTTTCGAAGAAAAACGTACCTTTATGTCTTTCAAGCAACAAAAAAGCACGGCGATCAAAACCGACCGCCGCGCTTTTTTTATTCAATGGAATTTGTGTTTCGAAAAAAACCTATAACTCGAATTACATTCTCGCGCTTGCTCTCTTCTTTTTAGAGGTTGCGAACAGGGTTATTGCCGCGCCGCCGCTGATAACCATCATTATCATCCAAAGGAACATATTGCCGTTATCGCCGGTGGGAGGCGGAGTGGGAGTGTAATCATAGATATTCTCGAACGCCGTTGCGATAACGTCGGTTTCAACACCGTTAACGGTCAGGTCGGCAACAAGCTTGTTGCTTTCTTCATCCAAAGATACCTCAACCGTGATTTCATAAACGGCTTCGCTGTAGGTTACGTTGGCTTTTCCGCTGTTAACCTCTTTAAGCTTATAGCTGAACACCTTTCCGATATCGGCTTCACTAAAGCTTAGGGTTATTTGCGCCATGCCGTTGCTGTCGGATGTTGCAGATATGCCCTCGGCATCGCCGTTTGCATCGCTGAGAAGGAATTCGAAGCCTTCGGGAAGAATTATCGCACTGCCCTTGTTTATAACCGTTTTGTTGATGTTGACGTCAACGGTCAGATTCTCGGGCTTGGGAGTATAAACGTTTGTGAACACTATTTCGTCTGCGATTTCTTCGCTGCCGCTCTTAACGACCGTCGGTTCGAGGCAAACGAGACTGCCGTTTCCGTCATCTATAACCTCAACCTGAACGAGATATACGGTTTCATCGAAGCTTACTCTTTCTACAGCCGCGCTCTTATCCTCAACGATAACGAAGCGATAAATGCCCGCGCTTGTAAATTCGACCGCCTCGAAAGCGAACTCACCGTTTGCGCCGTTGCGCGCGATAAGCGCTTCGATGCTATCGTCGATTTCAAAATTGCCGTTTGCGTTATAGAGAAGGAAGCTGAACTCGCCTTCTTCAAGCTCTCTGCCGACAAGCACCTTCTTGCCGCCGAGAGAAACGCTTGTGTGCTTTGCGTTGTAGGTGTTAACGAACTCTATTGCGTTGACCGCTTCGGATTCGCCGTTTGCCGATTTTTGCATTACGGTCTCGGTTATTTCCAAAGCGCCGTTGCCGTTATCGGCTACGCTTACAGCGATAAGATAGCGCGAATTATCATATTCAACGCCCGAAAGCGCGTTTTCTGCGTTTTCGGTGATAACAAAGCGGTAAATTCCCGCCTCAGTGAACTCGATCTGCGAGAATTCAAAGCCGCCGTCTGTCTTGTTGACTGCCGATTCGATCGCCTCGCTGATAAGCTCAAAGCTCTCGTTTGCGTTATAGAGAAGGAAGCTGAACTCGCCCTCTTTAAGCTCTCTGCCGTTAAGAATCTTGTTGCCGGCAAAGCCAATGGATACCGAGCTCGAAGCATAAACGTTTGTGAAATCAAGTGTGTTCAAATCGGTTTCGGCTTCAACCGAAGCGTCGATTCCGCCGTTGCCGTTATCGGTTACGCTAACGGCGATTCTGTATTCCGCGTTGCTGTAGGTTATGCCGTTTACGGTCTTGCCTGCGTTGGCTTCTTTAACGAGATAATAGAAGGTCTTGCCCGCATCATCTGCGGTATAAGTGATGCCGAAGCTGTAACGCTTGGTCTGCTTATCCATTGCCGAAACAAGCTTCGCTTCGCCGTTTGCGGTGTAGGTCGCATCGGTTTCATAAAGCTCGAAGCTGAATTCGTCTTCTGCCGTGAAATCTCTGCCGATAAGCTGTTTTTCGCCCGAAAGGGTGATGCTTGCGTTACCGCTTACGTTATAAACGTTAACGAATACTATTTCGGCTTGAACTCCGCTTGCATCGGTTATGCTCACGCTTCTCGAAAGCGTGCCGTTGAGCTCGTCGGTTACCTTAACGTGCACGCGGTAAACCGCATCGTCATAGGTTATTCCGTTCACGGTTTCACCCGCGTTCTGCTCGGTAACGAGATAGTAATAATCGCCCGCTTCGCTGTATTCAAGGGCTTCGAATACTATTTCGCCGTTCACGTTCTGCTTGCTCTGAAGCAGGTTGCCCGCATTCCATGCCGAATCGGATTCGATAAGGCTGAAGGTGAAGGAATTATCGGCAAGCTCTTTGCCGAGAAGCTCTTTTCTGCCCGTTATTTCTGCCGAAACGCTTCCGCTTACCGCATATTCGTTAACGAAGTTAAGCGTGCTTGCGGTTGCATTTTCGATGGTTATCTCGGTTTCGATTCCGCCGTTGCCGTTATCGGTTACGCTAACGGCGATTCTGTATTCCGCGTTGCTGTAGGTTACGCCGTTTACGGTCTTGCCTGCGTTGGCTTCTTTAACGAGATAATAGAAGGTCTTTCCCGCATCATCTGCGGTATAAGTGATGCCGAAGCTGTAGCGCTTGGTCTGCTTATCCATTGCCGCAACAAGCTTTGCTTCGCCGTTTGCGGTGTAGGTCGCATCGGTTTCATAAAGCTCGAAGCTGAATTCGTCTTCCGCCGTGAAATCTCTGCCGATGAGCTGTTTTTCGCCCGAAAGGGTGATCGAATCGTCGCCGGTTACCTCATAGATATTAAGGAAATCGATGCCTGCCTGCGGGATACCGTTTTCGTCATAGACGTGAACGGTTGCGTGAAGCTGACCCTTGAGGTCATCGGTAACGTCGACCCAAACGTGATAAACCGCATCGTCATAGGTTATTCCGTTTATTGTCTGACCCGCGTTCTTTTCGGTGATGATGAAATATCCGTCTTCTTCGGTTTCGAAATCGACCGCCGAGAAGATTATTATGCCGTCTTTTTGGTTTTTAACGGTTTCAAGAAGCTCAAGCTTCTGCCATTCGCTGTCGGCGAGATAGAGCTCAAACTCGAATTCGCCGCCCGAAAGCGCGTTATCCACCCTGCCGATAAGCTGTTTGTCGCCGACAAACTGAGCCGAAGTGCCCTTGGGTTGATACTCGTTAACAAAGCTCAGCGAGCTTGCGGGGGTGTTGTTGATAAGCGAAATGCTTTCGGATGCGATATAAAGAACGCCTTTGCCGTCATCCTTTACAACTACGGTTACCTTATATTCGATTTTGTCATAGTTGATTCCGTATGCCGCACCGCTTTCGGTGTCGATCTCCTTAACGCTGTATTCATAGGTTCCCGCCTTTGTATAGGTTATAGTCGGGAATACAACGTTGAGATCGAGGTTTACAAAGTTTTTCGCATAAAGCGTTTGCGGAGCTGCCACCGCTTTTCCGTCAACGGCAAGCTCGGTCAGCGCAAAGGTGAACTCATCGTTAAGCAAGGTTCTGCCGCGAAGCGTTTTGTTGCCCTTTATTGTGTGTTCCGCGGGGGAAGCCTTATAGGTGTTTTTAAAGGTTATGGTGTCGCCAACGGCGTTAACAACAACGTAGCTTGCCGAAAGAATGCCGTTTGCATCGGTTACGTTAACGGTAACGAGATAAACGGTCTTGTCGGAAACAACGCCGTTTTTGTCGCCGCTTGTTTCAACAACGTTATAGTGATAGGTGCCAACGCCGTTAAATTGCAACTTTCCGTCGAAAACGACCTTGTTGCTGCGGTTGCTGCCGTTAAGGACCGCGTTGCCGTTAAGCTCGCGAACCTCAAAGGTGAATTCGCCGTCAACGATATCGCGGCCGCTGAGCTCTTTGTTAACAAAATCTATTTCGAGCTCGGCATCGACGGGGTCATATTTGTTGATGAATCGGGTGGATACCGAGTCGGTCGCGTTGTCCGCGCCGTCTTCGGCAAGATAAACTATTGCCGAAATCGTTCCGTCACCGTTATCAAACGCCTCGACGGTAACGTTATATTCCTCGGTGCTGTATTCCCAGCCTGCAGGAAGGCTTGCGGGCGCGATCTCTTTAAGCACATAACGGCGAAGCATCGTTCCGTTTTCGAGATCAGAAGCATCATAGCCGAGAACAAATCTTGCAAAGCCGCGCTCGGTTGTGGTTAACAGATTGCCTGCCTGCTCTCCGCTTTCGGCATCGAACAAGCCGAAGGTGTAGCCCGCAAGGCTCTTTTCGGCGCCGCCGAGGTTTTCGATAACCTTGTTAACCTCTACCGTTACGGTTGCACCGCCCTGAACCGAATAGGTGTTGGTGAAGCTTACGTCAACGCTCCAGCCGTTTGCGGTTTCGGTTATAGCCGTTGTTTCGGGACGTTCGGTTCTGACTTCGGCGATTTCAAGCCTTCCGTTCATGTCGGCATCGGTTACAACAACCGAAATGCTGTGAACGGTTTTGTCATAAGAAACGCCTGCGATCGCATTTTCGGGCTCGAGCTCGATAACGCGGTAGTAATAAACACCGATAGATTCATAGCTTTCGTTAACGAAGGCATCGGGGAAAGAGAAGCTTTGGCTTTCTTTGGTTGCAAATGCGGCAGAGCCAAGCTGTTGCCAGCTTCCGTCGGGCATAAGCTTCTGCAAGCGGAACTCGAAGCTGTCGGTTTCGTTCCATTCTCTGCCCGCAAGTGTTTTGTTGCCCGAAATATCAACGTTAACGGGGTAAACCCTCTCGGCTTTATAGGTGTTGGTTACCATTACCGAAACGGTCGAATCGGCAACCACCGAAACGATTCCGTCGCCTATAACGCCGTTATCGTAATATGCGGGGGTGAAGCCGTTGGGAACGTTAAGCTCGCTAACGGTTGCAACCGTTCCTTCGGGAAGCCCAAACACCTCAAACTGTTCGTCATCGCAAAGCTCAACAACGAATCTGCCGTTTTCGTCGGTTGTTATTTCGCTGTAAGCGCCGTTGGTGTGGCTTGCCTCGAACGTGGCGTTCGCCGTGCCGATGCCGCTTAAAACGACCTCGAAGCTAAAGGTTTTTTCTTCGGGAATTGAATAATCCGAGCCGAGATCGTGCTCGATCTCTTTCGAAACGGTCAGATTGCCGATGCCGCGGTTTGCGTTAATGAATTCAACGCTTGCAAGCTCGTTTCGGTTAACGGTTACCGTTCCGGTATCCGAAAGACCAACAGTTGAAGCGACATACTCCACGGTTTCCTCTTCAACGATCTTAAATACCTGCCCTGCGGTCATTCCGCCGATATAAAGCGTATCGCCCGCGTTCAGCTCGACCGTTGCGGTTCCGCCGCTGAATTCCACGTCGATTTCGGCTTCGCTTCCGTCGGCATAAACCATCCAAGCGTTGTAAGAGCCGTTATCGCCGCTGTCGGTTTGGTTGATGATGTTGAAAATAAAAGCTTCGTCGGCTTCGGTTGTTCCCTCTGCCATGGTTTTGGTAAGCTTTATGCCGGTTTCGGGAATAACCGTTAGTTTGCCGTTATTACCAAGCGTTGCGCCGACATAGAAATTATAGCCTTCATCGTCGATAGAGTGGTTGTGGGTATCAACAAAGGGAATGCTCGCCTCAGAAAGCGTTGCCGTCGGGTTTTCGCTCTTGTGAACGGTATAGCCGTCGAGGTTAACGTGCACGTTGCCCTTGTGGATATACCAGGTGTTATCGTCTTTTCTTATTGCCGTTGCCTTTGCCGCATCGGAAAGCTCGCGATAGACGGTTTCGGTGCGCAGGCGGCCGTTGTTTTTATAAACCTTATATGCGCGATAGAAGACTGCGCTTGAATCGGGCTGTGCATTGCCCGTATAAAGCGTGCCGTTTGCGTCGCTGTAAACGGGTGCGTCTTCGGTATAATAATATTTATCGTTCTGACGCGAGGGGTTGAAATAGCTGTAGGTGTTAACCGTGCCATAACCCGTGGTGTTTTCGTGTTCCCAACGGTTTGTATAGAAGTTAACGCTTCCGTCGGAATTAACGTTGTGGGGGTCCTTAAGATAATCTGCCGAAACGGTTTCCTTTACGTTAAAGGAATTGATCTCTTCGTCTAACGCAACCTCATAAATAAGACGAATAGGGTTATCGGCTCCGCCGACGGTAAGGTCGGAAAGCTCGCCGTTTTCGTCAAGCGTTACGTTGTAGGTTATAACGGGAATAAGCGCCGCGGGGATAGCGAAGGTTACTATTTCTTCACCGGTTGCAATATTTTTGCGGATTTGAACGGTTGCATACATCATATCCGATTCGGAAACGCCGTGCTCGGCATCGACCTCGCCGAGATAGCCATAGGAACGGATTACGAATGCAGGGTCGGTTGCCGCGTTGCCGCTTGCTTCGGGAAGAATGGTCGTTCCCTCGTTATAGAATCCCAAAAACTCGCCTGCCGCGTTTGCATACCAGCCGATATAATTGGAATAGTTGTTTTCGTCGGTGTAGCTTAGCTGTCCGTTTTCATAGGCAAGCGCAATAAGCGTTCTTGCGGTATCGTCGCTGTCGAGCCCAAGCCTTGCGCGAACCGCCGCCACCATTTCGATTCCGAGCGCGGTGGGGGCATCAAACGTGCCGAGCTCGCCGCCGCCCGCAACAAAATTGGAGGAAAGGTCGGCACCCGAGAACAGGTGCTCGTCAATAAGAATACCCTTTATGTCGGTTATGCTCATATATTCGCCGACTCTGTCAACGAAAGAAACGTAGCCCGAAAGGTCTTCGCTTTGGGAAACGAGCGTGGGGAAATATGCCGATTGAAGCTGAATTGCGTTAACGATCTCTTTAAAAGCCTCGACAAGCTCGGCAGAAAGGTCGCCGCTGTTGCCGTTTGCTTCGAAATAAGCATCAACGTAATTCTGCTCGAGCGGTGTGCTTATTTTGGTAACCGAAAGATTATTCCCGAGCGAAACGGTTTCGCCCGTGTCAACGTGATTATAGCCTTCAAAGGTTATTTGTCCGCGTCGGTTTATCTGAATATCGTTCCAAAAATCATCAACGGCGGTTGAAGCCCTTGCGTTATCGGGGTCGAGAACGCTTATAGCAACCGAGTTGTTGCTTATTCCGAGGCCCAGGGTATAGAACAGAGCGTCGGTTTTGTATTTTTCTTCGATTTTTGCCTTTGCATAAGCCGCACTGAGCTGGCTTATGAAGCCGAGCGCCGCCGAGGTGTCGGAGCCGTCGCCGAGGTTTATGCGCGAGGGAGACGTGAACGAGGTGCTTCCAACCGTGGGAGCACCGTCGGACATAAGCACCAAAACGGGCTTGCGGTTCATTGTGCCCATAACGCTGTCTTCAACGGTTGCCGAATTGCTTTCGGCGGTGAACTGCTCCATCGCAAGAATAACGCCCTTTTGGATATAGGTTCCGCCATAGGCATCCTTTTGCACCGAAGCGGGCGCGATGCCGCTGTTTTCATAACGAACGCCCGAGTTAAGCTTAACAAGCTCGAATTCGCGCCAACCGTTTCCGTTGGGGTTATTGCCCATTCGAGTGTCATAGGAAAGGAACTCGCCGCTTCTGTCGGTTGTGTATCTTCCGAGCGGAAGAATAACGACCGCATCGCCCGAGGAGGCGCTTCCGCCGATCGTGTAGGGGCCGGAATAGAGAACCACGCCCACGCGGTTGTGCTTGTTGGTTTCAAGCAATGTCTTTATGCTTTCGTTTGCGGCGGAAACAAGGTCTTCAACAACGTCGTTGTTGCCGCTGTCGCCGTTCATCGAGCCCGAAAGGTCTAAAACAAGCATCGTATCGGTGGGAATGTTTGCCATTCCGGTGATGCTCATGTTAGCCGCTATTGCCGAAAGAGCAACGATAAAGCTTTGCGGATCGTTTTGATCGATAATACCGCCAAACGGCGAAGCGTCGGTGAAAACCGATTTATCCATCCAAACGCCGCCCGCGTTTTCGGTTGAGATCTCGCCCGTTATGGGGAAATATTCCTTCCAGCCGTGCATTGTGGAAGGATCGGTTACGCGGTCGGTTTTAAGGTTTTGTGCGGTTGCGGGCAATGCCGCAATGGGAAGCATTGTTATTAAAAGCGCAATAACGAGAAACAGGCTTGTTATTCGCTTTTCTGCTTTTTGCAATCTTGTCATTGTTTTTTCCCCTTTTTTTAAGTAATTTTTAATTCATTATAATATCGGTGTTGCGGTTCAGTCTTCCGCAAACGCCTATTTCGTCGCCATGGCGAATATAATGTATGCAATCGCCGCAGCATTCGTTTTTTTGCTTGCTGTCGTGCACCTCATAGTGAGCGCAAGGGTCTTGAATCGCCGTAACAAGCAGACTGCCGTTTTTGGTATACAGCTTATTTTCCGAAAGGTCGGGGTAAATAACCACGGGCTCGCCGAGCTCTCGTTCGAAATCGGCATAATAGCCGAACTTCAATTCGAAAACGTGGTCGTCGATTTTAACAGTTTTATAGATATCGCCTTCTTTTGGCGATTTGTCGGAGCGAAACACAGCCTGCCTCCTTTACAAAAAAATCCTTTATACCGTTTGTCAACAGTATAAAGGATCTGTTTCAAAAAAACATCCTGCCCGATTTTTTCGTTCGGAATGGTTTTACATATAGGCGCCGAAATCCAAACGGTTCTTTATACCCGTCTTATTTCGTGCCATTTGAAGTATGGATTTTGCCGAGGCCTTGGTTATATGCAGTCTGTCGGCTATCTGCTCATCCGAAAGACCGAATGCGGCAAGGCGCGCAACCTCGCGCTCGCGATCGGAAAGCTTTGCGGTTATATCCTTTTGCAAAACCTCGTTATGTATCTTTACCCAGCCCTCGTGCAAGGTTTTGTGAAGCGTTTTAACCTTTTTTGCGGCTTCGGGGTCGGCAAGCATCAATCGCTCGTCGAGAAAAAGCCCAAGCTGGCGGCGATGCTCTACAAGCGTTCCGAATAAACGGTCGGGCAGGCAGAGCAAAATAGCGCGGTCGAGGTGAAACGCGGCGTTTTCTTTATCGCCGATCTGCAAATAAACGGTTGCACACAAAAGGCGCAAATAAATTTCGACAATAACGGTCTTTTCGGAAACCGCCTGCGAGATCATCGGCTCGAGAATAAACGGTTGCGAGCGCATAAGCCCCAAACCGCTTATATCATCGATGTTGCGCTTGCCGCCCGCAAGCTCTTGCGCATATATTAAAAGGTATTTATTATAATAAACACGCGCCGCGGGAAGCGCATCGGCAGGCAGAATCTCGAATCTTCCGCGATAAAACCATTCGGGAAAATCAACCGTGTTTCGAACCGAAAGCTCGGTTGCGGCAATCGAAAGCGAGATTATATCGCGGTCGGTCCTATCCTTCCAGGGCGCCTCGTAAATATGCTTTTTGGCTTGACGCCAAAGAGTTATGTCGCCCTTCCACATCGCAACCAGGGCAAGCAGCATTCCGCTTGAAATAACGGTATAAAAGCTGTTGTCCTTTTTCAAAAACTCGGTTGCCGATTCATAAACCCCGTCGATATCGCCGCGGCTGTATGCTATCTCGGCGGCAAAAAGCGCTTGCGATTCGGGATATTCGTCAAGCTCGGCAATGCGCTTGTCGGCACAGCCCGCCTCGTTATAAAGATCGGTCATATCGAGAAACGGGCTTTTTCTTATCAGCGAAAAGCCCTTTATCACTCGGTTTTCGGCTTTGACGCGGTTGTCGGCAGGCTTTGCCGCATTTTCGGGAATCATCCAGCTGTTTCCGAACTTTTTTGCTCCGCCAACCCTGCCCAAACGGCAAAGATCCTGCGCTCTTCTGACCGAAAGCCCCCATTTTAAAGCGGCTTCTTCGATTTTAATATATTCCATATCAACATCCCTCTCGCATATACAGCGTTTATGCGCTGTATATTTGGCGTTCGCATTCAGCGTTTATGCGCTGGATGTTTAAATCAACCGTTGTCAAACCAAGCCTTCCACACGGTTGTTTTCTTAATAATCCTCGTTTTTCACAGAAAAACGTTCCTATTATATATGATGAAAAATCCTTGTAAAAATCGGCGACATGTGCGTCGATTTTTACTCCTATGATGTTTGCGAGTGTCGAACGCGAAGCGTGAGGCGCGAGGCGCGAGCGCACAAACATCCAAAACCGATTAAAATGCTTGCATTTTAATCGAAAGCTAAGCGTCAAGGCGCTCTTCTTCCAAGCCTTTCAACCATTTCCGCCTTGAATTGCGGCCAGCGGTCCTCGGCGATAGCGGCGCGAATGTCTTCCATAAGCTTATTATAGAAATAAAGATTATGAATAACGCAAAGGCGCATTCCCAAAAGCTCGCGCGCTTTGAAAAGATGGCGGATATATGCGCGGGAATAGGAACGGCAGGCAGGGCAATCGCATTCGGGGTCAAGCGGCTTTGAATCGAGCAAATATTTGTTGTTGTTAAGGTTAAGCAGACCCTCGCTTGTGAAAAGGTTGCCGTGGCGCGCGTTGCGCGAGGGCATAACGCAATCGAAAAAGTCGATTCCGCGGTCGACCGCTTCAAGAATATTAACCGGCGTTCCGACACCCATAAGATAACGCGGCTTGTTTTTGGGCATAAACGGCTCGCAGACCTCGATAACGCGATACATTTCATCGGCTGTCTCGCCAACGGCAAGTCCGCCGAGAGCAAATCCGTCGAGGTCGAGTTGGGTTATCTCTTTAAGATGTCGCACGCGGATATCATCATAAATGCCGCCCTGACCGATGCCGAAAAGCATTTGGTTTTTGTTTATCGTTTCGGGAAGAGAATTAAGACGCTCCATTTCGGCAATGCAACGGTGAAGCCAGCGCGTCGTTCTGTCGACCGAGCGGTCGATATAGCTGTGGTCGGCAACCGACGAGGGACATTCATCGAACGCCATCGCAATGGTTGAAGCTAGCTTTGATTGGATCTGCATGCTGACCTCGGGGCTCATAAACACCTTTGCGCCGTCCATGTGCGAGGCGAAGGTTACGCCCTCTTCGGTGATGTTGCGAAGCTGTGCAAGCGAAAAGACCTGAAATCCGCCGCTGTCGGTTAAAACCGGCTTATCCCAGTTGAAAAACTTATGTATTCCGCCAAGCTGATAAATAATATCTTCGCCCGGACGAACGTGCAGATGATAGGTGTTCGAAAGCTCGACCTGACATTTAATATGCTTCAGGTCGCCCGTTGAGATACCGCCCTTGATCGCGGCACTCGTTCCGACGTTCATAAAAACGGGGGTTTGAATGTCGCCGTGAACGGTTTTAAAGGTTCCGAGCCTTGCGTTGCCGCAGGTCTTGTGTAATGTAAAGCTCATTTTATCACCTGTCAAAGAATTTTTCTATTTCGCGTTTTGGGATTTTTTTAATAAACGGTCTGCCGTGGGGGCAATATTGAAGACTTGGATTTTCGGAAAGCATTTTAACGACGTTTTCGTCATCCTCGGGGCGGTTTTTGATTCCCGCCTTAAGCGCCGCCTTGCAGGCAACGGTATAAAGCGCGCGGTCGCAACGCTCGGCAAACGAAAGCCCGTTGCCGTCGGAAAGACCCTTTGCGAAATCCTCGAGGATCGAGTTAAGTCCCTTAACGCTCGAAAGCGTTGAGGGAACGGTGCGCACGATAATTGTGCCTTCGCCGAAATCCTCTAATTTAAAGCCCTTTTCTTCAAGATATTCGCTGTTTTCAAGCAAAATCGCCGCCTGCTCTCTGCCCACCGAAACGGGAATGCCCGCAAGAAGCTCCTGAACGTGAAGCTCTTTGCTTGCGGCAAGGCGCTCATAAATAATGCGCTCGTGGGCGGCGTGCTTGTCGATGACCAGAATGTTTTCTTCGGTCTCAACAAAAATATAGGCATCGTAAGCCTGACCTATCATTCGCCAATAGGGCGTTTCGGGCGCAAGCGTTATCTGCTCGGGCAGGCTTTGCGCCGATTCGGGCTCGGAAGCGGGCGCGCTTTGGGGCGCGGGCTCGCTGTCGGAAAAAATCATTTCACCGCACGAAGCGCCAAGGTCCTCTTCGCCGATATCGGCGCGGAAGGTTTCACGCTTTTCCTGTTTTTGTTCGGTTGGCGTTTCGAGCTTATCGTTCGGGAAAAAGCTTATTTCGCGCTCGGGCTTGTGGGAAGGCGCAGAGGGCTTGATCTCTTCGCTGTTTTTGGAAAACAGCCTTACAGCCTCTTCGAAAACCGCCTTTGATTGCGCGGTTTGCGCCTTTTGCTCGAAAACGCGCGTTCCTGCCGAAACGTTAACCGTTTGTTTTATATCGCCGAGCGGTTTTTCGGTGGGCTCTGCCTCGAGCGCGTTTTTGACCGCATAATAAACGGCGCGGAAAACGTCCTTTTCCGAGGCGAACTTTATCTCGGTTTTTGCAGGGTGAACGTTAACGTCGGTCAGCTCGGGGTTTAGGGTTACAAATATAACGAACGCGGGGAATTTGCCGCGCGGAATATAAGAGCGGAACGCCTCTTCAACCGCCGCCTGAACGGTTTTGCTCTTAACGAACCTGCCGTTAACGAACGCGGTTTGCATCGCGCGGCTTCCGCGAACGGCATCGGGCTTGGTTATAAAGCCCTTAACCGAAACGCCGAGCAGGCTATAATCGGCTTCAACAAGCGATTTTGCAAAATCTCTGCCGAAAACCGAATAGATCGCAGGGAAAAGCTTGCCCTCTCCCTCGGTTTTAAAGCGGCGCTCGCCATCGCAAATTACGGTGAACGAAATTTCGGGATGAGAGAGCGCGAGTCTTTCTGCCGCCGAAATGCATGAAGCCGATTCGGTTCCGTCCTTTTTAAGAAATTTCTGGCGTGCGGGGGTGTTATAATAAATATCGCGCATTATAACCGTTGTTCCGTCGGGACAGCCGCTATCCTCCATAACGATGCCGTTTTCGTCGGAGGTTAAACGGGTTCCCATTTCTTCCTTCGGCGATTTCGTTATGATCTCCATGCGCGAAACCGAGCTTATCGCGGCAAGCGCTTCGCCGCGGAAGCCGAGCGAACGGATCCCGTTTATGTCGTTTCCGCAAGCGATCTTGCTGGTTGCATGACGAAGAAGCGCCTTTGGGATATCATCGCGCAGAAAGCCGCAGCCGTTATCGGTAACGCGGATAAGCGATTTTCCGCCGTTTTTTATCTCGAGCGTTATCGCGGTTGCGCCCGCGTCTATTGAATTTTCCAACAGCTCCTTTGCGGCGGAGGAGGGTCTTTCGACAACCTCGCCCGCGGCGATCATATTGGCTGTTTGTGCATCGAGAATGTTAATAATGCCCAATTAGTCAAGCTCCTTTTTCAGCTCATAAAGAAGCGTTATAGCTTCATATGGGGTTAACGTGTTGATGTCAACCGATTTTATTCTTTCGATAACTCTTTGCTCCGAAATGGCCTCGAAGCTTATGTTATCTTCATCATTTTGCGTTTTTTTGGTTATCGGCTTTGCCGAGCTTTCAACAAGCCCTGCCAAAACCTGTTTTGCTCTTTTAACAACAGGCTCGGGAACGCCCGCAAGGTGAGCAACCTCGATGCCATAGCTGTCGTCTGCCGCGCCTTTAACTATCTTGCGCAGGAAAACAACGTCGTTTCCGCGCTTTTTGGCGGCAATATTATAGTTCACAACGCCCTCTTGCTCGCCCTCAAGCGCGGTTAGCTCGTGGTAATGGGTTGCAAAAAGCGTTTTTGCGCCGATCCTGCCCGCCGTGTATTCAACAACGGCGCGCGCGATGCTCATTCCGTCGTAGGTAGAGGTGCCTCTGCCTATCTCGTCATAGATAATAAGGCTGTTGCGCGTTGCGTTTTTGAGAATATCGGCAACCTCGTTCATTTCGAGCATAAAGGTCGAGTTGCCGCTTGCAAGGTCGTCGGATGCGCCAACACGGGTGAAAACTCGGTCGACGATGCCGATGCGCGCCTCGCTTGCGGGGACAAAGCAGCCCGCCTGCGCGAGAATAACGCAAAGCGCAACCTGGCGCATATAGGTCGATTTACCCGCCATGTTGGGTCCGGTTATAAGAAGCATTCGGTTTGCGCCGTTATCAAGCGCGCAATCGTTGGGCACGAAATAGCTGCCCTCTAAAAACCTTTCAACAACGGGGTGGCGGCTGTTTTTAAGAACGATTTTATCCGAGCGGTCGATTTCGGGGCAAACAAAGCCCTGCTCGCGCGCGATCTCGGCGTTCGAGCAATAAACGTCCAGCTCGGCAATGGCGTTTGCCGCGGTTTTAATTCTTTCAAGCGATTTCAAAATAAAATCGCGCAGAGAAATGAAAAGCTCGTATTCAAGCGCATAAAGCCGATCTCTTGCGCCGATAACGCGGCTTTCGGTTTCTTTAAGCTCGGGGGTAACAAACCGCTCGCCGTTGGTTAACGTCTGGCGGCGGATATAATCATCGGGAACCTGCGCGAGATTCGCCTTCGAAACCTCGATATAATAACCGAAAACTCGGTTATATCCGACCTTAAGCGTTTTAATTCCCGTTTTTTCGCGCTCATATTCCTCGATTTTCGCGATCCAAGCCTTGCCGTTGTTAACAAGGTCGAAAAGCTCGTCGACGGCGGCATTACAGCCGCGCTTGATGATTCCGCCCTCTTTAAGAGTTATTGCGGGCTCTTCGTCGATCGTGTCGAAGATCGCATCGGCGATCTCGGTTAACGGGTCGATCTCGGAATCAATGCGCTTTATCGCCTTTGATTTTGCGTTTGCGATAAGCTCTTTTATCGCGGGGAACAGCTTAACCGTTCTTTCAAGCGCCTTAAGGTCGCGCGCGTTGGCGGTTCCGTAAACAAGGCGGGTGGTTAAGCGGTCGATATCGGTTATGCCCTTTAAAACCTCGCGAAGCTCGCTTCGCAAAACTCCGTCGGAATAAAGCTCGGAAACAGCCTCGAGCCTTGCACGTATGGCGGTTTCGTTAACAAGCGGCTTTTCAAGCATTCGGCGCAAAAGCCTTGCGCCCGCGCCGGTTTTGGTGCGGTCAACCGCCCAAAGAAGCGAGCCCTTGCGTTGCTTTGAGCGCATGGATTCGGCGATCTCAAGGTTTCGGCGCGACGAGGAATCGATTCCCATGAATTCCTCGCAGGAATAGAAATTGATTTTTTGCAGATATGTAAGGTCGATCTTCTGGGTGCGAAGAATATAAGCAAGCAGACCGCCCACCGCGCGAACCGCATAATCGCTGTCGCACTCGGGCAGAGATGAATAGACCCTTTTTATCGAATCAAGCGAGCTTTTAAGCTCGAAATCGACGCTTTCGGCGTTGGAAACAAGCGTTTCAAAGCGCGAGGAGAAGGCGTTTGAAAGCTCTTCCGGAAACGAACCGTCGCAAATGAGCTCGCTTGGCAGATAAGCCGCCGCCTCGGAAAGAAGGCGCGCGTTGAGGTTTTCGCCGAGAAGCTCGGTTGCGCTTATTTCTCCGGTTGAAATATCGGCAAACGCAATGCCGCATCCGAAGGCATCGATAACCGAGGCGCAGATATAATTGTTTTTCTTTTCGTCAAGATATCCGCCCTCGGTAACGGTTCCGGGAGTTATAATACGAACGACGTCGCGCTTGACCAATCCCTTTGCGGTTGCAGGGTCTTCCATCTGCTCGCAAATGGCAACGCGGTGCCCGCGCGAAACGAGCTTTGCAATATAGGTGTCTGCCGCGTGATGCGGAACACCGCACATCGGTGCGCGTTCTTCCAACCCGCAATCCTTGCCGGTGAGAACAAGGTCGAGCTCTTTTGAAGCAATGCGTGCATCATCGAAAAACATTTCATAAAAATCGCCGATGCGGCACATCAGAATGCATTCGGGATGCTCCTGCTTGACCTCGAGATATTGTTTCATTAGCGGTGAAAGCGCCATCTTAATTACTCCCAAACAATAAAATACAATAAAATTCCGTTTTTCGCAGAAAAACGTTCCTTAACTCGCATTCTTCAAACGCGCAAGCGTTTTTCAATTAAAAATCTCGTTTTTTCCGAGGACATGCGCCTCGGAAAAAACTCCTTAGAGTTCCGCAACTTTGGACAAGCCCGAAGGGCGCGCACAAAGTTGGCGCGAGAATGGGGTCCCCGAAAATGCTTTCATTTTCGGGGTTTAAGCGTACGGAACTCACAAAAACCCGATTAAAATGCTTGCATTTTAATCGAAAGCGTTAGCGTCAATGGCATCCCCCGCAGGTAGAGCAATCGTGGGTGCAGTTTGCGGCTTCGGGCTCGATGGTGAACTGAACAGCCTGGTTGATAGCGTTAACGATCTCGCTCAAGCCTGCTTCGGCAACACGCATTGCGCCGAGGGTCTCGCTTTCGCCGATCTCGTCATAAACCGCGCGCAAACGGGTTGAAATGCTTTCGATAAGCTGGGTGTCGCGCTCGGATTCGGGCTTTCTGCCTTCGGTTTCAAGAAGGGTTGCCTGAACGTTATATTCGTTGATAAGCTTGTTAAGTGATTCGTCGGCATCATAAGCCGCCTTTGCATCGTTATAAGCCTTAAGCTCTTCGCTTGCCTTGAGTGCTTCCTTGAGGTTTTCGATTGCTTTGATCATTGCTTCGTTCATTTTTTGTGTTTCCTTTCAAATCTAAATTAAATTATTTTTCCGTTTAATACGTATGCTCCCGCGGATTCGACGCTTACGTCAGCGAATTCTCCCTCGGGAACGTATTTATCAAAATTAACTATCTTGTTCTGGGTGGTTCTGCCGCAAAACGCGCCGTTTTTTCCGATTCCTTCAGAAAGTACGCGCACGGTTTTGCCGATGAATTGGTCGTTAAGCCCCTGCGCGATGCTGTTTTCAAGGTCGGAAAGCGCCTTAAAGCGCTCATTTGCAACGCTTCGCTCTATTTGCCCATCCATTGCCGCGGCAACGGTGCCCTTTCGGGGGGAATAGATGAAGGTGTAGATCATATCGAAGCCAACCCTTTCAACAAGCGAAAGAGTATCGGCAAATTCCTCGTCGGTTTCGGTCGGAAAAGCGCAGATAATGTCGGTAGTCAGCGAAATTTCGGGAACCTTTTCCTTAATTTCCATTGCCTTTTCAAGATATTGCACGCGAGTGTATTTGCGGTTCATAAGCTTTAATATTCTGTCGTTGCCCGACTGAACGGGAAGATGAAAATGCTTTGCAACGTTGGGGTATTCGGCAATAGCGTCGATAAGCTCGCTTGAAGCATCCTTCGGGTGGCTTGTCATAAAGCGCAGGCGATATTCGCCGCCAAGCGTTGCACATTCCGAAACAAGCTCGGCAAAATCGCATCCGCCCGAATAGGAATTAACGTTCTGACCGAGCAGGGTTATATCCTTATAGCCGCTTTCAACAAGCGATCTCACCTCGGCAACAACGTCTGCCTTATTGCGCGAGCGCTCTCTGCCGCGCGCATAGGGCACAACGCAATAGCTGCAAAAGTTGTTACAGCCATACATAACCGGCACCCAAGCCTTATAGCGACTTTCGCGGCAAACGGGCATACCCTCGCTTATTATTCCGAATTCGTTGTGAGGCTTTTCGGTTATGAAGCTGAAGCGCTTTTTCGATTCAAGCGCCGTTTTTATTATTTCCGGAATTCTGTGGTGCATATCCGTTCCGAAAACAAAATCAACATAAGGGTAGCTTTTATATATCTGCTCGCGGCGGTGCGCCTGCTGAGCCATACATCCGCAAAGCCCGATCTTAACCGAACGGTCCTTTTCTTTTCTGCCCTTGAACTGACCCGCCTCGGAAAGCGCTCTTATCTCGGCGTGCTCGCGAATGGCGCAAGTGTTAATTATTATAAGGTCGGCAGAATCGCTTTCTTTTGTTATTTCATAGCCGCAAAGCGCCAATGCGCCCGCAATGCGTTCGCTGTCGTTTTCGTTTTGCTGGCAGCCAAAGGTTATAACGCAAGCCTTTTTGCCCGAAACAAGCGGGCCGAGAGACTTTGCTATTGCCTTTTGGCGCTCGATCTCTTGGTTTTCAACAAATATGTTCATCAGAATGCCGTTCCCACACAAATAAAGTTTTCTTTCAAAAGCTCGTTTTCTTCATATTTCTCGATAACGACCCTTCCGCTTGAAGCAGAGGCGTGAATAATCTCGCCGTTGCCGATATACATTGCAACGTGGCCGTTAAAGAACATCAGATCGCCCTCTTTGATTTCGGCATATGGGATTTTTTTAAGGTTCTTCGAGCGCTCGATGTCGGCATCGCGCCAAATATCGATTCCGTTGAAGCGATAGGCGTTAAAGCAAAGCCCCGAGCAATCGATGCCCTGATGCGTTCTTCCGCCCCAGCGGTATTGAACGCCGAGATATTCCTTTGCCGTTTCAACAAGCGAAGCGCGCATTTCGGCTTCGCCGCTTTTTTTAATAAGCGCAAGCGGCATTATGTGGCTTTTGTGAATGTAATAAATACGCTTGCTCGGCAAAACCGCAAAGCCATAGCGCTTTTCGCTGTTGGAAAAGCCAACGTCTGCCCTTGCGCCGCGCGGAAGCGTTATGGGCGCGTGATAATAGTTTTTGTTTTCAAACAAAAGGTCGGCAAAGGGAACGGTTATAATATGGTTTGCATCGTGAAGCTTTTCGAAAAGATTGCTCTTTATTGTCCAGCCGATATAGCCGTATTCGGTTTTTATTTTGCAAAAGCCCGCACATTCATCGAGAATTTCGGCTTCTTCACCGTAAAGAAGCTCGTCGGTCTGCTCTGCCATAAGCTCGGGCGCCGCATAAATATGCGCAACGGGAACACAAACTACCATTAAATAGCTCTCCTTTTGATTCAAAAATTGGTTGGAATAGATTGCTCTTGTTCGATAAAAATATATTGAAAGGAGTTGATACCATAAAAAGAATTAAACGAATTTTCATTGCCGCCGCGTTGCTCGCCGTGTTTTTGCACCACCATGCCGCCGCGCTTGAGGAAACCGAAAGAATAAATTGGTTCTTTAAGCAAAGGGCAAACAACGAACAGCCCGAAATTCTCGGAGGAAGCGAGCTTCCGCGCGAATACGGCGCGCTTTTCCTCGGAAAAGAAGACGATAAACGCATTTATTTAACCTTTGACGCGGGCTATGGCAACGAAAACGTCGAAACAACGCTTGACGTTTTGAAAAAGCATAACGCAACGGGCGCGTTCTTTATTCTGCCCGGAATTGTGAAAAACAGCCCCGAAACCGTAAAACGCATGGCGCAAGAGGGGCATTTGGTTTGCAACCACACCGCAAGCCATTGCGATATATCGAAAATAACCGAAACAGAAGCGCTTAAAAGCGAGCTTGAGCGCGCCGAAAGCGCATATAAGAAGCTGACGGGGCTTGAAATGGAAAAATTTTTCCGTCCGCCCGAGGGCGCGTTTTCCGAACGGGCGCTTGCCTTTTGCAAGGAGCTCGGCTATGTTCCGGTTTTTTGGTCTTATGCCTATGCCGATTGGGATAACGGCAAACAGCCCGACCCCGAGCAGGCAAAGCAACGGCTTTTGAATGCCGCGCATAACGGCATGGTGCTTTTGCTTCACCCAACCTCGAAAACCAACGCGCTAATTCTCGACGACGTTTTGACCGAGCTTGAATCGCGCGGTTTTTCGTTCGGAACCCTGCATGAATTAAAACAAAGCCTTGAATAATATATTATACTCCATTTTGCGTTATAAATCAATAATAAAGAAAAATAATAAGGCAAATATATTTTCAAAACACCGCACGAAGCGCATCGGTTTTTTGAATAGCGCACCGTTTTTCGTTTATTAAAAAAACAATACCTTCCACACGCGAAACGCAAAGCGCCCCGATAGGCGCACGATTTTGGAGGAAGAATCATTTTTCGCACGTTGAAGCTGTAGAAATCTACTGCCCGAGCCGAAAAGTGCAATAAAAATCCGCAAAACTAAAAAAGAGAACACAAGAAATTGTGTTCTCTTTGTATTTAGTTGCGGATTTTGGTCTTACCCGAAATACACAGGTCTTACAGAGCTGCGTTAATAATAGTAGCGAAGTCGGGAGCCTTAAGCGAAGCACCGCCGATAAGACCGCCGTCAACGTTTTCCTTGGAAAGAAGCTCATCGCAGTTCTTTGCGTTCATCGAGCCGCCATACTGAATGGTGGTTGCCTTAGCAACGCAATCGCAATAAAGCTCGGCAACAACGTTACGGATAATTCCGCAAACCTCATCTGCCTGATCAGCAGTTGCGGTCTTGCCGGTGCCGATAGCCCAAACGGGCTCGTAAGCGATGATAATATCCTTCATCTGCTCGGCGCTGACGCCCATAAGAGCGATCTTGGTCTGCATTGCAACAAGCTCTGCGGTGATGCCCTGTTCGCGCTCTTCAAGAAGCTCGCCAACGCAAAGAATAACCTTAAGGCCTGCTTCGAGAGCCGCAAGAACACGCTTATTAACGGTTACGTCGGTCTCGCCGAAATACTGACGGCGTTCGCTGTGGCCGATGATAACGTATTTAACACCGCAAGCAACGAGCATATCTGCGCTGATCTCGCCGGTGTATGCACCGCTCTTTTCCCAATGGCAGTTCTCGGCACCGATCTCGATGGGGCTGCCTGCAGCTGCCTTAACAGCGGCGTCGATATCAACATAGGGAACGCAGGCGATAATGCCGCATCCGCTTGTATCCTTGCCTGCGAGCTCAGCCTTGATGGCTTCGATAAGCTCAACAGCCTCTGCGGGAGTTTTGTTCATCTTCCAGTTGCCCGCGATTATTGCTTTTCTGAATTCCTTGTTCATGGTTTATAAATCCTTTTGTAATATTTTGTTTAAATATATTGGCATTTCGGCTTGTTACCGAAATATATCTCTCCGCGCAAGCGGAATACAATGAAAATCTTATAAAAATCGGGGACCGCGTCCTCGATTTTTATACCGCTGATGCCCGCGTGTTCGGACAAGCCGTTTTGACGGCGCGCACGGACACGGCGCGAGCGAACGGGCATCCAAAACCGACCGAAATGCTTGCATTTCGGTCGAAAGCGTAGCGCCTTATTTGTCGGTCATTGCGGCAATACCGGGAAGCTCTTTGCCTTCGAGGTATTCAAGCGAAGCGCCGCCGCCGGTGGA
>JAFSGD010000072.1 GCA_017434845.1 Clostridia bacterium
GGTGCAGATGGTAGCATCTTCGCCTGCGCAGGAGCCGTTTACATAGTTAATGGTCCAGGTGTAGCCGTAAGGTACGTCAACAACTGCGGTCTGTGCGCCGTTTTCGTCAACTTCTACTCTGTAGGTGTTTTCATAGGTCTTTGCGGGTTCGGGAGCAACTTCGGACTTTTCGGTACCGAAAGCCATAACTTCAGAGATGAAAAGCCAGCCCTTGCCTGCGATGCGAACCTGAACGTAACGGCCGGAAGCCGCAACGGTGGTAGCAACCTCTTCGCAGTTCTTGTCTGCTGCGTTAGCGGGAACTACGGATTCAACAGAGGTGAAGTTTTCGCCGTCGTCGGAAACGAGGAATTCAACAGAGGTGGGAGCGGTGATGCCTGCAGATTCGCCGAGACCCTTGGTGCCGGTGTAAGCCGCGATCTTGGTGAGATCGTAAGCAGCGCCGAGGTCAACGGTGATGTAGCTGTAGCCGTTTTCAACGTAGTCGGGGCACTTTGCGTGGAAGCCTGCCCATTCAACGTCGCCGTAAGCGGATGCATCGCCTGCAACAACGCCGTCGGTGAGAGACTTGTTGTCTTCATCGGGGTAAGCGATGTCTGCAGAGTCGGACCAGTTCCATTCAACTTCGGCACCGCCCTGACGGTAAAGTAAAGATCTTTCGTAGGATTTGCCTTCAGCAACGTTAACGGGTTCATCAGCGGAGATGAGCATGAAAGCCGCAGGAACCACGAGAATAGCTGCAAGAAGGACTGCCAAGAACTTCTTCATAGGAAATAATACTCCTTTTTAAAATATTTTTTGGTATACATAATATAACACATTAAAATCGGTTTGTAAATAGTTTTCGGCAATACTTTTTCGGAAAATAATGCTTTTTATTAATTGTTTGCACCAAAAAGCGCAACCGCTTTCCTTGCATATTCCAAAACCTTGTCGCGAAGCAGGCAATATGCACTTTGCTCTGCTGCGGGCATTAATAAAGAAAACAAAAGAACTCCGTTTTGAATCGAGGCTTCAAGCTCCCAAAGATTGCTTTCGGCAAGCAACAGGGCAAGATAAAACCAAAAACGCTCTTCTTCCAAATCGTCGCAAAGCTTTTGCTTTATCGGGCGGGTGGAAAAAATAAGCGAAGCCATCTCTTCGGGAACATCGAAAAGCCCCTCAACGCAAAGCTTGACTGTTGAATTGTCGGTTTCGATTTTAATTTTGGGCTTCGAGTCTGCCGAATGCCGCTTGAACAGCGAAAGTATATATGCCGCAATTATCGCAAGGTCGCGTTCGCTTCCCAATGCGCTAACGTCGGCGCATTTCGAAACGTTGAAAAAGCATTCCTCGCCCGTTTCGGCAATAACCGCCGAAAATACCGCGCCCGCGTTAAACGGGCAAAGCGCTCTTGAGCCGCGGCTGTTAAAGGCGCGAAGCAGAAAATCGGCGTTTTCGCCCAAAAAGCTTTTCGTTTGCGCCGTCGGCTCGTTATCGGGAATGAATTTCGGGTATTCAAGCGTTAGATCATAGCCCGACATTTTGCCGTAAACGCCGAACACGTGCTTTCCGAAACGGGCTTCAACCGAATCGAAAAGAACGAGCTTGCGCTCGCCGCCGATAACCGTAACCGGATAAGAAGCGTCGAGCAGACGTAATTGAATGCCGATTATCTGCCCCGGCAAAAGCTCGATGACCCTTCGGGCGTTTATGCCGAAAACGTCATATAATCTTGTGCCCGGCGAAAGAAAGGGGAACGCTTCCTCGGCGGTTCGGTTCATTTCGGCAATGAACAGATCGTTGTCGACCGTAAACATGGGTCTTTCAAGGCTTGAAAGGTATTCTTCGGTTCGGCGTTGGTTTTCGGGCAATACCGCGCTGAGATTTATACGCATAAGCTTCTCCGGAAATAACGAGAAAACGCTCTCGTGCGAGGGAGAGCGTTATTTTCGTGTGAATTCTATATTCGGCTTTCGGTTCTCGAAAGCACATTCGGTTATTAAAGCCGTTTCCTTTTCGGTTTCGGTTGTGAAAAGAAGCGTTATCAGCCCAACGCCCGATTTCTTCAGCTCGCCGACCCTATCCAAGCGGTAGGCGGGCAGAGAATTATAAATAACGTTCGTGTGGTTGGGCGCGCTTATAATGGGAAATTCGGCACCGATGCGGTCGGTCAGCCTTGAAAAGCAACGTTTTTTGCCCAAGCATCCCGAAATATTCGCAATAATGCAGGTGCGCGTATACATAAGCGGCGTTCTTCCGTAGCCGATATATTCAAGCGCACAACGGCTTCCTTTGGGGAATCTGCCGTCGGTTTCGGGCGAGAGCATCAGCGAAGAGAACGAAAGGCTTTCAAAATATTCAAGCGACGCGCGGTTGATTATGTTGAATGCATAGTCGCCGTGAAGATAAAATCCATTGCAAAGCGCAAGCTGGTTAAGCGAAGAAACCGTTGCGTGCTTTATTCCGAACGCCCTTGCCTTTTCAAGCTGAAGCCTTATTTCCTCGCGCTCGCTTTCAAAAATGCTTCTCGGCAAAACCGCCGAGATCTTTTCGGCATAGGGCGAAAAACGCGGTTCGGTGCAAAGTGCAAGCGGAAGATCGATTCTCGCCGCGCGCTCGGCAAAGCGCTTTAAATATGCGTCGGTCGGCATTCTGCCCTCAAATCGCAAAACAAACCCTCGCTGAAGCTTCGGCGAAAAGGCTTTCGCCTCGTCTCTTTGGAAAAATTCGGGATTTGCGGGAATCGGGTCTTCGGATTTGATTCTCGGCGGCGCTTTGGGGTAGGTGAATTTAACGTCGGAATTGCGCTTGTCTTCCTCGCGGCGAATTCCGAACATATTTTTATCTATCTTATTAATGAAATAACCGTCGGTGAAGCCCGAGCGTGAAAAAATGTTTTTCAAAAGCCTCATTTCGCTTTCGGTGGCGTTTCTGCCCTCATCGAGAAGCCTGCGGTAAACCGCGGTTACCGCGCCAACGTAATCGGGGCTTTTCATGCGGCCCTCTATTTTAAGCGAGGTTACGCCGATATCGCAAAGCTCGGTAACGTGCTCGGCAAGGCACATATCTTTTACCGAAAGGGGATATTTGTTTTCGGCACGGTAGGGAAGCCGACACGGCTGGGCACATTCGCCGCGGTTGCCGCTTCTGCCGCCGATAACCGAGCTCATCAAGCAACCGCCGCTTTCCGAAACGCATATCGCGCCGTGAACGAAAATTTCGGTTTCAAGCCCCGTTTTTACAAACGCGGCAATATCCTGCTTGGGAAGCTCGCGCGCAAGCACCGCGCGCGTGAAGCCGAGCTTTTTTAAAAATATTGCATCCTCGTGTGAGTGAATACGCATTTGCGTGCTTGCGTGAAGGGCAAGGCTCGGAAAATTCCTTCTCAGCTCGCAAGCGACGCCAAGGTCCTGAACTATAAGCGCGTTTGGGCAGACCTCGTTTTCGAGAAACTCAACGTATTCAAGCAGTGCTTTAAGCTCTCGGTCGAAAACAAGAGTGTTAAGCGTTATGTGCATTTTCACATTTGAGCTTCGGCAAAGCCTTGCCGCCTTAATAAGCTCGTTTTTATCAAAATTACCCGCGTTCATGCGCGCGTTGAATTCCGAACCGCCGAGATAGACCTCGTCGGCACCCGCTTCGATCGCCGCCTTAAGCGCGGCAAAGCTGCCCGCGGGCGCAAGAAGAAACGGTTTTTTCATCGAGCAACGCCTCCTTCCGACCGACAAAACTGTTTTTTTGATTATACCTCAATCTTTTCGAGATGTCAATCGCAAGAGCGGAGCCGACATATGTTGTCGACCTTGTTAGCGTAGTTTATCATAGCACACTATTCTGCGAAAATCAACCTTTTTTGTAAAAAAACTTGCGGTGTTTGAAGCTTCTTTTCAACAAATGAGAAAAACGGTGCGGTTCATTGAACCACACCGTTTTTTTGATAAGATATTGTTTGTCTTGACAAAAGTGCGGCAGAGGGTATAAAATCAAACAAAAACGGGAGGATAGAAAGAATGAAAACGAAGGTTGAAGCATATATCGAAGCCCTAAAGCTTGAAAATCCCGGCGTTGAGGCGGTTGCCCTTTACCAAAACGGCGAGCTCGTGCTCGAGCATTATTTCAAGCCGCATCTGCCGCGCCTTATTTATTCCCACACCAAGAGCTTTATCTCGACCGCAGCGGGAATTGCCATCGACGAGGGCAGGCTTTCGCTTGACACAAGGGTTATCGATGTTTTTCCCGAATATGCTGAGCATATCACCGACGAGCGCGTTAAGAATATTCGGCTCCGCCATTTTTTAACGATGAGCTCGGGTTTCGGCGAGGCGCTTTTAATGAGCTCAAACCGCCGAAAAGGCGAGGGCTATCCCGATTACGTCGGCTATATGCTTTCGAAGGAGCTGAAATACGAATCGGGCACGAAATTTCATTATTCCAACGGCGACACCCACATGGTCGGCTGTATGACCGAGCGCGCCGTGGGAATGCCCTTGCTGCAATATTGCCATGACCGCATCTTTTCAAAGCTGGGAATAGGCTTTCCTGCTTGGGAGACCGACCCCAACGGAACCGCGTTCGGCGGCAGCGGACTTTATTTGACCATAACCGATATGATGAAGCTTGGGATTCTTTATCTTAACAACGGCGCTTGGAACGGCGAACAGATAGTTTCGGCGGAATGGGTAAAGGCGGCGGGAAGCAAGCAGATCAACACCGATATCGCCGAGCCCTGGAGCTCGGGCTACGGATATCAGTTCTGGACAGTCGGTCAGCGAGAGGGCGCGTTCCGTGCCGACGGTGCCTATGGGCAATATTCTATCGTTTTGCCCGATAAAAACGCCGTTCTCGCAACTCAATGCTCCGAGTTCAATCGCGTTAAGGAATTCGCCGATCAGCTTATCGAATATACGATAGTGTAATCGCAACATCCTAATTAAAAACCGATTTGACGTGAAAATCAAATCGGTTTTATTTTGAATCGATGGTTGATTTTTGTCGAATTGTGTGCTACAATGCCCTCGGCTACCAAAAACGGTAGGCGGTTAGTCCTCCTTTAATACGGAGGGCACTTTTCCCTCCTGAAAGGAGGGGGTGCTCTATGGTTTCATACGAAGAAATGTTCCTGTTTGGTTCACTCGTCGTTTCTATCATAGCACTTGTTTATAACATAACAAAAAAGAAATAACCGCCCTGCGTCCAAACTGAGCGGTTAATTTCTTAACGAATCTTTGGGCTAACCGTCTATCGGTAGCCTTTTTCTATATTTATTATAGCGATAACGTTGTGGATTGTCAACATGTTTGACGTGAAAATCAAATCGTTTTGTTCTCTTTTATTCGGTTTTTTCGAAGATCTCAAACGAAACCGCGGGCGCGCCGTCGATCTCGAAGCTGTTGCAAAGCGCTAATTTGCCGTCTTCCGAAAGCTCGAATTCATATGTGGTGTCGTATGCTCCGACGTAATCCACAACGGCATACCATTCGCCCTCCGCGAGCTCGCTGTCGGTTGCGCTGTCAACGATGTTTACCGACTTGTTTGAAAATTTTGTGTTGGGAAAATCCTTGTCGTTGTAGCTTATTTTCAAATCGTCCTTGCTTGTGCCGCTGATGGTAAGCGTGCATCTGCCGCCGTCGCCCGTTTCGCCCTCAACCTCGGTTGCAACTCGCTTCCAGGTGCCGATAAGCAACGCGATATCAAACGCTTCGGCTTCGGCATCCGAGCTTTCGCTCGATTCGTTGTCGTCGCTTTCGCTCGATTCGGCTTCGCTTTCGTCGGCAACGGCGCTACTTTCTGACTCCGAGGCTTCAAGCGATTCTTCGGTTGACTGCGAAGATTCCTGCACTTGCGAGGATTCTGACGAAATTTCGCTTAAAACGCTTTCGGCATCCGACGAATTTCCGCCCTCGCCGCCGACGCAGGCGGTAAGCGTTGCAAGCAGACAAGCCGAAATTATAAACACAAACACTTTTTTCATTGTTCATTCTCCTTTTTTAGCCGTGTCTTTATTTTATCAGCTTTTGCGCAGTATGTCAACCTATCGGCTCGTTTGAAAAAAACGATTTGATTTTTACGTCAAATCGGTTTTTTGTGTTAGAATATCGCTTTGCGTAGCAAAGCTTCCGATTCTCTTCTTTTTTCATTCTTCTCTTTTCTCTTGAAAAGTCGCGGAAAGCGTTTAGAGAAAAGTGAAAAGTGAAGAGAGAAAAGTGAAGAGAACCAAAAAGAAAAAGCCGCATAAAGCGACTTTTCTTTTTGGTGTGGATGAATGGACTTGAACCAACGACCCCTTGCATGTCAAGCAAGTGCTCTAACCAACTGAGCTACACCCACATATTCTTTATCGCTCGGGTATTTTATCACAGATGCATATAAAAAGCAATACCCTTTCTCTTTATTTTTGCAAATTCCGTCATTTGTTATAATTTGCTATTGCCAAACACCAAAAAATTTGATAAAATTATATGCGATTAAAACCAACTAAGTTTTTGAATTAAAGGAGCAAGCTTCGATGAAAATCACAGTATGTATCGGTTCCTCTTGTCATTTAAAGGGTTCGCGCCAGGTGGTCGAGCGCCTTCAGGAGCTCGTTGACGAAAAGGCGCTTGAAGAAAAGGTCGAGCTCGCGGGCACGTTCTGTATCGGCAACTGCCAAAAGGGCGTTTGCGTTACCGTTGACGACGTCTTTTTCTCGGTTTCGCCCGAAACGGTCGATGAGTTCTTCGCCAACGAAGTTGTTGCAAAGCTATAAGAGGTTTTCGCCATGCCCAACTGCTTAACTCTTAAAAAATCAAACTGTAAAAACTGCTATAAGTGCATAAGGCATTGTCCCGTTAAGTCAATTCGCTTTTCGGGCAACCAGGCGCACATAATCGGCAACGAATGCATTCTTTGCGGTCAATGCTTTGTCGTTTGTCCGCAGAACGCCAAGGAGATCGTTGACGAAACCGAAAAGGCGCGCGTTCTTCTCCAAAGCGGTGCGCCCGTTTACGTTAGCCTTGCGCCCTCGTTTATTGCAAATTACGATGGCGTCGGCATCGAATCCATGCGAGATGCGCTAAAACAGCTTGGCTTTTGCGACGTTGAAGAAACCGCTATCGGCGCAACGATAGTAAAGCGCGAATACGAGCGCATTCTTCACGAGGAACAGCGCGATATTCTTATATCCTCCTGCTGTCATTCGATCAATTTGCTTATACAAAAATATTTCCCGTCGCTTTTGCCTTATCTTGCCGACGTTGCTTCGCCGATGATGGCTCATTGCGCCGAAATAAAGAGAAGGGATCCCGAAGCAAAAACCGTTTTTATCGGACCCTGCGTTGCCAAAAAGGATGAAGCCGAGCATTATGCCGGCATTGTGGATGCCGTTTTAACCTTTGAAGAGCTTACGAAATGGCTGGATTCTGCGGGAATTGAGCTCAAACGCGAAATAAGCCCCAATGCCGAAAGCCGCGCACGCTTCTTCCCGACAACGGGCGGCGTGCTTAAAACCATGGCGGCAAACGAGCCGGGTTATTCCTATCTTGCGCTCGACGGCGTTGAAAACTGCATTTCGGCGTTGCGCGATATCGAATCGGGCAAGGTTCACAAGTGCTTTATCGAAATGTCTGCCTGCGTGGGCAGCTGTGTCGGCGGTCCCGTTATGGAAAAATACCATCGCTCACCCGTTAAAGACTATATGGCGGTGGCACAGTTTGCGGGCGAAAAGGATTTTGACGTTGCACAGCCCGACACGCTTTTGCTTAAAAAGAACTTTGAATTCATAGAGCGCCGTTCGCAAACCCCCAGCGAGTTTGAAATCGGCGAAATATTGCGTCAGATGGGCAAATTCAAGCCCTCGCAGGAGCTTAACTGCGGCTCTTGCGGCTATAACACCTGCCGCGAAAAAGCCATTGCCATTTATCAGGGCAAGGCGGAAATTTCAATGTGCCTGCCCTTCCTTAAGGATAAGGCGGAAAGCTTCTCGGATTCTATCGTTAAAAACACCCCCAACGGTATTATCGTTCTTAACGAGAACCTCGAGGTTCAGCAGATAAACACCGCCGCTCAAAAGCTTATGAATATTCGCTCGGCATCCGACGTTCTCGGCGACAGCGTTGTGCGCATTCTCGAGCCGCAAAACTTCCTCGAGGTGCTTAAGACCGGCAAAGCCATAACCGATCGCAGAGTTTATCTTGCCGAGTATTCCTGCTACACCGAGCAAACCATTGTTCACGATAAAGAGGGCAGAATGCTTATTTGCATTATGCGCGACGTTACCGACGAGGAACGCCAGCGCGAACGCAAGGAGGCAATTTCGCGCCAGACCGTTGAGGTTGCCGACAAGGTGGTCGATAAGCAGATGAGGATCGTTCAGGAGATCGCATCGCTTCTCGGCGAAACCGCGGCAGAAACCAAGATTGCGCTTTCCAAGCTGAAGGAGTCGATAGCAGATGAATGATCTTTGTGCCGATATCGGCTATAAAAGCGTTAACCACGTCGGCGAACAGCTTTGCGGAGACCACGTTGACGTTGTAGAGCAGGGCGATAACTCAACCGTTGTCGTTCTTGCCGACGGCTTGGGCAGCGGTGTTAAGGCAAGCATTCTTTCAACGCTTACCTCGAAAATTATTTCAACAATGATGGCAGAGGGGCTTCCTATTGAGGAATGTGTTGAGACCATTGCGGCAACGCTTCCCGTTTGCTCGCTTCGCGGTGTGGCTTATTCCACGTTTACGATAATCCACCTTATAAACAACGAATCTGCCGAGCTTATTCAATACGATAATCCGAGCGTTATCTTTATTCGCGATGAAAAGGTAACCGATTATCCCAAAACCGAAATGAACATCGGCGGCAAAAAGATATATCGCTCGCTTATAAAGCTGCGCGAGAACGATATTTTCGTTGCCATGAGCGACGGATGCCCCCATGCGGGCATCGGCTTATCGCTTAATTTCGGCTGGAAGCTTTCGGATATTGCCGAGTTCATGGAAAGCATTTCGGGCGTTGGCTATACCGCAAAAACGCTTTCGACAATTCTTGTTGATGAATGCAACAAGCTCTATGGCGGCGAGCCGGGTGACGATGCAACCGCCTGCGTTGTTAAGATAAGAAAACGCGTTCCGATGAATCTGCTGTTCGGTCCGCCCTCTAATCGCGATGATTGCGATAGGATGATGTCGCTGTTCTTCTCAAAGGCGGGCAAGCATATCATCTGCGGCGGAACGACTTCTACGATCGCTTCAAAATATCTTAGAAAGCCGCTTAAAACAACGCTTAAATTCGAAAGCCCCGAAATTCCGCCCATTGCCGAGATCGAGGGCGTCGACCTTGTTACCGAGGGCGTTATAACCGTTAATAAGGTGCTGTTTTATGCAAAGAACCACCTTGCCGATAACGAGGAATACAGTAATTGGGGCTTTAAGCGCGACGGAGCTTCGCTTATTTCGAGGCTTTTATTCGAAGAGGCAACCGACATTAATTTCTTTGTCGGCCGTGCGATCAACCCTGCGCACCAAAACCCCGATCTTCCCATTAATTTCAGCATTAAGATGAACCTTGTAAAAGAGCTTTCGGAATGCCTGAAGAGAATGGGCAAAAAGATAAAGGTGTCGTATTTTTAACGCTTGCGCGTTCGATTAAAATGCAAGCATTTTCGGAGACCCCAAAACCCCAAAAATGCAAGCATTTTCGGAGACCCCAAAACCCCAAAAATGCAAGCATTTTCGGGGACCCCATTCTCGCGCCTCACGCCTCACGCTTCGCGTTCGACACTCGCAACACGGTTAGGAGTTTTTTCATGGGGTCCCAGCAAAACGAAGTTTTGCGGGGTTAAAAGGCACA
>JAFSGD010000073.1 GCA_017434845.1 Clostridia bacterium
GACTTCGCCGTCGCGCATGAGACGGATATAAGATGAGTTGGAATAGCCCGTAACCGTTTTGCCCGACGAGGTTTTTCCGCTTACCTTATACCAAACGCCCGTCGGCTCGCCGAACACGGTTATTTCGGAAAGAAAGGGGATCTTACCAACGCTTGAAGCCGAAGAATCGGGAGCGGAGCGAACGTTTATGGTGCTGTATGACGAAACGATGCCCTTATATTGCTTTTCGGCATCGGCAACCGTTACCTTAATTTCCTTCGAGGCGCCGTTTGCACAGGCAACGGTTATTACCGCGTTTCCGTTAGAAACGGCGGTTATACAGCCGTTTTCGTCAACCGTTGCAACCGAAGCGTTACTGCTCAGCCACGAAAATTCGCGGTCGACCGAATCGGCGGGATATGCGGCGGCGAGAACGTTATATTCACTTCCCTTTTTTAGCGTTATATCGTCTTTAACAACCGAAATGCCGACGGTGCTTCGCTTGTTTAAATATATGCAATCCGCCGAAGCATAGCCCTCGACGAATTTGTTGCTGTTGTTATAGCCGCTTACCGCATAGAAGCGGTTGCCCGAGGCATCGGTGTAAACCGATTCGGAATTGACCTTTATTGCCGAGCCGCGAACGAATCTGCCTTTATTCGATGCAGTTGCAACGGGCTCGGTGCGCACGTAAACGTCGGAATCCATGACGGTTGCGTTGCAATCGACATAAATGATACAGCACGCCTCTCTGCCGTTTTCAAGCGTTGCGGTAATAAGAGTTATTCCGTGCGAAACGGCAGTTACGTTTCCGTTTTCGTCAACCGTTGCAACCGATTCGTTATCGCTTTTCCAAACCACAGAAGAGGGAGTTAATCCATTGGGAACGGTATAAAACGAAACGGTATATGTATCGCCGACATCAAGCAGCACGCGCTCGTTTTCGGGAAGGACAGAAACGATGCCGTCTTTGTCGGGGGTTATATCGTCAAATTCCGAAAGACCGTATTGCTCGATAAGGTTGCAAAGCATTTTCACATAGCCGTTGTCACTGCAATAGCCCGCGTTTACTATCTCCTGAGCGCAGGTTTTATAATCCTTTTCGCCAACGACCTTTGAATAGCGCGAATTGTTAACGAAAAGCGAGCTGTGTGCCGCAACGCTTTCCGCCCAGCTGTCATAGGCGCGCCACCCCGAAACGGTGTTGAGATAACTTTGACCCTTTACAAGCAGAAAATCATCGTAGGAATTATAAAGCGTGTTGCCGCTTTGGTCATAGACCTTTCCCTTCCATGTGCTGAACGCCTTCATACCGAAAAGGTTTCTGCCGCCTACAGGCAATGAATAGCGCGCCCAGCCGCTTTCGTAGATAGCCTGCGAAACGGTTATCGAAGCAAGCACGTCGTTTTCGTAATAATCGGCGCGGGCAAGCGAGCCCACCACGCGCAAGAAATAAGTTTGTATTTTATTAAGGCCGGAATAGTCGACAGCGGCATTTGCCGAAAGCGGAAACACCGATGCAGTTACCAAAAGCACCGCCGCAAGCAATAACGCCGTTATACGAGAAAATTTCAATACAAAAACTCCTTTCGTTTTTTCCGGATACACAATACAAGAATAGTTATACATTTTAATAATAACACATCTCGGCAATTATGTCAACTTTTCCTTATTTCGCCTCTTGACAAAACATTTGATTGTTCTTATAATTTTAATAAGTATATTAAAGGAGCACAACAATGAAAAAAACGATCGCTTTTGTTATTTCGGCATTGATGCTGTTTTCTCTGCTTCCTTCGGCGGCATTTGCAAAAACCACAACGCCGGTTTTCAAGACCTATGTCGACATTGACACAGTAGATCTCGGATACAACGATACTTTTGATGTTTTCGTTTATCTGACTGATATTTCCGAAGAAGGAAGCCTTTGCTATGCCGACTTCTTTTTTAACTACGATAACACCCGTCTCAAGCTTATCAATGCCGTAAACAGTGATTATTCGCTCGATTGCATTGATTCGGTTCCCGACGAAAGCTGGGAAAACCTTTCGGTCATTAAAAGCGAACCCGGAGATGCCGACAAAGACGGATTTATCGCTTCAACCGAACGAGTTCCGGTCAACACGGGTTCGATCCACTGCACAGTGCTTACCACAGAAGAGGATATTCCCCGCACCGAAAGCGGAACGATAGGTTTCGTTTTCCGCTTTGAAATTATCGAAAAGGCTCACACCGAGCTCGAATTCAGCGTTCCGAGCAATACCGCAGCCGGTGCAATTGCCGAAAACCCCGTTTCGCTCATTTCAGCAGAGGGAACCACTGTTCTTGCACAGATGCATAACTACGAGCAGACCGTTATCGAGCCCGATTGCAATAACGGTGGTTGCACGTTTAACAAATGCACAGACTGCGAAGACGGTTTTTATAATAATTACACCGAACCTCTCGGACACAAAGCAGGCGCAAATGCTACCTGCACCGAGGATCAGACCTGCACTGTTTGCGGCACGTTGATTGCCGAAAAGACCGGACACAGCTATATTGATCACATAATCGACCCCACCTGTACCCAAAACGGTTATATACTTCATATATGCGATGCTTGCGGCGATGAATATACCGACGGCGAAATCGTTATGTTAGGCCATTCCTACACCGATACCGTAATCGAGCCCACCTGCACAGAAAAGGGCTATACCATTCACAAGTGCGATGCTTGCGGCGACGAATATACCGACAGCGAAACCGATGCGGTCGGACACAAAGAGGGCGAATGGGAAACGGTTACCGAGCCGTCCTACGGAATCGAAGGCTTGGAACAGCTTAAATGCTTGGTATGCGGCGAGGTTATCGACGAAAGAGTTATTCCCGCGCTTGCATATCAAAAGGGCGACGTTAACGGCAACGGCAGCGTCGACGCGCAGGACTATGCGCTCGCAAAGAGACATTGCCTTAAGACCTACACCCTTACCGAAGAAATGGTAATGCGTGCCGACCTTAACGGCAACGGAACTCTCGAAGCAAGCGAATATGCAATGATCAAGAGACACGTTCTCGGAACGTTCGTTATCAAATAAAATGCGGGGATGTTAAAAAGTCGCAGATCGCAAAAAGACAACTTTTATTAAATAGCGTATCTGTACTTTATACAAACAACAAATAACCCTTTAAGGAAAGAAACCGAAGCATTTCGCTTCGGTTTCTTAAACTTTTATGTCTTTTTGCTATGAACAAACAGAACCGCTCGCAGTAGAAGCCTACAGCTTCGGGTTCTGTTTGTCCATTCTGCACCTTTTTTCCTA
>JAFSGD010000074.1 GCA_017434845.1 Clostridia bacterium
CGTTCTCGTCATCATCAAAAGCGCTTACGCGCTCGATTGAAAACACACGGTTTTCAATCGGTTTGGATGTTTGTGCATTCGCATCTCGCGCCTCACGCTTCGCGTTCGACACTCGCAAACATCATAGGTGTTTTTTTCGAGGCACATGTCCCCGAAAAAAACTTAATTTTATATCTTATTACTTCTGTTCTATACTCTTTCGTTCTCGTCATCTTCAACGGTAGCGTTGCGTTTTTTGGGTTATAAGTAATAGTGAATAGGTTCGGAATGTTTTGCTTTGCAAAACAAATTATTAATTAAATAACCGTTTTTCGAAGAAAACTCCTATGAACTTCGCGAGTGTCGAACAACGCTTGCGTTGTGAGGCGCGAGGCGCGAGCGCACGAAGTTCAAAAACCACTTTGAAACTGTAGTTTCAAAGTGAGCGCGCAAGCGCTATTCGAACCTTTCAATATCTACCTGTTCTGCCGCTTCAACCTTCATGTCCTTCAAAAACCTGCCTGCGTTCTTAACGAACATTTCCGCGCCGCCGCTTGTGTAAAACTCGGTTGCGCCGCCGTTTGAATTCTCGATCGAAAGCTTCGAAACAAGCGCCTTAAGCTCTTCTGCCGCAACCGCGCCCGAGCTTATCAGCACGCTTTCGGGCAGATATTTTTTAATAACCTCTTCAAGAAGCGGATAATGCGTACAGCCCAAAATAACCGCCGAGGGCTTTTTTGCGGCAATCGGCAAAAGATATTCGGAAACTATTGCATTGGTTGCGCCGTCGTCAACGCTCGGATGCCAGTTTTCAACCAAAGGCACAAACATCGGGCAGGCAACCGAGATAACCTCGCTTATTCCGAATCCGTTAAGTGCCTTTTCAAACGCGCCGCTGTTAACCGTTGCATTCGTTCCCAAAACGGCAACCAAGCCGTTGCCGCCCTTTGCGATCTCGGCCGCTCTTTTTGCCGCCGCCTCGATAACGCCGACAACCGAAACGCCCGCCTCTTCATAAACCTCGTTCAAGCAGTTCGAGCTAACCGTTCCGCAGGCAACCAAAATCGCTTTAACGCCCTTCGAAAGCAAAAAGCGGGTATCCTGCAAGGCGAACTTTTTAATAACCGAGGGCGATTTCGTGCCGTAGGGAATTCGCGCGCTGTCGCCGAAATAAACTATATCCTCGTTGGGCATAAGCCTTCTGAGCTCCGAAAGCGCGGTCAAGCCGCCCAAGCCCGAATCAAAAACGCCTATCGGTTTTTCGTTTCGGAAGCCGTTGTTCATTCCTCTATCCCCTCTGCCAAATTGAGCAGCTTTGTTATAAGCGCGCTGTATTCATACCCAACAAGCTTCATAAGCTTGGGATACATGCTTATCGGCGTAAAGCCGGGAATGGTGTTTATCTCGTTCAGGAACGCGCCCTTTTCGGTATAGAAGAAGTCAACGCGCGCAAATCCCGAGCCGCCGAGCGCGCGGAACGTGTTTGCCGCATAGCTTCTTATTCTGAGCGCATCCTCGCCAAGCTCCTGCGCGGGCGCGATGCATTCGGCGCAATCGTCAACATATTTGGTTTCATAATCATAAAAATCGCTGTTGGGCTTTATCTCGCCGCAAACCGAGGCGATGGGCCAATCGTTGCCGCAAACCGCAACCTCAATCTCTCTTCCGACAATGTTCGGCTCGATAAGAAGCTTTTTGTCATGCTCAAACGCAAGCTTAATGCCGTTTAAAAGCTCTTCGCGGTTTTTAGCCTTGGTAACGCCAACCGAGCTGCCCGCGTTCGCAGGCTTAACAAACATCGGATATCCGTATTTCTTTTCAACCTCTTCAACGGTTTTTTCAATATCAGCCCATCTTGCAACCGCGGTAAAGGGAACAACGGGTATTCCCGCGGCGGCGGCAATGGTTTTTGTTGCGGCTTTATCCATCGAAACCGCCGAAGAATATGTATCGCATCCGACAAACGGAATTCCCGCAAGAGTTAAAAGACCCTGCATTGTGCCGTCTTCGCCGTTTTTGCCGTGAAGCACGGGGAAGGCAACGTCAATTCTGATTATCTCAAAGCTTCCGTTTGCGCCGTCAAGCGCCAAAAGGCCGTGGTGAGCCTTGCAGGGCGATATGACCGCGGGCGTCAAAAGAGCGCGCTTTTCACACCAGCTCTTATCGCGCATTTCATCGGTGCTTCCGCGGAAGATCCACCATTTTCCGTCCTTGGTAATTCCCACAAGAACCGCCTCATAAAGCTCTTTATCAAGGTTTTCGGCAACGTTTGCCGCCGAAACACAGCTAACGTCATATTCCGAGCTTTCGCCGCCGAAAATTATTGCAACAGTTTTTTTCATAACAAAACACACCTTTACAGAATTATCACGTTATATAACGACCACATAAGCGGAATGGTTACAATACATAGTATGCTCGTTGTTAAAACAACGTTTGCCGCCGTTTCCGAATCGCCGCCGTGGGTTTCGGCAAGGCTTTGTATCATTGCGGCGGCGGGGCAGCAGCCGAGAATAAATCCCGTTGAGCGAACCGCCTGCGAAACGGGAATTATCAAGAAAAGCGCGCCGAGAATTATTGGAAAAACAAGCAGCTTGCTCACCGATGCGATATAAACCTTGCCGTTGGTGAACAGCTCTTTAAGCTTCTTTGTTCCAAGCCTCATGCCCA
>JAFSGD010000075.1 GCA_017434845.1 Clostridia bacterium
GAGCCACCGCAGGTGAAAGAGGTACCGGCGGAGGCATTATCGGGATAATATGAAACGAAGGAGGTGCCGTGATGGAATGCTTTACCGTAAGGCTTGCGGGGCATGACGTGCGAATAGAGAGCAGATTCACCGGGAATCGCAGCTTTTTCCGGGATTACACGGTGCCTGACGCGGAGTCTGCCGTTGTGGCATTGCATAGTCAACCGTTGTTATTGAACCGTCGCCGTTAAGATCGCCTTTTGAATATGCCGGTCTACTTTGATTATACAGTGCAATTATCGCGTTGTCAATAGCAAGTCGTCCTCCGGTAGAACAGAGACCAGTAAGTGAATCAAACAACTCAACATTGTTCAATATTAGACTTTTCACTTCCTGACCGGTCAGATGCGGTGCGTGAGACATTATGAGCGCACAAGCGGCGGAAACATAGGCTGCCGAGAACGAAGTGCCTGACGCGAGTATATATCCGGTGCTATTTATGTGAGTAGAATAAATGTCTTTGCCCGGAGCGAATAAGTCCACGTGTTCAGGATCATAATTAGAGTTCTCCCAACTGTTATCCGATGCTCCAGATGCGCCAACAACAATAAACGTTTCAGGCGCATTCACTTTACCAGCCGCAGATTCACAGCTAGACATAAGAGCTCCGTCATTTCCGGCACTGGTGATTATCAATCCATCATAATTATCATAATAGTTATTTTCTTTGGGATGATTGTAACTGAAATGTGCCACTATAGTACTACTAATGTTTATAACATCAGCGTCTCTTACAATTGCAGCGATTACTCCTTGTTGTAAATTACCAAAAGTCGAGATATTGTTATCGTCTTCAATCTTAATGGAAAGAATATTAATATTTTGACAAACACCGTTTATTCCGTAATCGTCATAGTCGGCACCTATAACCCCAGCCATTGCCGTTCCATGTCCATTATTATCATCAATATCATCATTAATTTCAGCAAGGTTCCATGAATTAACCATATCTATATTCAGTTCAAGGTCGGGATGTTGAGTGTCGATACCTGTATCTATAACTGCAACGGTAACATTGGAAGAACCTATAAACCCCATTTCCCATGCGTCTTGTACCCCAATAACATCCAACGCCCATTGTTGATTTGCAACAGGGTCATAGTCGGTTGCCTCGGGATAAACGATAGTTTCGGGATAAACATAGTAATTTTGTTGTAGTGATATTATCTCGGGATTCTTCATTAAAGTTTCGAGTGCATATTCCATATCCAAAGGATTTGCAAGCGTTAGCGTTATTAATATCTCGTCTATTTTTTCATCAACCAATCGCATAAAATCGGTAACGACATCTGCTTCCATATCGGGGAAAATCTCTATGTCCGAAAGCAACAGACCATAAGCTTCGCAATAATCGCTTCCGATGTATTGCGTGATTTTAGGCCGCGTTCTTGTAAGCAAAACTATTTGATTCGGGATCAAAAGCGAATCGAAGTTTTCTGTACTTATATCGCCGGATGAAAGCGACGAATCTGCGTTTGCCGAAACCGAACAAACAGAAAATGAGCCTATGAGTGTAGCCAAACACAAAAGAATCGATAAAACTTTTTTCATTTTTTCCTCCTTGTTATGCGTTTTCATTAATTATACGCACAACAACCGAAAAACCCTCATTGGTTTTCGGTTTTTTGAATTTTTTGGAGGGATCGTTTTTGCCCTCTATTATATATATGTATAAAACAGGGAAAAACTCACTAAAAAATATCAACGTTTTTATGTTTTGGCGGTTTGAACAAACGGCAACTGTTTGATTTGTTACTTTTACATATAAAGCCTAAGCGTTTTTTCAATCCAATAATCAAATTCGGAATCGGGACAGAAGCGTTCAAGCTCTTTAAAGCGCTTATAGGCATCAACACCGTCGGAGGGGTCGTGCCAGATATCTGCGAAAATATAATCGAATTTATGTTTTGCCGCCTCTTTTTCGGCAAATTCAAAGGCATCGGCGCAAACAACGGTTATTTTTTCTTTGTTTTCAAACATTGGAAGCAAAAGATCGTTAAAAAGCTTTATAACGCTTTCGTCGCGCTCGACAACGGTTACGCTTTCAACCTCGTTTTTGCGTGCGCACATAAAGGCAAAATAGCCGAGCCCCAAGCCATAGGTGCAAACCGCGCCCTTGGCTTTTTTTATGGGAAGCCGTTGGGTAACAAGCTCGTTGGGCAGCAGGGTCATCCATTCCCTGCCGTTTTGAAGCACGCTTAAATATTTATATTCGGTATCAAAAAAGCCGATTTGGGGAATAACTCTTCCGTCGGGCAAAACAAGCGGGTCGTCGCACACAAACGCCGCAAAGGCGGGCAAAGCCTCTTCTTTAAGCTCCCATTCGCCGACAGAGCTTCCCTGCGCGATGCGAACTGCCTTATAATAGGGGTCGTTTATGAAATTTTCTTCATCAAGATGATGTATCATGTGGAGCGAATAGCTTTCCCAAAGCTTGCGGTCGGCTTCGCGCTCGGTATCAAAGCCCAGCGCCGCGCAAAGAAGAAGCGAAAACGATTCGTCAACCGAAAGCCCAAAGCTTGTTTCAAGCTCGTTAACCATTTCGGCGGTTACAAAATCGGGCTTTGCGTTCAAAAGAAGCGAAAGGCGGTCGAACAATATTCGGTTGGCGTTTTTAATCTCATCAAGTGTCAACTTTCAAACCCCCGTAAAGCTTTTTTCTTCGGTGAAGAATTATCATAAGACAAGTGAAATGCGCAAGCGTTGTAAGAACCCAGGTTATCGAATAGGAAAGATAAAGTATTTCGATGGTTCGATGCCAAGCAAAAACGGTGTAGATCCAAATAACTCTCAGCACGCAAGAGCCGATAAGCGAAACTATCATCGAAACGAACGAAGCGCCCAAGCCGCGAAGCGTTCCCGACATAACCTCCATTATTCCGCAAACGAAATAAGGCAAGCCGAGAAGCATAAGCCTTGTCATTCCGACGCGAACCGCCTCATCGGTGGCGGGATCGCCGCTTACGCCGTAAACAGACAGCAGCCACGGTCCGAAAACATAGCAAAGCGTGCCTATAACGATGCCGAACACGGCAACAAGCGCGGTGCATTCGGCGCAAACCTTTTTTATGCGGTCGAACTTAAGTGCGCCTGCGTTTTGACCCGAAAATGCAAGCGCGGCATGATAGAACGAGTTCATCGAAATATATATAAGCCCATCGATGTTGGCGGCGGCGGTGTTTGCCGCCATTGTTGCCGAGCCGAAGGAATTTATCGAGGATTGAATAAGAACGTTCGAAACCGAAAACAAACAACCCTGAATTCCCGCAGGCAGACCTATCTTTAATATCTTAAGCAGCTTATCGCGGCGGATATAAAGCTTGGTTACGTTCAGACGGAAGCTATCGTTCATTCGGCAAAGCAATCTGAGCACAAGAAATGCCGAAAGATATTGCGAAACTATTGTCGCGATTGCAACGCCCAAAACACCGAGATGAAAAACCGCAACGAGCAATAGGTTAAACGCTATATTTACCATGCCCGAAGCCGACAGAAAATAAAACGGGTGCTTGGTATCGCCGCGCGCATTAAGAATCGCCGCGCCGTAGTTGTAAGCCATCTGGGCGGGCATTCCGAGAAAAACGGTTCGCATATAAAGCGATGCCTGACCGATAACGTTTTCGGGAACTCCCATAAGCTCGAGAAGCGGTCTTGCCGAGAAAAATCCGAAAAGCATTATAACAACGCCGAGAATAAACGAAAGCGATACCGAGGTGTGAACGATATCGCGAACCTGCTCGTCGCGCCCCGAGCCGAGCGCATGGGAAACCGAAACGCCCGCACCGACCGAAAGACCGATAAACAAGCCCGTTATAAGCGCCGATATCGAGCCGGTTGAACCAACCGCGGCAAGCGCAGTTTCACTGTCCTCGGCAAATTTGCCTACAACGGCGGTGTCGGCGGCGTTATACAAAAACTGCAGAACGCCCGTTGCCATAACCGGTAAAGTATAAACTATAAGCTTTTTGAAAATAGGACCCTCTGTCATGTCCATTCGTGCATTATCAGCCATTGCAAACTCCGCAAGCATCTTGAAAAATCAACCAAATTATATACCTTTGAATTTTAAAGGTCAAGCAAAAAAGCAATTAAATAATTTTTCTGCCAATTAAACAAAAACAGTTGTCCAAAAAAAAGCGTTTTGCGTTACTTAATATACGAAAGCATTTATATGACGTCTTATTTTGCTTAATAACTCTAAAAAAGGAGATTACTATGAAGCTTAAAGCCATTATTGCATTGCTTGCCGCACTCGCTCTTTCGGCAGCCTGCACCGCGCTTGTTCTTGCTGAAAACGGCGATGCGGTTGAAAGCGCCGCTATCGATGCCGAGGTTTCGGTAAACACCGATATCGCCGAGGAAGAAATCGCCGTTGAAGAAGAGGCCGAAGAGGAACGCGTTATCGAGCGCAAGGCATACGGAAGCCACACCCCCGAATTTACGGTCATGTTCAACGACCGCCTCGATGGCACCGAAGAGGTTGGCGACAGCGTTTATTTCTATCGCTCGGTCAGCGATGCCGTTGCAGATTACAATGCCGATTATTACGTTCCCTCGGGCATGAACGAGGATTCGGTTGGCATTATCTATGACGCAAGAGGCGTTAAAAGAGAAGGCCCCGTTGTTTTCCAGATCCACTATTACAGCGATGATTTCGATATGGTGTGGCTGTATCCCGGCACAGGTCATTTCGACTTTGCTCCCGACAGCGAGATCTATGTTTCCAACGGCAACACCTTCTATATCAGTGCCTTCAACGACGGCAACTCCGACGGTTTTCTTGCTTGGGGCGTTATCGACGGTAACACCTATCAGATCCACTGTTCAACTGCCGAAAAGGTAAAAGTTATTATTGACAGCTTTGTAAAAGCGTAATAAACTTTAGTTGTTATGGGTTGCCGTTTTCATGCGGCAACCCGATCAATAAGGCAGAGGAAGCATCATGTTCGAAAAAGCGTTTGTTAACAGCGCCTGCGAAAAAGCAATAAAAGCGATTGCCGCGGGCGACAAAAACGCGCTGACGGTGATTTACGATAAAATGCACCGTTTGATTTATTCAACGGCATGGGCGGTTTTGAACAACCATGCCGATGCCGAGGATGCTTTGCAAAACACGCTTTGCGAGGTTTTGCGGTGCGCGCCTGCCTATTCGGGCGGAAGCGCGAGGGCTTGGATTCTTTCAATAGCGCGAAACCAGGCGCTGAACATGATAAGAAAACGAAAAAACGAGGCTTTAATCGATGAAGAACCCAAAACCGCTTTATCATCACCCGAAACCGAATTTATTTATCTTGAGGCGCTTTCCAAGCTTAGCGAAAACGAGCGCGAAGCTGTGATGCTTAGGGTTTATTGCCGTTGCAGGCACAAGGAAGCCGCCGAGATATTGGGCGTTTCGGTTGCCGCCGCCGAAAAGCTTTACCAGCGCGGCATTAAAAAGCTTCGCGATTATTACAAGGAGGATGCTCCTGATGAAAAGAATTAAAAAAGGAATACGAAGCGATATAGATTCGATCATCCTGAAACCGAGAGAGCAAATGCTTGAAAACGCAGGCATTTCGGCAGACCGCAAATCGCGCAGAGACCGTGTTTTGATAACACGCCTTGCGCCGATAGCGCTTGCCGCGGCTTTGTTGGTTTCTATCGGCGCGATGTTCTCGCTTGCCGAGGAAAGCGAATTTTTAACACAAGTTCAAAACATTTTCAAGCCCGAAAAGGAAAAAGAAGAAAGCCGGGTTATCAAGCATCAAAATCATTGCAGCGACGGATTCGGCGTTTTGTTCAACCTGCGTTATGACAGCTCCGACCGCTCAAAAGACAAAAACGTTTATTACAGCTCGGTTAAGGATGCGGTTGCCGATAACGGCGAGGAACTTTATTATCCCGACCTTGAAGGCTTTATCGATGACAGCCGCGCAAGCATAATCTATTCAACGCGCGGCTCGGGAAGCGACAGCCATTTCGTTTTTCAGATCGGCTATTACAACGATGCCGTTGAAATGTTTTGGATCCACGAGGGCGAAGGTCTTATGGACGCGGGTTCGGATGCCGAAATATATGAATTCGAGGGCAATGAATTTTATATAAGCAAATTCATGGACGACGGTTATCTTTCGTTCGGCGTTATAAACGGCAACACCTATCAGCTTCACACCGACAGCGTCGAAAGCGCAAAGCGCGTTATCGACAGCTTGAAAATAGCCAAATAGCCAAAAAAGCTCCGCATTAACAACAAATTGCGGAGTTTTTTGCATTTCATAACAAATCCATTACAAAACAAGAGTATTATATGGTATTATATAAAGGGGGTGAACAGAATGGCAAAAATTCTTGTTGCAGAAGACGAAAAGCCGATAAGAAATCTTATTATGCGAAACCTTGAGCTTACGGGGCACACCTGCGTTGGCGCTTGCGACGGACTTGAAGCGACAAGGCTTTTGGAAAACGAAGCCTTCGACCTGCTTATTCTCGACGTTATGATGCCGAAGCTTTCGGGCTTTGAGGTGTTTGAATATGCCGAGGGAACGCCGGTTGTTTTCGTTACGGCAAAAAACCGATTGGACGACCGTCTGAAAGGGCTTTCGCTCGGTGCCGACGATTATATAGTTAAGCCGTTCGAGATACAAGAGCTTCTTTTGCGCGTTAAAGCGGTTTTAAGGCGCACCTGCCGCGAAGAGCAAAAGCTTGCGTTTGACGATATCGTTATCGATTTTTCGGCAAAAAAAGTTTTTCTGCGGGGAAACGAGATTATTCTTACCCCAAAGGAATATTCGCTTTTCGAAACGCTTGTTTCAAACCGCAACGTTGCCCTCTCGCGCGATAAGCTTATTTCACTTGTTTGGGGCTATGATTATGAGGGCGACAGCCGAACGGTCGACGTTCACATCCGCCAGATAAGAGCAAAGCTTGAGCTTAAAGACAGACTGAAAACGCTTTATAAAACGGGATACAGATTCGAGCTATGAAATTCAGAGAAAAAACCTATTTAATAACCCTCGTTCTCTTTTTGATATTCCTTAACGCAGGCATCTTTTCGCTTGCTTATTATACACACGAGCGTGCGACCGATTCGGAAGAATCGCTTTGCCGCGCCGAGCAAAGCCTCATCGTTAAGGCGTTCGAGCAGGATGCCGAATATACCGGCAGACACGGCAAGTTGCTTTTAATGCACACCTACGGAAGCCACTATGATGACGACAACGTGTTTTTGTGTTTTACCCTTGACGGCAATGAGCAGTTCAACAATCTGCCCGAAGGGGTAACTCCGCCGAAGGAAAGCTATGCCGCAACACAGCGCGTTAACGGAAAAAGATATTATCTTATTACCGAACGGGTCTGCAACGAATATATTTTCACCTACGCAAAGGACGTTAGCTATCTCGACAGCGATTTTAAAAGCATGTCGACGGTTTTTGTTTCGGCGTCGCTGGTTGCCTCGGCTATTCTTGCGATAATTTTATTTTTCGTGCTGAGAAGGCTTTCTCTGCCGCTTGAACGTCTGAAAAACACCACCGCTGAGATCGCTCAGGGCAATTTTGATATTCGCGCCGACGATTCGGGCAAGGACGAGTTCTCTCTGCTTGCCTCGGACGTTAACAAAATGTCCCGCAAGGTTCGCGAGCAGTTTGAACGGCTTGAAGAAAACGCCGAGAGCAAGCAGATGATGCTTGATAACCTCGCCCACGAAATGCGAACTCCGCTTACATCAATAAGAGGCTATGCCGAATATATAATCAACGCAAAAATAGATGAGCACGAACGGCAGGAGGCGGCGGAATATATTATTTCGGAAGCCGAGCGCTTAAGGCTTATCGGCGAAAGACTGTTGGATGAGGCATTCATTCGCGAAAACGGCATAGTTCCCGAGCAAACCGATATCAGCGAGCTTATTCACAAGGCAGAAAAAACGCTTTCTCCCAAGGCTTCGGAAAAGGGCGTTACCATAACAACCGCTGCGGATAAAATCACGGTAAACTGCGACCCTTTGCTTATCGGGCTGGTTATAACAAATCTTGCCGACAACGCAATTAAGGCCTGCCGCGAAAACGGAAGGGTCGAGCTTGGCTGCCGAAAGGAAGAAAACAACGTTATAATTTCGGTTGCCGATAACGGAATAGGCATGACCGCCGAGCAGGCAGAGCGCATTACCGAGCCCTTTTACCGCACCGATAAATCGCGTGCAAGAAGCGACGGCGGCACGGGCTTGGGGCTTTCGCTTTGCGATAAAATAGTTAAAGCACACGGCGCAAAGCTTGTTTTTTCTTCACAGCTCGGAAAAGGAACAACCGCTTTCGTTATTTTTACAAATTCATAACAACTCCCGAACAAATCCAGAATAGCGTCGGTTTATACTCCCTTTACAGAAAGGAGGAGTGTTAATGAAATCCAGAACACTCGCTATTGCAACTGCGGCAATAATTACCGCCGCGGCGTTTATTCTCACAGCGGGTCTTTCTCTTCTTAACGGCTCGGCAATCGACGAATCGCTTATCCCGACCGAATCGGCATTGCCCGATGCATCCGAAACCGTTGATTCCGCTGTTCCCGAGGCGGATAAACCCGTTGAAGATGCTCCCGTTGAGGATGCGCCCATTGAGGACGTGCCCGTTGAGGATGCTCCCGTTGAGGATGCTCCCGTTGAAGATGCTCCCGTTGAGGACACCCCCGTTGAAGATGATAACGAAGAAAACGTTGAGATGGATGAAGTTTTAGACAGAGACGCGTTTAATGGCTGCATAACCGTCGATATCTATGAACAGAATACCGCTCATTATGTCGGTCAGGTCATCATCGACGACGAAGAGGCTTACGCACGCCTGCACGAGCTTTTCTCTGAATATGCCGAAAACAGAGTTCAGCTCTTTAACCCCAACGTTGGCGGCGTTTCGAGCAAGCATTGGCTTCCCAGAGGCGAATACAGAATCGAAGTTATGGCAGGATCGATATTTGCTTATTCCTATGCCGGCGATATCGTTATCGAAAATAACACGGTTATGGAATCGCTTCAAAGCGGCGTTACCTTCACCGGCGGCGAAAAGGTTATTGAATTCATCAACAGCCTTATCGTTGATGAAATTGCCGCTATCAAGGCAGGCACAAACACCATGCCCAACCCCAAGAACGCTATCGTTGAAACCGAAAAGCTCATGCAATATTGGTGCGGCGGTTATAACGAAGTTCTCGGCCAGGACGTTCCCGGCTGCGGACGTCCCACCCCCAGATTCCCCTATAAGACAGGCGCGAACGAGGACGGCGAATTCGATATAGTTCTCGTCGATGTTTACGAGCATTCCACCGGCAAGCTCGTCGGCAGGATCGACCTTTCAAGCACTGCGAACGTCATTACCGTTAACAAGGCTGCCGATGCTTATTTCGACGGACCTATCGGCTACAACGATCCCGACTATGTTGATCCCGCGCTTTGCAATCTTCCGAACGGCGATTACAGAATCGAAATTTTCTCGTTCACCGCAAACGAATACGGCGGATACAGCGGCGGTCTCTTTATGGCTTACACCTACAATCTCGGTGAAGGCGCAGTCGGCGACCGTTTCGAGCTCGTTCAGATCGGAATGACCTTTAACAACGGCGAATGCGTTACCTCTGTTCTCGATACTCTTATCGAATCGGGAATGCAGGCTATCGCCGAGGGCAACGGCGAGATTCCCGAGGTTGCGGCTTCGGCACTTTCGCGTTGCGAGGATTATTGGGCAACACAGGGCCGCTATTCCGAAAGATTTCCCTATATTGCAGAATAACGCACGATTGGGTAAATGACTCCTTATGAAAAACAGTTCGGTTTTTAAACCGAACTGTTTTTCTGTTATATGTTTTTAAGGCTTTTTGATGGTATCCTTAAGGTTATCGTAAATATACTGTGCATAAACCTTATAGGTCTCGTCCTTCGGGTGAAGGCCGTCGGTGAACACCGCTTTGTTTTCAACCGACCAATCGAACATATCAATGGTGGGATAGTTATATTCTTCGGCTATCTGCTTAAGAAGCGGATGCGAGTGCTTAACTATGTTTGCGGTCCATGCCTCTGCATTCCAGCCGTCTGCGCCGACCTTAAAGAGCGAAGCGGGAAGAACAACGTAGGTTTGAACGTCTTTGTTTGCGGTAACGAAGGAATCGAGAAGCTGTTTTGTGCTTTCGATAAATTCGCTTTCGCGGTCGTGGTCATCCCAATCCTTATAGGGCTGGTTGGGGCTGGGGTTTGCATCGTTGGTGCCGAGGTGGAAGATAACAACGTCGGGTCTCATTTCTTTTGCCTGAGTATACTGCTTGGATTTCCAATATGCATATTCATCGTTCTTGCAGATCGAATAGCCACTTAAGCCCGCGTTGAGAACGTAATATTCCATTCCGAGCATTTCCTGAATATATGCGGGATAGGTTTGAGTTTTGGGGTTGGTGGAGTTGATGCCCTGAGTTATGCTGTCGCCGACGCAGGCAACCTTTATAACCTTGCCCTCGCCCTCAACGACCGAATCGTTGAACACGCCGTCTTCCGAAGCCTTTATCTGCTCGATAAACGCCTTCATGCCCTGATAACAGCCGGTTGCATAAGAGCCTGCAATAACAAGCTTGTTTCCGTTAACCGCGATCTTATATCCGCCATAGCCGTAATCGCCCTTATATTCCTCGTTTATCTTACGCTTTGCGGTAAGACCGATTATAATTTCCTTTTCGGTTTCGGGAATTGCATCGCTGCGAAGCGTTAGGTCGATGCCGAAGGTCGATTTGAAATATTCGTTGAGCTCAAGAGCAACCGAACGGTAGGTTGCGCTTTCTGCGGTATCGGTGTAAACGATAACGTAATCGGTGAGCGCGTTGCCGTTGATAATGGGAACGGGAGGGGGCGCAACGCTTTCTTCAACCGATTCTTCAGAGCTTTCGTCAACCGAGCTTTCGGTGTCTTCACTGTTGCAGGCGGCAAGTGCGCCGCAAAGAAGCGTGGCAAGCATTAAACAAATAAGCTTTTTCATAAATTACCTCTTTTTGCATTTTCTTTTCTTTTAGTTTATAACATCGTTTGGGTTTTGTCAATATAAAAAGGGGGGTCGCCCCCCTTTTTAGCGTTATAAATATTGCCTTATCTGCTTGGCAAGATCATCTTCAAGCTGAATAAGTCTTTTGGCAATTCCCTTTGAATCGGCATCGGCAGCTTTATATTGATTAAGATAGCGGTGAAGCGATTTAACGCCCATGTTACAGCCGTCGGTTATAAGGTCTGCAACGGTTTTATCGGAATCGTCCATCGCCATTTTAACGTTTGTTTTGATCCAAGACATACCCTTTGCCGCGGGCGCGGGGTCTTTTCCCTTTGTTCGATGCTCGGCAAGCTTGGTCTTGATCTCTTCCTGCAAGGTTTCGTGCTGATCGCGACAAGAGGTAAGATCCTGCCTGAAGTTGTGCGCGCGAACGTCGGGCAAAACGTCGTTTATCGAAGCAACTCCCATTTTAACCCCCGCATCGCATTCGCGAAGTAATTTTAAGGTATCGTTATCCTGCATTTGCATTCCTCCTTTTTTGTTATTGTGCCCGTTTTTTGAAATTTTTAATACAACGAAAGCCAAAAAAAATCGGCGAAGCTTCGCCGATTCTTTTCATTAATTATTAAATATAACTACTCTTTTTTTGCACGGTCCGGAATGTTTGGGAGAACGCATCCCTCGGGCGTCAAAATGCTTCGGAATGGACGAACGGCACCC
>JAFSGD010000076.1 GCA_017434845.1 Clostridia bacterium
ATATCACTGCTGTGAAACAGCAATATCACGTTCGAGAAGCGAACATATCACGTTTTCGAAGAAAACATATAACTTCGCTTGAAAACCTTGTTTTCAAGCGGTCTCGAAACGCTACCGTTGATGGTAACGAGAACGTTACAGCATAGAACAGAAGTAGGGAGATATTAAAAAAAAATGAGGGTGGAGAGGCTGGCGTTGCGTTCGTTTAGGAATGCGGCGGAAAGTGATATTGAATTTTCGCCGGGCGTTAACGTTATTTGCGGAAGCAACGCGGCAGGCAAAACCAACATTTTAGAGGCTGTTTTTTATTTTGCGGCAGGCAAGAGCTTTAGAAACTGCAAGGACAGAGAGCTTATTTCGTTCGGGCAGGATAAGGCGAATATTGCGATAAGGTTTGAAACGGGAAGCAATATTAAAAGGATGTCGGCAACGCTTTCGAAGGGCGGCAGACGGGCTATTAGGATAGGAGAAAGCGGCCCGCTTAAGCTTTCGGAATATATCGGCGTTTTCAGGGCGGTTATTTTCACGCCCGACCATTTAAGCCTTGTTAAAGGCGCGCCCGAAAACCGAAGAAGGTTTTTGGATCTTGCTATTTGCCAATCGTTTCCGCGCTATGCGGCAACGCTTTCGGAATATAACCGAATTCTTGCGCAAAAGAATGCGCTTTTAAAGCGCGGCAACGTTATCGACGAGCTTTTAAGCGTTTATAACGAACGGCTTGCAAGCCTTGCGGCTGTTATAACGGTTAACCGAAGAAAATATATTGCCAAGCTTGAGGAAGAGGCAAAAAAGTTTCTTTTCGATATGAGCGGCGGCAAAGAGGAGCTTTGCCTTAATTATCAAACGCAGGCGGGCGAGCTTGAAACGCAAGAAGAGATAAAAGAGCGCTATAAGGCGCTGTTTGCCGAAAAGGCAGAGCAGGAAAAGGAAAAGTTTATTTCGCTTTACGGAACGCATAAGGACGATTTTTCGGTCAGCATTAATAAAAAGAGCGCGAAAATGTTCGGTTCGCAGGGACAGCAACGAAGCGTTGTTCTTGCGCTTAAGCTTGCCGAGGGCGAGCTTTCGGCGAAGCTGACGGGCGAATATCCCGTGTTTTTGCTGGACGATATTCTTTCGGAGCTTGACAGAGACAGAAAGGAATATATTCTTTCGAGAATAACCGACAGGCAGGTTATTATAACCGGTTGTGAGAGCGAAAGCTTTGAGTTCGGCAACGGAAAAAGGATCTTCGTTGAGAACGGGAAAATAAAATGAGAAAATAACGGGAATTTTTCGGGATGAAATTCGAAAGATTCTTTGATAGGATAGAGCTATGAGGTATTTTCAGCTTGAAAAGGGCGAAAGTATAGATAAAAACGAGATAATCGGCATTTTCGACCTTGAAACCGCGGGCACGTCGGCAGAGACAAAGGCACTTTTTAAGCGGCTTGAGGAGCAAAAGGGCGTTGTTAATCTGAGCAACGATATTCCGAAAAGCTTTGTGCTTTGCGAAGAGGAGTTTTCGGACAGGATCTATCTCAGCGGCCTTTCGACTCAGAGCATAGAAGCGAGAACGGAGAGATTAAAAACATTTGAATGTTTTTAATCTCAGTGATATATTTTTCCGAAAGGAAAAATGTGATATATTTGCTGAACGCAAATGTGCTATTGCCGCAAGCGGCAGTGATATTCGCATTCTTTGAATGCGAGTTAAGGAACGTTTTTCTGCGAAAAATGAGTTTCAATGTATATAAAGGTAACGCGGTAGTTCAAATCTGAAAGAAGCAAAAAACGCAACGTTACCGTTGATGACGACGAAATAGTTCAAATTTGAGGAACGTAACGTAAACCTCTCGCTACCGTTGATGACGACGAGAACGAAAGAGTGTAGAGTAGAAGTAAGGAGATATAAAAAAATGGATGTTGAGAAGAATTACGGCGACAGTCAAATACAGGTATTGGAAGGTCTTGAAGCGGTAAGAAAGCGTCCCGGTATGTATATCGGCACAACGTCGGCAAAGGGACTTCACCACCTTATAAGCGAGATCGTTGATAACTCGATCGACGAGGCGTTGGCGGGCTATTGTAAGCATATTTTGGTTATTCTTCACGCCGACGGCAGCTGCGAGGTAAAGGACGACGGCCGCGGTGTGCCTTCAGGCATTCATCCAACCGTTGGCAAGCCCACGCTTGAGGTTATTTACACCATTCTTCACGCGGGCGGCAAGTTTGGCGGCGGCGGTTATAAGATCGCGGGCGGCTTGCACGGCGTTGGCGCTTCGGTCGTTAATGCGCTTTCGAAGCGCGTTGAGGTTAGAAACCACCGCGACAACAAGGGCTATTATATCGCGTTTGAGCGCGGCAACGTTGTTGAGGAGTTTCGCGAAACGGGCGAAACCGAGCTTCACGGCTTGCACGTTCGCTTCTGGCCCGATGACACGATTTTTGAAACCGTTGAGTTTGATTATGAAACGGTTAAAACAAGATTGCGCGAGCAGGCGTTTCTTAACGCAGGCGTTGATATAAGCATAACCGACCTTCGCGGTGAAGAGGAAATCACCGAGGATTATTGCTATGAGGGCGGTATACGCTCGTTTGTTGAATATCTTAACAAAAAGAAGGGCGCCGACGTTCTTCACGGAGACGTTATCTACATTGCGGGCGAAAAGGGCGATTCTCAAGCCGAGGTCGCAATGCAATATAACGACACCTATAACGATGCCATTCTTTCGTTCGCAAACAATATGCACACTATCGACGGCGGTACGCACGAGACCGGCTTTAAGGCGGGCATAACCAAGGTTTTGAACGACTACGGCAAGAAATATAACATTTTAAAGAGCGAAGAAAAGCTTAGCGGCGAGGACGTGCGCGAGGGCTTAACGGCTGTTATTTCGGTTAAGCTTGAGGACGCACAGTTTGAAAGCCAGACCAAAGCAAAGCTCGGCAACAGCGAGATAAGAACGCTTGTTGAAGGCATTGTTACCGAAAAGCTTTCGATCTATCTTGAAGAAAACCCCGAAACCGCAAAGATAATTATTGAAAAATCGATAACCGCGGCAAGAGCGCGCGAGGCGGCAAAGAGAGCAAGAGAGTTGACCAGAAGAAAGGGTCTTTTGGAATCGAGCTCGCTTCCGAGCAAGCTTGCCGACTGCAACGAGCGCAGAATGGAATACACAGAGCTTTATCTTGTTGAGGGAGACTCTGCGGGCGGAACGGCAAAGGATTGCCGCGACAGCCGTTTTCAAGCGATATTGCCTTTGCGCGGTAAGATTTTGAACGTTGAAAAGAACCGTATCGACAGAATTTATTCTTCGGTTCAGATAGTTCCCATTATTCTTGCGCTGGGAACGGGCATCGGAAGCGAATTTGATATAACCAAGCTTCGCTACGGAAAAATAATTCTTATGGCCGATGCCGACGTTGACGGTTCGCATATTAAAACGCTTTTGTTAACCTTCTTCTTCCGCCACATGAGGCCGCTTATCGATGCGGGCCATATCTATTCGGCAACACCGCCTCTTTATAAGGTTTATCGCGGCAAGCAGCAAAGATATGCTTTTTCGGATGAGGAAAGAGATATGTATATCGAAGAGCTTGGCGGCAACGCGCAGGCAGAGCGCTATAAGGGTCTTGGCGAAATGGACCCCGATCAGCTTTGGGATACAACCATGGACCCCGAAAAGCGAATTCTTAAACGCATTACCGTTGAGGATGCAATGGAAGCCGATGCGCTGTTCTCGGTGCTTATGGGCGACAAGGTAGAGCCGCGCCGCGATTTTATCGAGGCAAACGCTAAATATGCAAATCTCGATACATGATTTTCCAATTTTTCAAAGACGAGTTGGGGAACATTTTTCTTCGAAAAATGGATTTAACGCTTACGCGTTCGATTAAAAACACACGGTTTTTAATCGGGTTTGGATGTCCGTGCATTCGCATCTCGCGCCTCGTGCTGAAGCACTCGACACTCGCGGACATCATAGGAGTTTTTTTCAAGGCGCATGTCCTTGAAAAAAAACAGTATTTTAATCATAAAACGCTGACGCGTTTGAATTGAAAGCGTGCGCGGTTGACTGAAAAAAGCATTTGCGCGTTTACTCAAAAACACACGGTTTATAAATTCGGAAGACAAACTGCCGAAAGGATAAATTATGGCACACGAATACGATTACAGTAATCACGAAGAACAAATAATACATAATATCGGCATCGAAAACGAGATAAAAAGCTGTTATATCGACTATGCAATGAGCGTTATCGTCGGCAGAGCTTTGCCCGACGTGCGTGACGGCATGAAGCCGGTTCACCGCAGAATTCTTTATGCGATGTATGAGGACAGGCTTACCTATGACAAGCCCTTCCGTAAATCGGCAACAACGGTTGGTAACGTTCTCGGTAGATATCACCCGCACGGCGACGCTTCGGTTTATGATGCGATGGTTCGTTTGGGTCAGGATTTCTCGATAAGATACGTTCTTATAGATAAACACGGTAACTTCGGTAACATCGACGGCGACCCCCCTGCGGCATACCGTTACACCGAAGCGAGAATGTCGCGCCTTGCCGATGAATTGATGGCGGATATCGAAAAGGACGTTGTTGATTTCGTTCCCAACTTCGATAACACCAGAACCGAGCCGGTGGTGCTTCCTTCAAGGTTCCCCAATTTGCTTGTTAACGGTTCGGTGGGCATTGCGGTCGGTATGGCGACCAATATTCCGACGCATAATATGGGCGAAGTCATCGATGCAACGCTTTATCTTATAGATCATCCCGAAGCAAGCATTCCCGAGCTTATGACCTATATCAAGGGTCCCGATTTCCCGACCTATGGCACGATCTACGGTACTTCCGGCATTTATGAAGCATATATGACCGGCAGAGGCAAGATCAGGGTTCGCGCAAAGGCGCATTTCGAGGAAAAGCACGGCAGAACAAGCATTGTCATCACCGAGATTCCTTATCAGGTCAACCGCTCGATGCTTCTTGAAAGCATGGTTGAGCTTGTTAAGACCAAGCGCGTTGAAGGCATTTCCGATATCAGAAACGAATCGGGCAAGGCGGGTATGCGCATCGTTATCGATATTAAAAAGGATGCCAACCCCCAGATAGTTCTTAATCTGCTTTATAAATACACTCAGCTTCAGGATACCTGCGCGGTGAACATGGTTGCGCTGGTTAACGGCGTTCCCAAGCTGTTGAATCTTAAAGAGGTTCTCGGTCATTATCTTACCCACCGCAAAGAGGTTGTTACCCGCAGGGTAAAATTCGATCTTGCAAAGGCAGAGCACGAGGCTCATATCTTCGAGGGCTATAAGATAGCGATCGACCATATCGACGAGGTTATCGCAATTATACGCGCAAGCGCAAGCATTGCCGATGCAAAGGCAAACCTTATCGAGCGCTTCTCGCTTTCGGAAGCGCAGGCGCAGGCGATAGTTGATATGACGCTCGGTAAGCTTTCGGGCTTGGAGCGCCAGAAGATCGAGGACCGCTTGGCTTATCTTTATAACCTTATCAAAGAGCTTAAAGAAATTCTCGGCGATGAGAGCAAGCTTGTTGCAATTATTAAAGAGGACCTTGAATTTATCAAAAACAAATATTCCGACCCGAGAAGAACCGATATCGTCGAGGCGGAGAACGATATTCTTATCGAAGACCTTATCGAGCGCGAGACCTGCGTTATTACCGCAACGCGCGAGGGCTATGTTAAGAGATTGCCGAGCGACACCTATCAGGCACAGCGCCGCGGCGGCAAGGGCATTACCGCGATGGGCACCAAGGAAGAGGACAACGTTGAAGACGTTATTATCTCTCACAGCCACGATTTCTTGCTGATGTTCTCGAACACGGGCAGGGTTTATATTAAGAAATGTTATGAGATCCCCGAAAGCTCGCGTGCAGCAAAGGGAACAAACCTTGTTAACCTGCTTTCGCTTGATGCCGACGAGAAGATAACCGCGATTGTTCCGGTTACCGAATTCTCGGAGAACGAAAACCTTGTGCTTATCACCCGAAAGGGCGTTGCAAAGCGAATTGGGCTTATGGCTTATAAGACCAAGCGCGCGAACGGTCTTTATGCAATTAATTTGGATGAGGGCGATCAGCTTCTTTACGTTCTTCGCACCAACGGCAACGACGACATTATCGTTGCAACCAACCGCGGACTTTCGATAAGATTTACCGAAAACGACGTTCGCGAAATGGGCAGAATGGCGCGCGGCGTGCGCGCGGTTACGCTTGACGAGGGCGATTACGTCGTCGGCGCGGGCGTTATTCCCGAGGGCAACGACGAAAACGAGCTTTACGTTCTTACCGTTACCGCAAACGGATTTGGTAAGCGCAGTCTTACCAAGGAATATAAGCGCCAGCACCGCGGAGGCAGAGGTCTTATCTGCCACGGTATTTCCGAGAAAACGGGCGAGCTTGCGGGTATTCGCCTTGTCAGCGAGACCGATGAAATAATGCTTATAACCGACAGCGGCATTATTATAAGAACCCGCGTTGCCGAAATTCCCGTTTACGGCAGAAGCGCAGGCGGCGTTATAGTTATGCGCTTGGAGGAGGGCTCGCAGGTTGCAAGATTCACTTCTGTTGACCCTGCACTTGAAGCAGAGGGCAAGGCAGAGGCGGAATCCGAAGCGATAGATTCGAATCCTGCCGAAAACGGCGAAACCGAACAGCAAAATCCCGAACCCGCAGTGGAGGAATAAAAAATGGCAATAAAAACCTTTATACTTGAAAACAGCACGACCAAAAAGAAGCGCCAAGCCGATATTCAAAACGCGGTTCGCGAGTTTTTGAAAGAGCCGAAGGCAAAGGTTGTTTATGACGAAAACGGCGGTATGCCGATCGTTGAAAACACCGAAAAAAAGCATTATATTTCGATTGCAAGAGCAAACAGCGTTATGCTTGTTGTGCTTTGCGACCGCCCCGTTGGTATCGACGGCGAATATTTGCCCCGCGTTCTTTCGCCCGAGAACAAGGTTGATTATCTTGTTCTTGCCGAGCGCTTTTTCACCGACGAAGAGATCGAGTTTATTCGCGATGCCGAAAAGAGCGCCGAAGCCGAAACCTTTGTTAAGATTTGGACAAGAAAGGAAGCCTACGTTAAATGCATCGGCAAGACCATTGCCGAGTTCCCGAGCTTTTCTGTCGTTGACGGCTCGAGGCTTCTTTCGAAGGTTGGAAGCGTTCCGCTTCGCAAGTTCAGCATAAAGTTCCCCGAATGCGAGGATTATTTGTTCGTTATTGCGGGGCTTGAGTAGCGCTGACGCGCTCACTCGAAAACACTTGTTTTTGAGTGGTTTTGGAACTTCGTTCATTCGCATCTCGCGCCTCACGCTTCGCGTTCGACACTCGCAACACGGTTAGGAGTTTTTTCATGGGGTCCCCGCAAAACGAAGTTTTGTGGGGTTAAAAGGCGCATGCGCCTCGGAAAAAACAGAAATTTTGATTAAATTTAAAAAGGTGTGGTTCACAAGGGAATCACATCTTTTTTTATTCGGTTGATGCGTATAATTTATTTAAAGGTATAATTAAAGATATTCAAATTTGAAAGAACCAAAAGACGAAACGCTGCTGTTGAAGATAACGAGAACGAAAGAGTATAGAAAAGAAGTAATAAGATATAAAATAAAGTTTTTTTCGGGGACATGTGCCTCGAAAAAAACACCTATGATGTCCGCAAGTGCACGCGAAGCGGGCGCGCAGGCGCGAGCGCACGGACATCCAAACCGATTGAAAACCGTGTGTTTTCAATCGAGCGCGTAAGCGCTTTTGAAGATAACGAGAACGTTACAGTATAGAAAAGAAGTAATAAGATATAAAAAAAGGGTTGACAGTGTGGTAACGGTAAGTTAAAATTAAAATGTATTAAAATGGGAAATTATAAGATATAATAGGAAGAGAAGAAAGAGAGGAAACACGGGAATGGCACACGAGACAGTAGCAGAAAGCTTCGGCAGAGACGTTATTTCGCAGATATCCGCCGCAAAGCGAATAAGAACCTCTTCGCGCCTTGCGCGCCGCCTTGACCTAAGGGGAAAAACGGTGTTCACGCTAACCGAAAACGCACACCAAAACGCCGAATGCGCCTTTTCGATAACCCGCACCCATAACGGCTGGCAGCTTGGCATACACGTTGCCGACGTTTCGGAATACGTTTGCGAGGATTCGCCGCTCGATCTCGAGGCTCGCCGCCGCTTTGCTTCGGTTGAAACCGAAAAAGGCGTTTCACCTATGCTTCCGAATGAAATTCTCGAGCTTTGTTGCTTCCAAAACGGCGTTGACAAGCTTGCGGTGTCCATGATATTGGACATTGATTCCAAAGGCAACGCAAGTGCGATCAGATTTGAAGAAAGCGTTGTTTGCGTATCGGGCAATCTTGTTTTCTCGGAAATAGACCAAATGGAAGGCACAAGCGATAAATCGGCGGTTATGCTTATACGCGATAAATATTCGGCGTTCAGCGAATGTGTTATCGATATGTATGAGCTCGCGGCATTGTTCTGCGCAAAGCGCCGCGCCAACGGCGGCTTGGATTGCACGGTTTTCCGCCGAGTTTATGAAAAGGGCGAAGACGGTAAGGCAAAGTCGTTCCGCCGCGAAAGCGAGCCCGACAGCCGCGCAATGATACGCGAGATAGGCTATTTTGCTTCTGCCGCGGTTGGCAGATTCATGCTCGATAACGCGTTGCCGTGTATGTTTATCGGCCAGGAAACTCTGCCCGATAACGTTATCGAATATCTTTATAAGCTTACCGGTTGCGAAAGCAAGGAGACCGACCCTGCGCGCCTGCTTGCCGATATTGCCGACTGTGCAAAGGGAACCGAGCTTTACGGCTTTGTTTGCGACCTTATTTCCGCAAGCCTGCCTTGCTCGGTGTTCTATGGCAAGCCCGCGGTTAACGCATCGTGCGGTTATAACACGGTTATTTCGTTCGTGCATCCCGCACATCGCTATTCCGATATCTTAACCCAGCGCATTATTAAAGAAACCATTGCCGCAAAGGCAAAAACCTATAATCTTAACATCAACCGCTATTTAAAATACGTTGATCGCGCGGCGGCAGACGCAAGCGCAAGCGAGCGCTATCTTTATGATTGCCGCAAAGCAAACCAATTCCGCCTTGCAACCGAGTTTTTGCTCAATTCCGATCAAAGCGAGTTTTTGGCTTATCCCTGCATTGTCGATGGAAACGGCAACCTGCTTTTGTTTATGGAATGCGGCTTGAACGCTGTTGCTCCCAAGGAATACGTCGGCAACCTTGAATTTGCCGTCGGCTCGCCGATAAGCGTTGAAGTAATAACGCTCGGCGAGGATTTCCAACCCGTTATTGTAAGACCCGTTTAATGTTTCACGTGAAACATTAAACACGCAAAGGTTAGAAATTGTTTCACGTGAAACAAAGGAGAAATAATGAAGAAAATTTTAGTGATGCTTCTGACGACGATACTTTTGCTGCTTTCGGTCGGTTGCGAAAACGTTGAATATAAAACCGAAAGCTCACAGCCCGAATCGTCGGTTGATATTTTTGAATCGCTTGAAAGCAAGCTGCCCGATTTTGTTCCTTCCGTCAGCGAGGACGATTCCTCGACGGAAGGCGAAGAAAGCGAATCGACAAGCAGCTCTTATATCGGAGCGTATACGATCGTTACCGACGATGCAACGGCGTTTTATCAAGATGAATCGACACCGGGAACGATAAGCTCGGCTATAGAGGGGCGCAATTCCTTCCTTCGCCAGAAATACGGCGTTGACGTTGACGTTAAGCAGGCGACAACAAAGGAAATTATGAACGGGCTCAGGCAAGCCGAAAAAAGCGGTATTGAATATTGCGACCTGATCTCGATCTCGGGCTCGGAAACCGTTTCGCTTTATCTTTCCGGCCTGCTTTGCGATATGAACACTCTGCCCGATTTCGACCCGAAAAGCGAGTTTTTCGACGCGAAAAATGCAACCGCGCTCGCAACCAATTCGACGCTTTATATGATCGCCGACCCCACGGCTTACGTTTACGATAAGGCATACGTGCTGTTTTATAACCGCGAGCTGCTTGAAAACACCTCGGCTCCCAACCCCGACGAGCTCGTTTTGCAGGGAAAATGGACTTGGGATGCCTTCAACACCTGCGTTAAGCAGGCGGCAGCAGAGGTTTATAACAAAACAAGCGCGAATTTAGAGACCGATATTTACGGTTTTTCGGCTTATTACCTCGATTATGGCTATTCGCTTGCGATGTGGTATTCAAGCGGCAATAAAATAATCGGTGATACCTATAAAAATAAGGTTGCGCTTTCAACAAGCTCAAACGGAGTTACGACGATAGCGCAAAAGGCGTTGAAATATTATAACGTTAAGGGCAGATATCCCTTCGAGGGCGAGGATGCGCGCAGTGCCTTCGAAAACGGAAGGCTCGCGTTCCTTTCAAACCGTCTCGATTATCTCTATTCCCTGCGCGACGGCACGCTTTCGGGGCAGAAATACGGATTCTTGCCGATGCCCAAGTTTTCGGAAGAACAGGAAAGCTATGCCTGCCTGCTCGACAGCTCGGCGCGCGTTCTTGCTATGCCGAAATCGGTTGAATCGCGAAGCGAAGACCAAAAACGCCTTGCGGGCTTGCTTCTTTCGGCGCTTTGCGCATCGGGCAGAAGCACCATTCAAGAGGCTTATATAAGCTCGAATCTTGCGCTTTATCTTTATGATAACACCGAAACGGTCATCTTAAAAACCATAACCGATTCGATAGTTTTTGATTTCGCAAACGTTTTCGGAACCAAGATCGCAAAGGTTGCAAACGCAAGCTCGAAGGCTGTTAACGATTATTACGTTCTCGGCTCGGCGCTTCCGACGATGATAAACCGAAATATATCGCAATTCCAATATTACTCTAAGACCAATTTTAAATAAACCCCTTGATTTAAGGCAATATTTGGTATATAATTAAAGTGCTTTAATAGGAATACTTTTGCAAAATAAATAATTTACCATAGAGGAGAAAAAACCAATGAACGCTAAAAAATCCGTTGAAGATCTTAAGCCCGCAGGCAAACGAGTTCTTGTACGTTGCGATTTCAACGTTCCCCTTAAGAACGGCGTTATCACCGACGAAAACAGAATCGTTGCAGCACTTCCCACTATCGAATACCTTCTCGATCAGGGCGCAAAGGTAATTCTTTGCTCTCACCTCGGCAAGCCCAAAGGTGAGCCCAAGCCCGAATTTTCTCTCGCTCCCGTTGCTGTTCGCCTTTCCGAAAAGCTCGGCAGAGATGTTGTTTTTGCCGCTGACGATTGCGTTGTAGGCGAAAACGCCAAAAAGGCTGTTGCCGCAATGGAAGACGGCGACGTAGTTCTTCTTCAGAACACCCGTTACCGCGCAGAAGAAACCAAAAACGGCGAAGCTTTCTCTAAAGAGCTTGCTTCCCTTTGCGATATCTTCGTTAACGATGCTTTCGGCGCCGCTCACAGAGCACACTGCTCTACCGTTGGCGTTGCTTCCTTCGTTGAAGAATCGGCTAACGGCTTCCTCATGGCAAAAGAGATCAAGTTCCTCGGCGATGCCGTTAACAACCCCGAAAGACCCTTCGTTACAATTCTCGGCGGCGCTAAGGTTGCCGACAAGCTTGCCGTTATTGAAAACCTTCTC
>JAFSGD010000077.1 GCA_017434845.1 Clostridia bacterium
TGCTTTCGTCCCAACGAGCATAAAGAACCTGATTGTTGGATGCGACAGTAACCTTTGTTGAAGACGTTACCTTTGTTCCGCCGGTCTTTGCCGTATACCATCCGTCAAAGGAATGCCCCGAACGGGTAGGTGTAGGCAACGTGCCGTAGGTTGAGCCGTAGGTTACTTGGATGCTGTCGGGCGAGACCGTGCCACCGTTGGCGTCAAGTTTTACGGTGTACGTCGTTTCGCTTTCGTCCCAACGAGCATAAAGAACCTGATTGTTGGATGCGGCAGTAACCTTGGTTGAAGACGTTACCTTCGTTCCGCCGGTTTTAGCAGTATACCAACCCTCGAATTTGAAGCCCTTGCGGGTAGGTGTAGGCAATGCGCCATAGGTTGAACCGTAGGTTACTTGGATGCTGTCGGGCGAGACCGTGCCACCGTTGGCATCGAACTCAACTGTATATTCGCCGCCGCTCCATGCCGCATATAACGTATGGTTGGAGGTTTGGGTAACGATGGTAGATTCGGTTATCTGCGTACCGCCATTCTTGGCAGTAAACCAGCCTATAAAGCTGTATCCGTCTCTTTCGGGGATTGGCAGATCGCCATATTGATCGGTTACGTACACAGTCTTTTTAGATCCGCCTACCTTGCCGCCGTTTGCATCATAGGTAACAGTTACCGGCTGTTTGCCTTTACTTACGTAAATAACGATGGTCGTTCCGGGCACCTGATTGCTTCCGCCCTTGGGGCTTTGCTTGATAACAACGCCTTCGGGAACCTTGCTGTCATAGTTCTCAAGAACGGTAACCTCAAAGCCTTGGTTTTCGAGAAGCTTAACGGCATCTTTTTCTTCTTTGCCGACAACGTCAGCCACTTTGACGGTTTCTTTTCCGCTGGAAACAGTCAACGTGATTTGATCGCCGCGCTTGACATCGGATCCGCTCTCGACACTTTGTTTCATAACCTGATTTTCGGGAACCGAATCGTTCTTTTCGTATTGAACGAGAACGATAAGACCCTTTGACTCAAGTTCTGCAACAGCATCGTCTTTATCCATGCCTACAACATTAAGCATTTCGAATGCTGCAGGACCGATAGAAACCGTAAGCGTGATCTTGGTACCGACCTCTACGGTCGCACCCGCTTCGGGATCTTGCGAAATAACAGAACCGTATTCAACGTTATCATCATGCTTTTCGACTATAAACGGTTCACCCAAACCGGCTTCGATGAGCTTGTCGATAGCGTCCTCTTTAGTGTCCCAAATAACGAACGGAACCGTTGCTTTTCCGTTTTCGGGAGATACAACGCCTTTACCGCTGCTGATGATAAGCACAACGGTGCCGTTTACGTTGAGATATGAATCGCCGATAGGTGTTTGAAGAATTATTTTTCCGGCTTCGATATATTCCGACTCAACCGTACCGCCGGTTGATACCAGCAGCTTGCTGTCAGTAAGAATTCTTATTGCATCGTCTCTTTGCTTGCCTTCAACATCCGGAACGGCAACAACGCCTTCGGGAATTACTATATTCTCGGTGAAATTCGAAAGCTTTATAACACCGGTAAGAAGCAATGCACCTACAACGAAAATCACAGAAATCATCGAAGGAATCAATATTTTCAGCCAAAGAGGCCAAGCATAAATATCGATCTTCTTTATTTTGCCGTAAACACGCTTAACGGGAGGGTCTGCGTTAAGATCTTTTATAAAGGTCGCTATATCCTGAGTTCTATCCTCAATTCTAACGTTCATTGCATTGAGGATAGCGTTTTCGCGGTTGATGGATATGCGCTTATCGATCTTGTGCGGTTCTTCGAGAATATCCTTATTTTGATTCTCGTATTTAGCTCGACGCTCCATCGCATCGGGCGGTGTTTTGCCGGTTATCATTTTATAAAGCGTTGCGGCAATTGCATAAACGTCGGTCCAGGGGCCTTGATCGCTTCTGCTTCGATATTGTTCCTCGGGCGAATAACCCGGTTTTATAATAACCGTCAGGCTTCGGCTATGCGAGGTTGTTGCATAACGTGAAGCACCGAAGTCGATTAGCTTCACATCGCCGTTTTTGGTTAAGAAAATATTATCCGGTGCGATATCGCGGTGAAGCAAACCAGCTTCGTGAACGGTTTGCAACGAATTCAGCACGGGCAGTATCATCTCAACCGCTTTATCCTCGGGAATGGTTCTGTTTCTCTTAAGATAAGACTTTAGTGTCTCGCCGTCGAGATATTCCATTACCAGATAAGCCGTTTCGTTTTCCTCAAAGCCGTCGAATATCTTTACGATACCGGGCTCATTCTGAAATTTCGCAAGATGCTTTGCTTCTTCAACGAATTTTTCCAAGCCGTCGCGGAACTGTTCGTTTTTGTCGCCTTCAAATATTGTAACACGTGATTGACCGGGTGTTCTTGTTGAAAATTCGCTGGGAAGATATTCTTTTATGGCAACCTTTTGTTCAAGGTTTGTATCCCAACCGATATACGTAACACCGAAACCGCCATATCCCAAAACTCTGCCAATGATATATCGGTTATGCAGAACGGTTCCGGGAGTCATATGTATTGCCTCTTCGGCCTGAGTTCCTACAGCATGACCGCAATGCGGACACACCGAGACACCGTCACCGAAAAGCTCCATACAGCCCAAACAACGTTGACTCATTAATTATCTCCCTCTCTCTCGAATACGAATTTTTTATAAGTTTCGAACATTCCCGAAAGATATCTTGACTGAACCTTAGATTCAAAGCTGAGCTTATTAACGGGAATTTGACCATCATTGCATTCGCTTATCATAAGATAGTTTTGATAAACGTTGCCGAGCATCCAAGAAAGCAAGCGCTCTGCTGCTTCAACGTTATCCTTTTCACCGTTTCCGATGCTCCATTCATATATAAAATTGCAATAAACCTTTTTGTTGCTGTAGCTCACGTATTCCTTTTCATAATTTGTCAGCGTGGTGCGAATCTCGTTGATCTCCATTGACGAAGAAAGCAGAACAGGACTTGTATTACTTTCGTTGTTGAGAAACGCATCTTTTGAGCAAGATGATACGTTGCCGAAATTTCGGTTTATAAGTTCCGAATGGCGGTCATCAACGGCAATAAGCGCGTTACCGAAGCTGTCAACACCATAGAAATGCGCTTCGTCGTAATTAATAAAGGTGACACCGTTAGTAATAACATACGCCATCGGCACTTCTATCGCAAGAGGCATCTGTTTATTATTATCATTATAATAATCTTCAAATTGATCGAGGAACAGCGCGTTTTTAAACTGTTCAGAGTCCATTACGTCATCGAGCTCGATAGCAGAATCAAGAATACTCTTTGGCATACCCGAGCTTTCAAACAGATCGGGAAGATTCCCTTTATTTGCCGCTTCAATCAGGCGCGATTCGTATTCAGATTCGGGAATTGCAACCAAATTGACGATTACGTTCGGATATTTTTCTTCAAAATCGGCTTTAATCGACTGCATAGCTTTTTCTTCGGTGGAGCCATCGGCAACAGAAAACCATACTTCAATATCAGCATCGTCAAGCACCTGCTGCTCATGTCGATTTGCGTATTCCTTAAACACAAAGAACGAGCCGATCAACAAAACCGCACAGGCTGCGATTATTCCGAACAAACGCTTATAATGACGTCTGCGCTTTTCCTGTATAAGAGTTACGACCTTGCGCTCGCCGTTTATTGCACTTAAGAAATCCTGAACGTTACGAAAACGCATATGAGCATCGACAGCCATCGCCTTCATAACCGCATTACTGAGATTTTCCGACACCTCGGGGTTAATTTGATGAGGCGGAATAACAGTATCGCTGATCTTGCGATTGGGTGCTTCATCGGGCTTTCTGCCGGTGAGCATAACGTATAGGGTTGCGCCCAATGCGTAAACGTCGGTCCAAGGTCCGATATTCTTACTGCGGTCATACTGCTCGATAGGTGAGCATCCGGGCTTTACCACAACGTCAACGATTTCATCGGTATCATCGGCAAGCTTTGCCGCGCCGAGGTCCATCAGTTTTATCTTTAGTTCGTTGCCCGAGCATAAATAGATATTATCCGGTGCAACATCTTTATGAATGATCCCCTCTTTATGAAGAGAAGTTAACGCCTTACCTACCTCGTTAGTAATTGTAAGAGCATATTGAATATCAATTTTTCCCTTTTGCTCTCTAAGATACGAGTTTAAAGCTACGCCGTTTAGGCGCTCCATTACTATGTAAGCCGTTCCGTTTTCTTCAAAAAATTCAAATACGTTAGGTATGCTTCTGTGAGCGCCGAATTTCGCCATACATCTCGCTTCCGCAAGGAAACGTTTCTTTCTGTATTCAAATTCTTCAACGGCTTTTTTTGAAATGATAACTTCGCGATTACCTACTGCACGTGTTATAAGACGGCGGACAAAAAACTCTTTAACCGCAACCCTTGTTTCCAATTTTATGTCCCAAGCATCGTATACTATACCAAAGCCGCCCGAGCCAATGGCACGGCCAAGAAGATATCTGCCCGCAAGTATGGTTCCGGGAACAAGTTGCACGGGTTCCTTTGGCGTTACGTTAATTTCTTTCCCGCAATTCGGACAATACGACACACCGTTACTAACGTTTCTGAAGCAATTGAAGCAAAAACATTGGACTGCTCCACCCGAAGATTGCACATTGGCGGCATTTGCGGAGTTTGGTTGGTTTACTTTATTGGAAAACTCTTGAACGACCGTTTCGGAACTGATAGGTTCTTGAAGAACCGTTTGCGATTCCGCATCGTCAGCCGAAGTGTTAAATCCCGACGTTTCCAACACGGTTGTATTGTCATCACCATCATAGCCTATCACTACGGTATTCTCGAATCCTACGGGATCCGTAACACTGAAATCCATATCGTATGCCGACGTAGTATTATCACCCGGAAGGGTTTGCGGGTTTGCACCGCAATAGGGACATCTTCTATGCTGATCTATATCAAACAAGTGACCCTTTTCACACATAATATTCTTCATTATACACCTACAATAACGTTATTTTATATTATCGACCCATACTGCTATCGCAGAGAAATTATCCATTTCCCTTCCGATACCGTTTTCTTTAACGATTTCAACCATCTTGTCTAACCATTCTTGAACGTCTTTGGCTTTTTTTAGTTGTGAGCACATTTCTTTTTCGGTAATCAGCTCCCAAAATCCATCGGAGCACAAGAGAAAAGCCTGAGTCTTTTTCAACGGAATGGGAGCCGCAAGCTCATACATATTATCTTCCCATTCGGTGCCCAACACACGCAAAAGCGAGTTGCGCTCAGGATGGTTTCTTATTTCGCTTTCTTTAATTTCTTTTGATAACACCAACATTTGAGGTATACTATGGTCCAACGTGCGTTCCTTCACCTTATTACGATTAAAAACGTATGCACGCGAATCACCGATATGACCGATATAAGCGTTCCTATCATCCGTAACTATTGCAACGCCCGTTGTTTTCATTTTGCGCTTTGCGTTGCGTGCAATTTGTTCCTTCATGAGCTGTTTTTGGGCATACGGAAATATATCGCCGAGAAAATTAACAACATCGTCGGTGCGTTGGAACTGTTTCCCGAACACATCGACTATCAGCGAAGAAGCAACGTCGCCCATTCCGTGTCCGCCTAAACCGTCGCAAAGAATGTAACAATTGTTATCGCAGTTTTTAAAAACTCCGATAGAATCCTCGTTAACCTCTCTACCGCCATTATCGGTGAAAGATGCATATGAATATACAAAGGACATATAATCACTCCTGAAATGCATGATCGAAATTCTCGTCTGTGAACTACGATTATGTTCATTTTACATGCTAAAATACTTAAAATGCAATAAATCTAATCAATAAACTCGTTTGTGTGAATATAAGTGATCTCCTTTTCAATAACGAAGCTGTCGGCAGAATCGGCGCCTTCGTCTTTATCTTGAAGTGAAAGAGTGCGAATTGAATCAAGATAAGAAAGATCCTCTTCCTCGGGCTCTAAAACAAATATCTCACCGGTTGATACCGGAATTTCATTTGCATCCGATTGAGGCGGGGTTAAAGAAGAATCAAACCGCAAAACCTCTTCGGAGTCTGAGGGCGCTCTCTTTTTCCGCTTTTTACGTGCAACGGAAGAAACAAAAATAATAAAAACTATCACTGCAACGATAAAGCATATTGCGGCTACACCGATGCTGAAAAGCTGAATGTATCTGAATATATCAACAGCGGTTAGATCTGCGTTCGGAATCAAACGCAGAATAAACTCCGACGTTGCTTTTATAACACTTTGGTCTTGGTATTTAATTGCAAAATAGGGCAAAATGGCGGCAATGCAAAACACATCGCAAAGAAATGCGGAAACAGCAAATACAATTGTTTGCCAACGTGATATTCTGCTTTTAATTTTCTTCATTTTCTGTGCTCCCATTATTATAGATACGCATTCTCCGTTCAAACGGTCTTGATAAGCGCAACAGAAATATTGTCTCGCTCACCGCGCCTTTTGTTCAACTCGATAAGCGCATATGAGTTAACATTCATCGCATGTTCGTTTACAAGTGCGGAAGGATTAAATCCCGAAAATATCTCGTTAGGCGTCAGAACGTGTCTGAAACCATCGGAGCAAAGCATATATACTGCATTACTCTTAGCATCACCGAAAAACATATCCGGCACAACCTCGTGCGACGCACCCACGCATTGAAGAAGAACGCTCTTTTTGGGATCGCGTTCCGCCTGCTCGGGTGTCATGTTGCCTAATGCAACCTCACGGGCAACATAGGTTTGATCTGCCGTCAACTGAGTAAGCACATTGGTTATTTCGTAGGCGCGCGAATCGCCCACATTGAGTAGATAATATCGGTTTTGGGTTATCAAAATCGCAACGACTGTTGTTCCCAAACGCGTTCCGCAGGACAAACCGTAATTCTTTATACGCTCATTCAATTCGGTTATCATACGGCACCATTGAGAATGTATGACAGAATCTTCGATCGGGGCATCACAAAGACTTGGAAAATCACGGTTGAACCAATTATCGAAAGCGCGAATAACGGTTGCACTGGCAACCTCTCCCTTCGATAAACCGCCCATACCATCACACAATACTGCAAATGATATTCTGCCTTGCGCGGTATTGGCTATGCGAACTAGCAGACTATCTTGATTTGTGCTTTTTGATATTCCTATATCTGTTTGTGCAGAAACTAAAAATTCCAAGGATGTCCCCTCACTTCTATCTTTAAATATTGTTCATATATTATACAACGATGCCTATTGTTTTTCAAGTACTTTAATTGCTTTCCGCCCAATTTGTTTCGAAAATGTATTTTTATCGTTAATATTTACAAAGGGTCATTTATTAAAGTAGCCAAAGTAATTATAGTCTTCGTTTATTTATTGTATACAAGACAGTTTGGTTTGCATTACAATATAAATGACATGGCGTTTCTTAAAGCTTTCTAAATAAAAGACCAATGTCAAAGCCAAAAGAATCCGAGATATTTAAAACTGCGAAAGTGATTACAAAAGTATTAATTATTATTGACATTTTAATTCTTTTATGCTAAATTATATTAAAATATGTAAAATTTTGTCGATTTTTGCTTTAAGCGTATGACAA
>JAFSGD010000009.1 GCA_017434845.1 Clostridia bacterium
AGGGTGCCTGGGTGCCCCAACGCGAAGGAGTGTTAACGCCGTAGATGAACGATTCGATGCATTTTTTAACCTGATCGTAGTTGAGGTTATCAACCTTAACAAAGGGCGCAAGATAGGTATCGAAGGAGGAGAACGCCTGCGCGCCTGCCCATTCGTTCTGCATAATGCCGAGGAAGTTTACCATCTGGTTGCAAAGGGTTGCAAGGTGGCTTGCGGGGGAAGAGGTTATTTTTCCGGGAACGCCGCCCAAGCCCTCTTGAATAAGCTGCTTAAGCGACCAGCCTGCACAATAGCCGGTAAGCATAGAAAGGTCGTGAATGTGAATATCTGCGTTGCGGTGCGCGTTGGCAATCTCGTCATCGTAGATTTCCGAAAGCCAATAGTTTGCAGTGATCGCGCCCGAGTTCGAGAGAATAAGGCCGCCAACCGAATAGGTAACGGTGCTGTTCTCTTTAACGCGCCAGTCAACGTTTTTAACGTATTGGTCAACGAGTGCCTTGTAGTCAAGCATCGTCGAGGTCATGTTACGAAGCTTTTCTCTCTGGCGGCGATAGAGAATGTATGCCTTTGCAACGTCGGCATAGCCCGCCTGAACAAGAACGGTCTCGGCGCTGTCCTGAATATCTTCAACCGCGATCTTGCCGTCTTTTATCTTCGATTCGAAATCGGCGGTAACCTTAAGGGCGAGAAAATCTATAACGCTGGGGTGAGTTTGCTTTTCACAGGCTTCAAATGCCTTGGCAATTGCGGCGGCGATCTTTTTTATATCGAATTCCGCGGTTTTGCCGTCTCTTTTAACAACTTGATACATGTTTCATCTATTCCTTTCATTTAATTAAAATCAAATCAATTCATTGTCGCTGCGAATGTAAGGATACCATAATCTTGTTGTTCTGTCAAGATAAAAACACAAGATATTGTGGTTTTGTAATAATGCACAATATCTTGTGTTAATTTATGGCAATCTTGCCTTTTAGCCTGTTAACGTTATGATTCGGGTTATAATCCGCGAAGCTCGGCATTGGGCAGTTTTTGCTTCACAAGCCCTAAAAAACGCTCGCTTTCCTGCTTTGAAAACGCCTCAAAGCCGTTTTCTATAAGGTCGCCCGAGTCGGTAAACTGCTGAATATAATAGTGCCTTGCGCCCGATATCCAGTTTGAGATCCCGATAAAATCGGCTTCTGTGTGGATTCCCTTGACTGCGGTGGTTCTGAATTCATAATCGATACCGCTGTTCATGATAAGCTCAACGCTCTTTTTGAAAGGAGCAATATCTATATCTTGTATGCCCGTTGCCCTTGCATAGCCCTCGGGCGATGATTTAATGTCCATCGCGATATAGTCAACAAGCCCTTTGCCGATAATTTCGGCAAGCCTTTCGGGAAACGCACCGTTGGTGTCAAGCTTTATCTTTAAACCGAACGAACGCAAGAATTCAATGAATTCAACGGCATCGCGCTGAAGCAAGGGCTCGCCGCCGGTTAGGCAAATTCCGTCAAGAATGCCCTTGCGCTTGTTGAAAAACGCGCTAAGCTCTTCTTTTGTTATTTCGGCTTCGGGCTTGCGAATAACCAACCCTGCGTTGTGGCAAAACGGGCAACGCAAATTGCATCCGTGCGCAAACAGTGTGCAGGCAACCTTCCCCGGAAAATCCAATAAAGTAAGCTTTTGCATTCCTTCAATAAGCATTAGTTTCACCTCGCAACAGCGTTTTTTATATTATATACCGAGCTTGCCGCAAAATCAAGCGCGAGCGCAAAAAAAGAGACTTCCGAAGAAGTCTCTTTTAGTTATTCGTTTAGGTGATTATGCGTTCTTCTTCTTAAGAACGATAACAACTACAACTGCAACAGCTGCAACGCCTACAACGCCGAGAACGATCCAGAGCCAGGTGAGGCTGCCGCCTTCGTCATCACCAACGGAGGAATCGGTAGAGGAAGTGGTCTTGGATTCTTCGGTCTTGGAGGATTCATCAGCAACAGAGGATTCTGCAACGGAAGATTCAGCCTCGGAGGATTCGTCAACAACTTCAGAGGATTCGTCAACTACTTCAGAGGAATCGTCAACAACTTCAGAGGATTCGTCGCCGCCGCCGATGGTTTCGGTGTAAACGAAGAGCATAGCGTTGGAGTACTGACGCTTAGCATCAGCGAGGTTGATACCGAAGAGGCCAACTTCATCGCCTGCCTGAAGAGCCATAGCTGCTTCTCTGCGTTCCTTACCGGTGGAACCGTCAGCTCCGTCGGAGTGGAATGCTGCAACGAGCATGCCCTTCTTGAATTCGTTTTCGAAAACAACTTCTTCGCCTGCGCCGGTCTTGGTTTCGATAACCTTGTATCTGTCGCCGCTCATGGGCTCGAGAAGCAAGCAGTGTGCCCACTTGGTGTTTTCCATCTTGTCAGCTGCGGTGTAAAGAACAGAGCTTTCGCCGATGATGCCGGTGTTAACGGAATCGAGACCGAGCTTAACGGTATCAGCGGTTACGTATTCGGGAAGAGTGCCTTCCTTGAGTTCTTCAACGGGAGCCTGAGAATAAGCTGCAGAGTTTTCGGATTTTTCGATCTTTTCGTTACCGGTAAGGGTTACGATAGCAGCGTTGTCAGCGTTCTTGCCGCCGAGAACTGCATCCTGCCATTCGATCATGCCGCGCTTAACGTTGTAATCTTCCTGTGCAGCAACTGCATAGGTAAGACCGAACTGTGCGCCGTTACCAACTTCCTTGATACCGGATTTGCCCCAAGGAATACGAACTTCATAGGTGGTGGTGCCTGCAGCGTCATCTCTGTTGATGATAGCGTCCCAGTCGTTAACATCGAGCGCTTCTGCGCCAACGGGCCTCGACCAAACAGCACGGCACTGCTTGCCTTCAGCAGAAAGGCAGAGACCTACTTCGAGGTAGTTACCGCTGTAGTCGGCGGTCTGGTAAACCTTGGTGCCGTCGGGAGCGCCGGGAGTGAAGATGAACTGTACGCAGGAGTACTGCCACATGTAAGGATAGTCGTTTTCATCGAAAACGCCGTCAGAGGTGAAGTCCTGTTCGGGAAGACCAGCGTGAACGTCGGAATCAACAACCCAAGCCATATAGAGGTTGTCTGCATCCCAAGCCATGTGGAAATCAAAATCCCAATCAGTGAACTGGTTATGTTCGGTGTCTTCAAACTGTTCCTTGTTGTCGGAATAGGTGTGAAGAGCGAAAGAGGAACCGTATTCGTTGGACTTAACGGTACCGTCGATAGAGGGTGCTTTGCTTACGTAGGGGATGTCAACTTCGAAGTTTTTCTTGTCATCCGCTGCGGAGGGCAGAACGAACAATGCGCAGAGCATAGTCGCTGCGAGAAGAAACGCAAGTATCTTCTTCATGGTGTTTTTTCTCCTTATGAAATGTTTTTTGGGCAATATCGCCCTATTGTGGTGTCTATATTATAAACGATACACGACAAAAATGCAATAGGGAAATATTGAAAATATTTAATTTTCGGCAAAAGTAACAAAGCGCTTGCTCTGCAGATAAAAACAAAACGCTTTTCAAAAAGAAAAAAGCAGAAATAAAGAAAAATTTATGTTGACAAGCAGAAAATCATGTGTTATAATAGCCAAGCGCGTTGAAAGCGCATAACTGAATATTCGGAGAAGTCGCTTAGCTGGTCGAGGGCGCACGACTGGAAATCGTGTAACGGATAAAACCGTTCGTGGGTTCGAATCCCACCTTCTCCGCCAAAACAAAAGAACCATCGTTGATGGTTCTTTTGTTTTGATATGAGGGGATTCGAAGGGCGGCGAAAAACAGTTCGGGGAACTGTTTTTTGCGCCACGGGGGAGCAGACGCGCGGCGGAAGAGGCGCGGAGCGCCGTATGCAGCCGAGAAGTCTGCGGAGAATCCCACCTTCTCCGCCAAAAAGAAACGACAATTTTCGACAGAAGATTGTCGTTTCTTTTTGTTCTTTTCACTTTTCTCTTTTCATTCTTCTCTCTTCTCTCAAATTGTCGTTTCCAGAGAAAAGATAAGAGAGAAAAGAGAAGAAAAAAGGTAGCTTTGCTTCGCAAAGCATTGAATTAAGTCGTACAATATGGTATAATGCATTCAGAGGTGATGATGAATGAACAGTCCTTTACTCGATAAATCTCTCGATTTCGCAACACAAATCGTATTATTTTATGAAGAATTTTCAAAAGCAAAAAAGGATACCACAATCGCCAAACAACTGCTTCGCTCTGCTACAAGTGTTGGCGCAAATATAAACGAAGCCATATACGGTAACAGCAAAGCCGATTTTATATCCAAACTCCATATTTCTCTTAAGGAAACGGGAGAAAGTATTTATTGGCTTACGCTTTTAAAAAGAACAAATCTGATAGAATATAACTTTGATGAAATCCTTTCTCTTGCTGAAGAAATTAAAAGAATGCTTATTGCATCACTTAATACCGCAAAGGTGAATTCAAAATGATATATATATGTAACGAAACCGTTTCCGTAAATGATTTAGCAGATTTACGCGAATCAGTCGGTTGGAACAGAATGGAGAAAGAGTATAATAATCCTTTGCTAACGTCTTATTATCATATCGCAGTTTATGAAAAAGAAACACTCATCGGATATATTGATTGCGTATCAAACAGTGTTACTGATGCGTATATACAAGACTTGATGGTTCATCCTGATTATCAAGGCAGAGGGATAGGGACTGATTTGATGAAAAAGATGATCGATTATTTAAATAAAAAACACATATATATGATTTCTGTCGTTTTCAACTAAATCCACCCTTGCGGGTGGGTGAAATATTGCTTTGCAATGTGAAATACGCCTGCGGCGTGTGAAATTCGCCTCGACGGCGAGTGGGTGGATTTAATTTCACTTGATGCGATAGCATCAAATTTCACAATTTACGGAGTAAATTATTTCACCGTGAGCGTAAGCGAACGATTTCACTAAAAACGAACGGTTA